>NZ_JAKJSR010000013.1:0-247056 GCF_050337155.1 Vibrio cionasavignyae
GCGTAGCGTAATGGTCTGCCAGGTCACCAAGCTCTGTAGGACATACAAACGTGAAATCTGCTGGGTAGAAGAAGAAGACTGCCCACTTACCTTTCACGTCTTGCTCTGTGATTTCTACGAAGTCGCCTTGTTTGAATGCCGTTGCTGAAAATGGCTTGATAGTCGTGTTAATCATAATATCGCTCTCTCTTAACTTGTTCTTTTTTAGAAGGTTAAGCGCTGTTTTGCGCCGATGGATGTATATTGCAACATCGGAGAGTTTTAGGAAATTCGTCTGTTCCTATCTATTTGATAGGAGTTTCCTATTAAAGGAGTGCAGTTCGAGAAAAGTCTTTATGAAACGGAAAAGGTGTAATGCCAGATGAACTGGCACTGATCATTCAACGAAGCGCCGCTTTACAGATAATGCCATCGGTATCACTGTTCAAAGCGGCTAAGAATGTTGATGTTTAGCTACTTCCAATATTGGAATAGACGCTGTGTTACATATTAAGAAACGCCCAAAAATCTGGGAAAAACATAATCTTGTATGAGATTGATGCCGTATTTAACGTTCACTTTATAGGAGCGAATGAAAGGTTAGACTAATTTAAGTACAGGTGTGAATTTAAACATGTCTTGGAAAGTACAGAACTCAACGGGTCCATGAGTCAATCTTCCAAAAGACTGACTCATACGTTCACTTATATTTTGTGTGACTTGTTCAATTTCGCTCTTATCTTGCTCTTCCAGCTCAATAACACGGTAGCTTAATGTAATATGAAAATGATAATCGTCGAAATCCGGAACACTGATGCCCGTCGCTAATTTTAAGGCTTCACGGCACTGTTTAAGCGCTTGGGCCGATTGCTCATTCGCCGGTTTAATGCGGATTGCAGTACCACCAATCGGGCAGTTGTAAACGTAGTCAAACATCATTTCGAAACCACCCTGCGCACCCACTAGGCTTGCTCTAGTCGCAAATAAATCGGTTGTTGCTGAAAGTTCAGCATCTAGGTCTAATTTCGATGTCCACTTATGCGCTTCACGAACCTGATCACATACGCCTTCAAATACCGTCATATGCATACTTTCAATCGGAAGAAAAGCGAATTTATTTCCGCAGTTCATAGACTTAAGCTGATTTTGTGCCCAACGTAATTCGTCAATTAAAGGTAACGATTGATTAAGATGACAAATAAAGGTGTTTCCTGGGAATGTTCTTACACTTCCATTTTCATGGAACTTAACACCCACACTTGGTGCATATTTCATAACAATTATCCGATGTTTTTATTAAATACCTAGCGTGCGAAATACAGGGAACATACATGCCCCATAGGTATTTAGCGACGATCCAATTTTTGAAGGGGAAAACTGAGCCATTGGGTACGAACGTTCAAACTCGACCCAATTTTTTTCAAGCGCCATTTCATCAATAAGGGCTTGGCTGATATGTTGTGGGCAAGAACCACCAATGATCACACAGTCTGGGTCAAACCAGCCTAGCGTCAGGACCAGCATTGGCTTTAATTGAATAGCAGCAAATCGAACCCATTCAGCCACTACCGCATTTTCCAAACCGGGAATATCTTCAGGCCCATCTAGCTCTAAACCTGACGCGACTAATTGATCCAATAAGCCACGGATCGTTGGCTTATTTTCTTCACCTAGCAGGTTAAAGTACGTTCCGATTTCACCGGCATTATGGCGGCTACCACGGTAAAGTTTACGATTGATGATCACACCACCACCCACACCATGGCCTAATTCGAACAACACCATATTTCTTACCTCTGGCCACTGACCAGAATAAAACTCTCCAACGGCTGCAACGTTACAGTCATTATCAATCCAAACTGGCCACTCGAACACATCACCAAAAACCGTGGCTAAATCGACATCGCGCCAATGCTCCATCTGAACAATCGTACGAATCGATTTTCCGTCACCCTCTGAAGGCCCCGGCATAGATACACCGATACCAAGAATTCGAGCATGTTGGATTTTGTGCTTATCCACTAGTACGTCGATTTGAGTTTTAATATTCTTCAGTACATCGACAATGGGTGCCTCTTCAGCGTAATCGATGATTTCAGTATCAATCACTTCACCACAGAAATTTGCCAAACCCACTTCAATCCTATGAATATGGAAGGCGATACCAAATGAAAAAGCTGCATATGGGTTCAACTGTAAAGGGATGATTGGCTGACCACGGCCAATTTTCTCTCTTGGCCCTTCTTTGATCATGTTCATTGCCAGTAACTCTTTAGAAATGCTAGTCACAGAACCACTACGCAAACCTGTTTTTTCAACAATTTTTGCACGCGGTACTGAGCTATGCTGTCGACAAACCGCCAGTAACTTCTTCTGTCCTGGTGTCAATTCTAGTTGTAATGGTTTTATCGGAGTTAACATGTTCAGCTATTCTCTATTTATGGTTCAGTCGTGCATTATTAGTTATGTAGATAGTGCATAATCAGTCAAAAAGTGCGGCGTTAAATCGCCTCCATACCCGCTTCTTGTACTAGCTCTTTCAGCATATCAATATCGTCATGGCTAATCATATCAATGAGACCTTCGCGCAACCATTGAATAATGTCACTATGTACGTCGTAGCCATAATATTGATTAAGCCATTGAGTTGGTTTCATATTTTTATCTTTGTTTGGTAAATACAAACGTGTGACTAAGCCCGAGTTTTTATAATCTTCGAGCACACTTCGCGTTGTATAAGGGTATTCCACGCACACAGCAGAAGCATTTGATTCCAATACGGCATTTAACTGATTTTGATAGCGAGCTAACGTCACGGCTTGCAATTGAATGTCCGGCAAACGAGTTTTCACCAGATTAATTACAGTATGGTCAAACCCCAGTAGTTGGATATACGCTGATGAATTCGGAGTGTGTTCGATCAATTCTGCAAACTTTTCAGCAAAACGGTGATGGTTTCGCCTTTGTTTCACCTCAACAATTAACCCAACGTCATGTTCAATCGCCCATTCAAGCACTGCGTTAAATTTAGGAATAGGCGTACTTTCAAATGACGAGTGGAACCAACTACCGAAATCCAAAGCTTCTAGTTCTGCTAACGTCATTTGTTCTACATAGCCACACCCATTAGAAGTGCGGTTAACACTTGGGTCATGGATCACCACCAGCTCTTCATCTGCTGTCATTGCGATATCGATCTCGATACAGCTGGTATTTCGCTCAACGGCACTAATGAATGCTGGCATGGTATTTTCGGGGCAGCGTATACAGTCACCTCTATGGCTATTTACTAGCACTTTTCCCGTTTTCGCCACATTAAAAGTAAACATAGAGCACCGTACATTAAGTTATATGAAAAAGGTTAATGTAGAATACAGAGATATAACACTTACTGTCAACAAACAAAATGCAACAAAAACCCAAAAACAAAACACACTTTAAAACAATTACTTATTAAACTTTCTGTGATCGACAAGTGATTTTAGCGTAAAAAAATCCGCTCAATAACAAAACTGAAATAAACTACAAATAATCTAACTACAAATTTAAACTTTCACAAAAAGGTTAATCATGGCAATTTTGGAACTTCGTTCTGTTACTAAAACTTATGGTGACTTTTACGCGTCTAAAGCGATCACTTTCTCTGTAGAACAAGGCGAATTTGTCACTCTGCTTGGCCCAAGTGGTTGTGGCAAAACAACATTGCTAAAAATGATCGGCGGATTCCAAACGCCAACATCAGGTGAAATCTTGATGAACGAGCGTGTAGTAAACCGAATTCCACCAGAAAAGCGCGAGACGGCAATGTGCTTTCAATCCTATGCTTTATTCCCACATCTAAGTGTTTCACACAATATTTGTTTCGGTATGGTTCAACAGAAAATCGACAAAAATGAGCAAAAACGTCGTTTAGCTGAAATCTTGTCTCAGGTTGGTCTCGTTGAGCACAAGGATAAGCTGCCAGCACAACTATCAGGTGGTCAACAACAGCGTGTAGCACTGGCTCGTGCGATGGTGACTCGTCCTGACATCATCCTATTTGATGAGCCATTATCTAATCTTGATGCGAAAATGCGTGAAGGTGTACGTTTCGAAATAAAAGAGCTGCAACGTCAGCATAATCTAACTTCTATCTATGTAACGCACGACCAAGCTGAAGCGTTGGCAATGAGTGACCGAATTGTCGTACTTAACGGTGGCAACATTGAACAAATAGGGACACCTGAAGATATTTATTACCGCCCAGCGAATCGCTTTGTCGCAGACTTTATCGGCGCTGCAAATATCCACCAAGCTTATGTTGAGCCAACTTCACAGAGCCACCAATACCGCGTGAGCTGCAACATGGGTGAATTCATCATTGAGTCCGCAGAGGAACCACAAGCGAGTGAGATCTTTCTTTGCTGGCGTCCAGAAGACGCTGAAATTTGTAAGAAAGGCGAACCGAACAGCTTTGAAGTCAAAGTCGAATCATCGGCTTTCCAAGGCAATAACTTGGACGTATTTGGTTGGATTGGGACAGAGACTCCACAAAAAATCCGTTTACAGCTGAGTGGCCGAGTTTCAGCTCACCAAGGTGAAACCATTCACGTCAAACTGCCTGAGTTTGGTATTCGTTTCTTAGAGGGAGTTGGAGCATGAATCTAAAACCCTACTTATTGCTGATTCCCGGAGTAGGCACCATTGCCTTGCTCATGGGAAGCGCGCTCTACGTGGTGGTCGCGCAAAGCTTTGGTTTGTTTAGTGTGATGGGCGAAACCAATGCGACTTTTGAATACTGGCAAACCACTCTGAGTGACCCTATTCTATGGCGCTCGGTGGCTTACTCTCTAAGAACTTCAGTACTCGGTACATTAGGCGCAGTTATGCTCGCCTACCCTATTGCGCTTTGGTTACATAAGCCTATGCCGGGTAAGCCTGCCATTATTGGTGTTTTACGTGCACCTATGTTTGTTCCTGGGCTCGTTGCAGCATTTTTACTGATGAACGTGATCGCTTATCACGGTATTTTTAACGAGTCACTATTAGCTCTCGGTATTATTGATAAACCGATGCGCCTGTCTAACGACAAGTTCGGCTGGAGCATTGTGGTGCTGCAAGTTTGGAAAAACTTACCGTTCGCATTAATCCTGATCAGCGGTTCAATTGCGAGCATTCGAGGCGATCTAATGGATGCAGCTCTAGACCTTGGCGCAACTCGCTGGGCAAGATTCTGTCAGGTGATTTTTCCATTAACGATTCCAGCATTACAAGCAGCGTCTATTCTAATTTTCATTGGCGCTCTCGGTGACTTCTCATTTGCTTCAGTAGCTGGTTCACGCAGTAGCTACTCACTGGCTATGTTAATGAACATTACCGCAACTCAGTACTACGAGTGGGAAAACTCGGCAGTTATCGCGATGGTCATTATGCTTCTAGCCGGTTTATCCGCTGTTGTTCTAACTTTACTAACTCAACCATTTGTTACACGTAAAAGCGTTGTTGTGGATATGGAGAAAGCATCATGAGTCGCCTACGCAACTTAACGAACACCCAATGGGTCATGTTGATTTCCATTGGCTTCTTTGTGCTAGTCAACTTACTGTGGCTTGGTGTGCCATTTGCGATGGCTATCATCTGGTCTCTTGTGGATCCAAACCACCCGTGGAGCTACCCAGACTTATTCCCACAAGTTCTCTCTTTTGGGCGTTGGGTTGAAGTGTGGGAAAATACTTCCCTCCCTGAAGCGCTGCGCAACAGTTATTCGGTTGCACCTGCGGTAGCTATTTTAACCATAACACTAGCAATGCCGACAGCCTATGCCTTTGGCCGCATGGAGTTTCGTGGCAAAAAGCTTGCTGAAATGGTGTCACTGCTACCTATGGTTATGCCTTCAATGATTTTGGCAGTCTTTTTCAGTGCAATGCTCCTTGAACTAGGGTTAACCGACCCATACGTCAACATTGTCATCGCTCACACAGTATTGGCTTTACCTTATGCTATTCGTATTTTGTCGGCCGGTTTTAAAGCCATTCCGCAAGATTTGATTGATGCCTGTTCAGACATGGGCGCAGGCAAAATTGGGACTTTTAAGCACGCCTTTTTGCCTATGCTTAAGCCAAGCTTACTTGCCTCATCAATCTTCTGTTTGGTTATCAGTATTGAGGAATTCAACATGTCCTACGTACTTGGTGCACCTGATTTTATTACGGTTCCAACCATCTTATATTCATTTTTGGGTTACTCCTTTATCAGGCCTGATGCTGCCGTTGTATCTCTGATCCTTGTAATTCCAAATGTACTACTGATGTTACTAATTGAACGTCTATTGAAAGGAAACTACTTGTCTCAATCGACAGGTAAAGCTTAATTTCGTGAGGATACAATGAAAAAAACTCTACTAGCAGCACTACTAAGCACCACAGCATTTTCTAGCTTTGCATACGATGTAAATACAATGACCTGGGAAGAAATTGAAACTCAAGCGAAAGAAGAGGGCTCGGTAACTTTCTCAGTTTGGTATCTTCAACCTGGTTTTCGAAAATTTGTGAAAAGCTTTGAATCAGAGACGGGGATT
Source organism: Vibrio cionasavignyae (assembly GCF_050337155.1). Taxonomy (NCBI): domain Bacteria; kingdom Pseudomonadati; phylum Pseudomonadota; class Gammaproteobacteria; order Vibrionales; family Vibrionaceae; genus Vibrio; species Vibrio cionasavignyae. Next base: position 6,536 of record NZ_JAKJSR010000013.1, read on the forward strand.
AAAGTTCGTATCCCTGAAGGCACTCACGATGGTAACCGCAACAAGCTTCAAGCTGAAAGCCGTCGTAATGAGGGCTCTATGGATGTCGTGGCACTTGGCCCAACAGCATTAAACACATTCAAGTTAGAAAACACTCTATTAAGCTTAGATAAACTGCCAGAAATTAAGAAGCTGAATCAATCAGCAGAAGGGATTAATTCTCAAGGCTATGGTGTGACGTTTTGGGGCAACCAAAGCGGACTTGCTTACGACCCTAGCCGTATCAGCGAATCTGATTTACCACAGACGTTCAAAGAGATGGAGAGCTACATCAAAAGCAACCCTAAGGCATTTGCTGTGAATGATCCTAATGGCGGTGGCGCAGGTCAGCGTTTCATCGAGTCAAGCATTCGTCATGTATCAGGCACGTTCGATATGACGGACAAACTTGATAAAAAAGTCGTAAAATCGTGGGCGCAAACTTGGGATTGGTACCAAACAAACGAAGAAGATATGCTGATCACAGCATCTAACGCAGACAGCTTAACTCGTATCAACGATGGTGAAATCACACTAGCTCCGGCTTGGGAAGATCACCTAGCCGGTTTACAAAAGCGTGGCGCGATTACTGATCGCATCAAATTCTACATCCCTGAGTTTGGTATGTCGGGTGGCGGTAACTTCGTTACAGTTGCAAAGAACAGCCAACATCAAGCTGCTGCTTTAGTTTTCATTAACTGGTTAACATCTGCCGAGACTCAAACCGCATTAAACGCAGAGTTTGGCACAGCACCACAGCACCCTGATGCCGACGCATCTAACGCACTAATCTCACAAGAGATGCGCAGTAACTCAACTGAACCGTTTAACTCTGAGTATAGTGCTTACCTGAAGAAGCAATTCACTCGTAACGTGCTAATGCGCTAGTGTCTCGTTAACGATCGATACACTCAAAAATACTAAGGCCTCGTAAACACGAGGCCTTAGTTCTATTCATTACTAGAGAATGATCAGCTCCAGACATGCTGAACACCAAGATAAGCGACTTGAGCTTGCAATACATGGAGTGAGTCATTATTTACTAAGATCGCTAACAAGCTCCTGTCCAAAAGCGAGGTTGGTCTCCACGTTAGAGAACAAGTCGCGTGCCATTTTGAGGCCTGATTGTGACAAGGTTGATATAACTGTTAGCGAGATCTGACTGAGTGATGAGTCATTTGCTATCTTTATAAAAAACCAAGACACAAGGACAGTGCTATGGAATTTGATTGGGTTGAATGGTTTGGTTATCTGGCATCGCTCGTGGTGCTTATCTCTCTAACGATGACATCAATAGTCAAGCTAAGAGTGATTAACTTCATCGGTTGCTTACTGTTTGCAGCATTTGCTTATTTTATTAACTCTTATCCAACGATGTTGATGAATCTTGGTATTGCTTGCATCAATGTCTACTACCTTTACCAGCTTGCGGGGTCGAAAGATAAGTTCAAACTGGTAGCGGCCACCATCGATTCTGAATACTTCGAGCATTTTGTTTCAACCAATGCTAAAGATATCGAAAAACAGACCACCGTAAAGGAATTGAGAGCAGGAAACTCAGCATTTTATCTACTAAGAAATAACGCCATTGCCGGTCTTCTAGTCGGGACTAAGCAAGATAATGGAGTATTCAACGTTTCACTAGATTACGTGACTCCTGAATATCGAGACTTAAAGCTGGCTTACTATTTTTATCAAACCAACCCTGAGCTAATAAAAAGTCGAGGAATAAGTGTGCTTAAAGCAACGGCAAGTACCTCTGAGCATAGCGATTATTTAATACAAGTTGGCTTTAATAAATCGGAAGGCAGTGACTATAGCTATGAAAAAAGATTGTAGCTCCATTGTGAATCACATGCCTAAAGAAGTTTCTTCGCCATTCCCTAGAAAAATGGAATCTTATCCAAGCGCGTTGAGTGGCTAAATCTGCATGTAGCGCTAACTCATCTCTGTCCAAAAGTGAGTTTTAGTGGGCTTGTTGCCACAGTAAAACCTATGCCCCCCCCCCCCAAGACATATACCGTAACATTTACCACCACTTACACACATAGTTTTACATTTTTCCTCTACCTATATGCACCTGCACACCTACACTTTATCTGCCCAACAAAGGGCAAATACCTTTAGGAGTAATTGGTCATGAAAATTAATATAACGCTATTAGCAACCCTTGCTTCACTATCTACGTCAGCTGCTTTCGCTGACACTATATGGATTGAAGATTATTTAGGTGAAGACATAAAGATATATGATGGCACAAATCATATTAAACCATACACTAATGCAAACGGGCGTATTGGCTACTCATTCAGGCCGACAGCATCAAATGTTAAAATGATTATAGGTCAAGAAGAGTACCAAATGCTTACGTCTCGTGGTACTTACGCACCCTATGGTTGTAATTACACGTTTATGTTTAGTGAGGATGGAAAATATCAATCAAACGGTGGGTATTGCACCTCACTTTTTGACAGCCCACCAGAGAGAATCGTCTTACAGAACGATTCTCTGAATGATATTTACCCAGCTTTTGATGCGGGATGGGGTTATGCTGCCGATTCAATCTTTGGCTTCCTAAAGAAAGAGCAAAGTCAGCTATATACTCCTAATAATAAATTTCTGTCATCAATTGGTATTTCATATGGCAATACAATTAAACAAGTAGGTTTCTACGATCAAACTACTACAGAATACGTGACATGTTCAGAGAATCTTGTATTTTCGGGTGTAACTCAATTCAAGTATATTTTTGATGAAAAAACACGCCAAGGTCAATGTGAGCAGTTCTAGATAATAATAGGACTTACGCATTGATGGCTCTGACCTATTTTGGTAGTTGGTTACCTTTTTCTTCTTAATAAATTCACAGAAGTACCAACTACCTCTTTAAATAGCTCACGTTGATGCCGTTACGTATTATTAATACTGGACACCAAGTTACGCAACTTTCCATACTAATAGTTATTCATGAATTGCTAATCTAGGAAACTCACGGGTAAATAATAGTCCAAAGGTGTGGTGTGCTAACTCGATCTTAGCTAACGCATTTTTGTACCATCATGAACTACGACCGATTAGCCACTCAGTTCACGGAGGTATAATTTGACCTACATTTAGTCATTCCAAAAATACGGAATTAAAGTCAGATTATACCTCTATCTAAGTGACCAAGTTCAGTCTGTCATTACATAATAGCATCTCGCTCAACTTAACCTCTAAGGTGAGCAAGATAGTATTGTTTACTGATGGTTGTGTATATGAGCCTGTATTTTGACATGAATCATGTCAACGGCTTACTTAGCTGTTAACGCAACACCATCGAATTGAATACCGACCCAACCGTGTTGGATAAAGTTGCGAATGTTGGCATGATCGCTGCCATTTGGATTCTTTAAAACGTCATCACGATAGAATTGACCAAAACAGGCCAGCGTAGATGACTCATCTAATCCCTGTCTCTGAGCAAAAGCAAAAATCTTGCAAGACCCATTATTTTGGCCTGCTTGGTTTTCGGTTTCTCCGTTAACAAAGCTGACTGGGTTAAAATCAAAATGTTCGTCAATCACTTGCATCGTCTGCTCAAACATGACTTCATTCGGCTTTGTCGCCAGCAACTCTAGAAATTTATCCATATTATCTCGTCCCTCTCTATTGATAAGAAACCGCACTATATCATCAGATAAATATAAGGTGGCGATACAAAAGCAGAAAAACTTGTGACGGACAGTTACGAGCTCGCCGCTAGCTTATCACTTGGAACAGCCCCTTTGCTTTACCACAAAAGCACACGCCCCAATTCGCTAGGCGATATTGGGGCGTGTAACACGGACTCAAACTTCCGTTTAAACTCATTCTTAGTTAGTTGGTATTCGCTAACTTAAGATACTCGCTTAGATTTTGCCAACTAGGTCTAAAGACGGAGCAAGTGTCGCTTCACCTTCTTTCCATTTTGCAGGGCAAACTTCACCTGGGTTAGCCGCTACGTATTGCGCTGCTTTGACTTTACGCATTAGGTCTTCTGCATCACGGCCAATACCTTCTGCTGTGATTTCCATTGCTTGAATCACGCCTTCTGGGTCAACTAAGAACGTTGCGCGGTCTGCAAGGCCTTGACCTTCACGCATCACACCGAAGTTATTGGTGATGTTGCCCGTTTGGTCGCCAACCATGTAGTAATTGATTTTGCCAATTGTGTCTGAGCTGTCGTGCCATGCTTTGTGAGTAAAGTGAGTATCTGTKGATACTGAGTACACTTCTACGCCACGYGMTTGWAGCTCTGCGTAATGGTCTGCMAGGTCACCAAGCTCTGTTGGACATACAAATGTGAAATCGGCTGGATAGAAGAAGAAGACTGCCCACTTACCTTTCACGTCTTGCTCTGTGATTTCTACGAAGTCGCCTTGTTTGAATGCCGTTGCTGAAAATGGCTTGATAGTCGTGTTAATCATAATATCGCTCTCTCTTAACTTGTTCTTTTTTAGAAGGTTAAGCGCTGTTTTGCGCCGATGGAGGTATATTGCAACATCGGAGCGGTTTAGGAAATTCGTCTGTTCCTATCTATTTGATAGGAGTTTCCTATTAAAGGAGTGCGGTTCGAGAGGGAGAGTGTTGTAACACTCGACAACACGCTATTCCATGTTGTCCAAATTCTGTCATTAATCAGGAATCAACACAGGACTGTACAACGTCGCTTGGTGATCACACTGACGGGGTAGATCGTCGTAACGCAGATCTGCCCCATAACGTGTTAAAGCCAATTTAGAGATCATTAATTAAACTAATGGGTGTGAGCTTTATTTTAAACCAAAGGAAAAGCTCTTCGCGTTGTTTTAGGTGCGTAAATATCTTAGCTCGTTTTAAACTTGCTTTTTACAGTGCAGATAGTTTTTCTACTACCAACTTACCCACGTCGAGTAAGCAAACATCGATTTAAGCGAGACATGGTAGAAAGTCCTTTTTTCATTGTATAAATACAAAGCTAGTTAAAAGATTTTGTTTTCATCCTACAGTGCCAAGTAAACTCAAGCGCGTAAATAGCCAATAGGATGCAATCCCACCCAAGAAGTAAACAGGCATATTTACAGTTACTCTACTCAACTTAACGCCAATGGCGCGTATGTTGTATGCCAAAATCAGCATAACGACGACAAACGCAAGTTGCCCTGCTTCTACACCTAAGTTGAAAAACAAAAGTGCTACCGGCACTTCACTGTCAGGTAAGCCTATCTCAGCGAGAGCCCCTGCAAAACCAAGCCCATGAAGTAAGCCGAAAGCAAACGCGACCAACCAGGGACGACGATAAGTTAGCCCCACATGTCCCCTTAGAGCACGAACGATTTCAACGGCAAGAAAGACGATACTTAAAGCAATACACGCTTCAACTGGACTAGATGGGAGCACTAGTAGACCAAATGTTGCCAACCCAAGCGTTATACTGTGTGCAACCGTAAAAGCAGTAATCGTTTTTACAAGGTTCAGTTTCCCTTTTACGATCCAAAGCAACCCGAGAACAAACATAAGATGGTCAATACCGAGCAAAATATGCTCAAATCCCAATAGGAAATATCTCTTCGCTGCATCTAGAAAAGAACCTGAGCCTGCTTTCAACTGATCCATTGAAAGAGTGATCACGCCAGACTCATTCCTAATAAGCTTGTCAGCGACACTGCCATCTCTCCAATACACTTTTAGCATTATGCCATCTCTGTTCCATGGCAATAAAAGCTCATCCCCTGCCTGAAGTGGGCGCTCTCCGGTGAACTCGAACACTTTCCAACCTAGCATCTGGCTGCCGTTAGGCAATGATACAAATTCAAAATCATCTGGAAGAATTGGCGGTGAGAAGACATTTGATACTGTCGGTCCAGCTTGTACTTGGATTGTGTAGGAATAGTTATCGCTCTCTCTTAACTCTGTTCTGGATATTCCAATATCATGAGCAAAAAGGGGCTTTCCCAATAGCAATAGCAATAGCAAGATAGCCAGTAAGTACTTCAACGCTAATCCTTTGCTCATTAACTACCGCTCTATCACTATCTGATAATTGTTACGCACGTTTGCGAGCTCTAACTGAACAAGCTTGCGCGCCTCGGTTAGTTCCCAATCCATTCTCAGATAATCCTCAATATCCTCATAAGGAGCCGTCACAGGAGGGATACTTCGTAGCTTTCGAACAAAATGAACACCTTGATTGGAAACAAATGGTCCCATCCAATCATCCGACTGTGTTTCTGCTAAAGCTTTTGCCGCGTCAAAACCAAATAGATCCGTTAGTTCTCCTTTCGTTCCTTGTAAGGTTTCTTGCCCTAGAGATGGGCGGTGAAAGTCTCCTTTAATGGAAAGATCTTGATGACTTTGAAGTGCCGCCAATAACGCCGTTGGTACTCGACTTTGCTCAGAGAAAAACAGGTGCTGAGTTTCTAGTAGTTCTGGGGTGGTATATTTTGCTAGGTTTTCTTTGTAGTAGGTTTGAAGCTGACCATTTGTAGGTAGAGAAACTTCCGATATCAGTAGACCCCTCATTTTTAAAATCATGTTGTGACGCATTCTTGAATCGCCGACGTTCAAGCCTCGCCTGTATGCCTCTCGATACAAAATCTCATCGTCTATGTACGCGGCGATTAAGTTGTCAATGTCTTGCTTAGACAGAGTGTTTAATTCTAGATTCTGACGTTTCTTAATCAGAAATTCGATACTGTCTTGGTCGACAATAATCAGCTCTTTCTGCTCTGGTACTAAAACCCTATCTACGGCAAAAATCAGAGCCCCTATGAGCAAAAAGTGAATTAAGGGTTCCCGCCATAACGTTGATTTAAATTCCATTTACTACTTAATCCTCGAAATGAATAGCTAAACTAGGCCAGGTTGGTTTAGCTATTCCGTCACTTTAATTTATTTTATTGGGCTATCGTGGCTAATCCGCTCTGGTTGGTAATACATTGGATCCGTTATCCCTTCTTTTCGACCTTGCATTCCAGCAAGTAGAGAGCGGATCAAGCGGTCCATCAATATGCCAGTATGATTATGAAGGTCGTCCAGTAGTGGGTTGTACTCATTAAACTCAGCTGCGACGATTTCATTTTAAATGCCAAGTGCTCGTACAAGTTGCATTGCCTGGCCAGCAGTCAATCCATCAGGCTCAGCAGTACCTACTCCAGGAGCATAGGCCGGATCTACCCCGTCCATATCAAAAGTAATATAGACTTTTCTGCCCTTGGCTTCTGCCAGTACTTTTGCAAGTACGGCATCCCAACCATCTTTCTCTATCTCTGATTGAAAGTGGAACTTGATCTTATGTTTTCTCATCCAGTTGAGGGTTTCTACCCCGGGGGTAGAGCCTCGCAGTCCCACTTGAATCAAATCACTCCCGTTTATAAGTCCTTTTTCGACCGCCATCTTAAAGAACGAGCCGTTGTGTACGTAGCGTCCAGCTCCCGCTTTATAGGCATCATAGTGCGCGTCAACATGGACAACCAGTACTTCACCTTTCCCGTACTTTTGGGCAAGTGCGGTCATAAAGCCGTAACTTTGAATGTGAGTACCGCCAATACCGATTGGCACCACATCTACATTTAACGCGCTGCCAACTACTCTGTGAATCTCATCTAGGTTGATCTGGTTATCAGCCATCCAGTTGGCGGCAACGTTTCCGTAATCAGCAACGACAAGGTTAGCTAGGTCAACACCGATAGCCTGATCCTCACCCTGAAATGGATAAGAAATATAGTCCACTAGCGACCGCATCCTCATAGCGGCATAACGCCCTCCAGGGATCATTTGGTCTCCCACAATCAACCCTATGAGGGCAACGTCTACGTTGCCTGCCTTTAAGTCTTCCGGGGTACGAGCCAGTGGCGCGCCGAGAAACGTTGGTATGGAACTCCACATTGGGCCGAATTCATATCGGTTTGGGTAATACAATCCGGGGGCATTTTTGGGGTCTTCAGAGAGATTACGCCTTTGGAACAATACATCCTTATCTTCGGCCAAATTGAGCTTACTTTCGTCGTTTGGATCTTTCCAAGGCGCCCACTCATAAGGGATATTGTCTGTAACGTTTGCCTTTTCGGCAAAAGCTAAGCCAGACGCAAAACAGCATAATGAACTGGTTAAAACTAGTTTTGATACAGTGTTCACAACTCTCTCCTTAACCCACAGAGAACACTTTTAAGCGTAGAACGATATGAAGAAAGAGCAATTATCGCTCAGCCTAGCGTAACTAGGCTGAGCGGCACACATAGAAAGTTATGGTTGTATCTAGTTACTTGGCAGAGTTTTAGCGAGCATGGCTTCTGCCTCATCAAACGTGTAATAACCGAGGTCGTACATAGCTTCAACGATTGAGCCCAAGGCGCAATTAATAGTTGAATTTGGCTGTCCGTTATATAACCGAACACTCTTGTCTACAAACTGCAAAATCATTTTTTTTGTCGTAGTACGATCGCTTTCGCTGTGCATTGCCATCGGTTCGCCGAAATCTTCTATCTCCCCTTTTGATATTTGAATCGCATCGCCTAGGGTTCCATCCAAGGCCAATTGATAGGGCAGACCTTCAAAGCACTCTTTATTTTCGACAACTATCTTTTTTATCAACTCTATGCATACAGTGGTATCTGCACCATTTCTAAGAGTACTGCAGTATTTACTATCTGACCAATAGGTATAGTTCGACATCAATATCTCCGTATCCTCAATTATTCAACACGTTAACAGATTAGGGCGAGCGCCTCGTATTCAAGATATTGAACTTTCTTTTTGCATTCCAAATAGAAACCATCGAGAAACTTCATACATGAACGCTTCGGCAAACAAGGTAACACTCAAATAATCTGTAGATTTTTAGCGAAAGAAAAAGACCTTCTTTAGAACTTTAGTATAACGCTAACTGTCGATTCCTGTTCAAGAAAGCTTGTTTCTCACCTGAATCAGAAAAAAGTTATAAATTTTCTGCCACCATTCCATTTAATTAGCCGTTAGTTCAAAGCGATTTCAACCGTCTCCTAACACGCAAATTAATAGTTGATGACAGCTGGCATCAAAATCACCCCCAAGCATCAGTTTACCTGATGGATACTATCTATAGCATTTTTAGTCAGGTTGCTACCGTTTCTACAAGCCAACGGAATGGTAAACAACCAATGGATTGTCACAATCACTAATTTAGGTAAATGACATGGCTAATAACGTATCTCGCAGAAATTTCTTCAAAATGGCAGGCGCTACAGCAGCAGTAGGCGCGGCAGCGGCGGTAGCACCAGCAGCGATAGCACAAGCGATAACTCCAACACTACGCGATAAGAACGGTGTTGGGGTATACAACGAATGGGACCGAATGGAGTCTGTACTGGTAGGTCATCCAGACCGATTCTTAATGCCAGAGGTAGATTGGCCAATTGAGAATTACCAAGGTCTTGATGAAGAGATCAAAGTAGAAATGCGCGAGCGAGCAGGCAACTATCTAGAAGACCTACAACCAGAGACGCATAAACAAGCTCAAAAAGAAATGAATGCTTTGGCTGAGTTATTCGAAAAGCACGGAGTTCAGGTGATTCGTCCTGAGCAACCAAGCGATGAGCTGTGCCGTGGCGAGCGTATGGGGCAATGCGCAATGTATGAGCGTGACAACACGCTAGTGATTGAAGACGAAATCATCGACACCTACTGCCGTATTCAATGTCGTCGTAAGAGTCATGAACTGATGTACCGTGATATTACCAAGCACGCAGAGGAAAATGATCAATACCACTTAGCGATGCCGCGTCCTTCTATTCATGTAGATCAATCCGATGAAACGATCCCGTACTTAGAGGGTGGCGATGTTTTCATTCTGGACAAAGATATTCTCGTGGGTCACGCTGGTATCGGCTCAAGTTATGCGGGTATTGAGTGGCTACGCAACCGCATGGAACCGAAGGGCTACCGCGTTCACACCATAGAGTTGAGTCGTAAGTTCATCCATTTGGATTGTGTATTCATGACACCGCGTCCAGGACTAGCAGCGTGTAATCTTGACGGCGTAAAAGGTGGCAAGGCGGCATTCCCAGCATTCATGCAAGATTGGACTTGGATTGACGTTACTGAGAAAGAGTGCAAAGCAATGGGCTCTAACAGTGTCAACTTAGCGCCTAACAAACCGATTATTGGTGCTGAACACACAAGACTCATCGCTGAGCTAGAAAAACATGGTGTAGAGTGTATTACTCTGCCATACACAACGACCTCAATGTTCGGTGGCGGCCCTCGCTGTTCAACTCACCCACTAAAACGCAAAGCATAATCAAGCTCAGTGTTGGCCGAGAATACTACTCGGCCAACCGAGAGAAGAGCAGGGCTAACTGAGAGAAGCGTTATGTCAGAGAAACTAAGTATTTTAAGTCACTTAAATGAGTTAAAAGCCGTGTTGTTAAAAGCAATAACATCGGTGTTATTGGTATTTTTAATTCTGGTTTACTTCGCTGGCGACATATACGAATTTGTTTCAGCACCGCTTATAGAAACCTTACCCAGCGGTACAAGTATGATTGCTACGCAAGTGGTTTCACCTTTTTTTACTCCACTCAAGCTCACGCTTTACGTGTCAGTATTCTTAGCTGTGCCTTATTTGCTTTTCGTGATGTGGCGCTTTGTCGCTCTGGGGCTTTATCAGCATGAAAAGAAGGCTGTGCTACCTCTTGTTATGAGCTCTTCCGTTTTGTTCTATGGCGGTGTTTCATTTGCTTTTTTTGTTGTACTACCTATCGCATTTTCTTTCTTCAGTTCCGTGGCACTGGAGGGAGTCAACATAGCGACTGATATCGATAGTTATCTAAGTTTTGTTCTAAAGATATTCCTCGCATTTGGGTTAGCGTTTCAAATGCCTGTCGCCACAGTATTAGTCTGTTTAACGGGAATATCGTCACATCAGGATCTACGGAAGAAAAGAGCCCATATCATCGTTGGCGCATTTGTTATTGGAATGATGTTAACACCGCCCGATATGTTTTCGCAGACACTTTTGGCCATCCCAATTTGGCTTTTATTTGAAGCTGGTTTATTAGTCGCTCGCTTCTATGAACCTAATTGTAATCACATTGATTCTACACTTTACACAGAGAGATAATCATCATGGCAGGTATTTCTATTTGGCAACTCGCTATCATCGCAGTCATCGTCGCCCTTGTATTTGGCACCAAACGTTTAAAAACCATTGGTGGTGATGTAGGTGAGTCTATTAAAGGGTTCAAAAAGGCGATGTCCGACGATGAATCATCAGGAAAAGATCAATTACCGAAATTATAGGTGGCTCTATGTTTGATATTGGTATGGTCGAAATGGTGCTAATTGCTATCGTCGGATTGGTGGTGTTAGGCCCCCAAGAAATGAAGTTAGCGGTAAAAAGCCTATCACGTCTTATTAAAAAATCGAGAGCGTTGGCGGCGGATATTTCCAAACAATTAGAGGCGGAAATAGAAGTTAAAGAAAAAGCACAAAAAAAATAGTTACATCGCCACGGATGGCTCTCATCAGGTAATTTAAATGAAATTGAGAATATTCTTCGCTCTAGCTTTCGCTATGAGTGGCGTTGCTGCACACGCCAACGTTGAGGGTACTGCAAATCAACCAGGGTTCAATGCTACTGCAAACGCTGGCGTTTATCCTGGAAAAGGACTACTTGGCGTCGTCACTTATGGTCATTACCGCCTTCAGGGTGTGAATGAGCATGGCACTGATCATGCCAGCCCAAAATACACATCTGTCGACGTACTCTTACCACACTTGAGCTACTACACAGATAAGAAAGTCTTAGGAGGCTTCTACAGTTTTGGCGCAACCGCCGTCATTGGTGGTCTGTACTATGACCATAGCGGGGTTCAATCCGGCGTGTCACGGAGTCCGTGGTTCACGCCGATACGATTAAACTGGACTTTAGGTGATGATGTCCATATTGCCGCAGGTTATACCTTCCGGCTCGGAAGCAGTCTTGCGAGTACATCTACTGACAAAACCTATGATGTTCATATTTTGAATTCCAATTTTACGTACAACATCAATGAACAATGGCAGTTAAATGGTTCCGTTTCTATCGAGCATAGAACGAAAGACCTGCGTCAAAATCAAAGCTGGCAGCCCGGCAATATTGGTTACTTTGAGGGTTCAGCCGTCTATAAATTCGAAAGTGGCCGTACATTGGGAGCCTACGGCTACCATGTGACACACCTAAATAAAGATAAAGGTACTCAGTTTACTCCTGAGGGTTCACTAATAATGGGCAGTGGCTATGCCAACTTAACGGGTATAGGTGCAGAGTTTACATCTCCAATTTCGCTTTTAAAAAGTACTATGTCAGTGCGCGTTTTTTCTGAACCAAGTCGCAGTAATCATATGTATGGCACTCGTGCGTTTGTTTCGCTGACTCACAAGTTTTAATCACACTTAATCATTTCGAGCAGATATAGCAAAGCTTGCTGTCGCTCTGATCATTCAATCGTTTCTGAGAGGAATCAAATTATGTTGAATAACGAAGCCCTGTTGGCAGCGCAAGCAATGCTTGATTTTGAGATAACTATTTATGCTATATACGCTATCTTAATTATCGGCGCATTAATAGAAATGAACATCGATACGGATGGAAGTAAAGGCAATGCCATCGATGGTTATAGCACATATAATTTAATGGCTAATGAAGTATCGAACCAATTATTTCTGAGTGCCTTTAATAGCCTGGATAAACAGATTGCGATTATAGATGAAACAGGTCGAATTATTTTCACAAACACAAGCTGGAATAATTTTGATACTGACCTCGATAATGCTCTCAACTGGTTTGGGCTAAATTACATTAAGTACTGCGAAGAGGCGGCATCGGAGTATGGCGATGATGCTCTTAAGGTCTTGGATGGCCTAAAGAAAGTCATCACATCGCAAACCAAGGTTTTCAGTTATGAATATCGACGCTATTACTCCTATAATATGGGATGGTACTTAATCCGCGCAGCTCACTTTGCTGTGAATGATAATGTGTTCGCCGTAATTTCACATTGTGATATCACGTCAAGAAAGCTAGCTGAAGAAGAATTACTCAGACTTGCTCACAAAGATGAACTCACGCAAATAGCAAACCGAAGGAACTACGATCTAAGAATCAAGCAACTGTGGGATTCTGCAATCAAGCAAAGAAGAGTCTTAGGCATGCTACTGCTCGATATCGATGACTTCAAAGTGATCAATGACAAACATGGCCATCAAGTTGGTGATGAGGTATTAGTTAAGCTGGCAGAAGAGCTCAAGCGGGTAACCAGAGAAGAGGATATATGTGCTCGTATTGGAGGTGATGAGTTTGTCGTGGTAATTGATGGAGCGAACTTGGATATCGCGACCAACATAGGTAAAGCACTCATCAGTAATATAGAACTACTTTGCAACAGTACAGACAGCGTGAATAGAGCCCACTGCTTTAGCGTGAGCATCGGTGTAAGCTCTATTCAACCTAATGAATCGAATACCTATCGCGATTTTTTAAAGGATTGCGATCTGACACTCTACACTGCTAAGAAGCGCGGTAAAAATATGATTGTGTCATAGGGTATTTATCAATACCTTAGCTAATGCGCCGTTATCTAATTTAGTACAATGTGTAACACATTTATGTCCAAAAAATGAGTTTCAACGTGCGGAAAGTAACTATCGCAACAACGGCTGTATTATTAACGAAGCGGCTTGGAGATAGTAAAGCCATTACGCATACTGTTGAACTCATTGCACCTTGCTCAACTTAATCTCTAAGGAGAGCAAGATTGAATTTATTGCTGATACTTCGGATGAGGTTGTCTATAAGGCAGGGTTATTAACATAAATCATGTCAACGGCTTACTTTGCTGTTAACGCCGCGCCATCGAAGCGAATGCCTGCCCAACCGTGTTGGATAAAGTTGCGAATGTTGGCATGGTCGCTGCCGCTTGGATTCTTTAAAACGTCATCACGATAGAATTGACCAAAACAGGCCAGCGTAGATGACTCATCTAACCCCTGCATCTGAGCAAAAGCAAAAATCTTACAAGACCCATTATTTTGGCCTGCTTGGTTTTCGGTTTCTCCGTTTACAAAGCTGACTGGGTTAAAATCGAAATGTTCGTCAATCACTTGCATCGTCTGCTCAAACATAACTTCATTCGGCTTTATCACCAGCAACTCTAGAAATTTATCCATATTATCTCGTCCCTCTCTATTGCTAAGAGACCGCACTATACCATCAGATAAATATAAGGTGGCGATACAAAAGCAGAAAAACTTGTGACGGACAGTTACGAGCTCGCCGCTAGCTTATCACCTGGAACAGCCCCTTTGCTTTGCCACAAAAGCACACGCCCCAATTCGCTAGGCGATATTGGGGCGTGTAACACGGACTCAAACTTCCGTTTAAACTCATTCTTAGTTAGTTGGTATTCGCTAACTTAAGATGCTCGCTTAGATTTTGCCAACTAGGTCTAAAGATGGAGCAAGTGTCGCTTCACCTTCTTTCCATTTTGCTGGGCAAACTTCACCTGGGTTAGCCGCTACGTATTGCGCTGCTTTGACTTTACGCATTAGGTCTTCTGCATCACGGCCAATACCTTCTGCTGTGATTTCCATTGCTTGAATCACGCCTTCTGGGTCAACTAGGAACGTTGCGCGGTCTGCAAGGCCTTGGCCTTCACGCATMACACCGAARTTATTMGTGATGTTGCCCGTTTGGTCGCCAACCATGTAGTAGTTGATTTTGCCGATTGTGTCTGAGCTGTCGTGCCATGCTTTGTGAGTAAARTGMGTATCTGTTGATACTGAGTACACTTCTACGCCACGYGCTTGAAGCTCTGYGTAATGGTCTGCMAGRTCACCMAGCTCTGTTGGACATACAAATGTAAAATCTGCTGGGTAGAAGAAGAAGACTGCCCACTTACCTTTCACGTCTTGCTCTGTGATTTCTACGAAGTCGCCTTGTTTGAATGCCGTTGCTGAAAATGGCTTGATAGTCGTGTTAATCATAATATCGCTCTCTCTTAACTTGTTCTTTTTTAGAAGGTTAAGCGCTGTTCTGCGCCGATGGAGGTATATTGCAACATCGGAGAGTTTTAGGAAATTCGTCTGTTCCTATCTATTCAATTGGCAAGTCCTATCAAAACATTACCATGCTGTTGTTTGAAATACGTCGACGCCATTCTTTATGGTTTCAAACTCTGACAAACCAGTACAGACGGCAACACGAACCTTTGCTAACTTGATTAAAAAAGCAACGGAATGCCAAAATGAAAGCACTCAGCCAATTACTATTGATCACTATCTCTTTTTCTCTCTTTGCAGGGGCAACAGAGCTTCATCTCAATGCAATACCGGAATCCCAACTCAATCGTTATATCCAAACCTTCCAACAGCAACAGCAAGAACTATGGATAAAATACGACGGACAGCGTTATCCGCTTACTCTCGCAACAATTACCGAAGACGCATTAGTCGCTCGTTACTCAAAAGGATTGGTGTACATATCGTTTAATTTTGAAAGTGGTCCCGGAAAAAACGTAACCTTACTGAAAGGGGCGTTTGATGACGAACACAGTAATGTCGATCCAATGGATAACGCAGACAGTGTATGGGTGTCTTCTCACGTCAGCTTTGATGAATCTGACGATGGTTATAGATACCGCGGCACATTAAGCCATGCTGGCGACCCTAGCACTGAGTTTACACTCAACTTTAATGACTCCCTCATTGATGCAGGCACCAGCCAATTCAAGTTCGATGCTAACGAAGCAGTACTGACAGGCGAGTTAGGGACGAAAACCTACTTACAGCTGAAAGATATTGTTCAAAACCACCAACAAGTCGACACTATTGTCATCAAAGCCGTTCGAGGCTCATTGAATGACGATATCAACTTACATACTGGAAACTTACTACGAAATGCAGGCCTGAATACGACGATCCCCGAGAATGGGTTTGCTTATTCAGGAGGCGTCGATCTGTTCAGCGCTGGTGTGATCAGAACGATAGAACCCGGCGCGCGCGTTGGGGTGCACTCTTGGTGTTGTTCGGATGATGGTAAAACAGCCAGTGAATTAAAAACAAGCGATCCTGCGCACCATGACCAACTTACCTATTTCAGTAAGATGTTGGGCAAGGAAACAGGCCCTAAATTCTATTTTTATACCCTTTCTGCTGCGCCATTTGACGGTATACATACGATGAACCAAAGTGAAATGAAGCGATACGGCTTATTAACCGAGCAATAGCAACACCTTCACCATCGTGATCAGATGTCAGTCTTAGCGCAAGTCCACTGCTGTGCTCTTGAAGAAGTAGCCCTGAGGACATAAGCGAGTGTCCATCAAAAATGATCACATACTTGTTTACACTAAAAGCACACGACAAAGATGCAATCTAAGTTTGTAAGTATCATACTATTTATACCTCTTTAGTCTAATTCTTCAAACTGATGGATCCCGATAAGATCCAAGTACTACTCACAAAGTAGCCGATCATCCTATAGAGAATTCAACCGGAAACTCAGCCCTCTGGTTTTGATTACTATCTTTATATTCCGCAGCGCTCACCCGCTGCGTTTTTTTTTGCTATTGAAAAGTGCTCAAGTGATAAGATTTACGGAGTGACCCGTATGATTTTGAACGTATCACAAGCATTAAAGCGAGCAAATTGCTGTAGTTCCTGCTCAATCGCCTCCATAAAGGCAGCTTTTTCTACTAACTTTGGCTCTAGGATTAAGTGGAGCACTTCAAGCGTCGCGGTTGCTTTATTGACCTTACAATCCGCTCTTGCCACCAGCTCTCCCGCCCACAATATTGGTAAACAAAAATAGCCAAACTGGCGCTTTTCTTTTGGCACATAGCACTCAAGAAGATAATCAAAATTAAATAACGTTTTTAGACGCTGACGTTGAATAAGGCAATTGTCGAAGGGGGACAAAATAACGGCCTTCGTTCGTGATATTGGACGCTTCAATTGGTCAATAGCACCGAGGCACGCGACATAATGATTTCCTTCTACATCAATGGTGACCAGCGTTTGCTCTTCGAGCATGTCATCAATCACGCCGCTGACCACCGTTTTTAATCCTTTGAGTAAATAGGTCATTTCAGAAACGCGTCCAAGACCGTTGGCCTGCAAATATTGAGTGACTAAAAAGCGCGCATACTCTCGCTCCGATGGGACGCTCACGTCAGTATCTATGGGGATCACTCGTTCCGTCAAATCGTAGACTTTATGAAAATTACGCCGTTCGCTGACCATCAAATCGCCTTGCATAAACAAGCACTCGAGCGCTTGCTTAGTAGGCTTACTACCCCAACCTTTACTGTTATTGCTGGCCCCCGAAAAATCCTTTGCCATTAAGGGACCTTCTTCTCTAATTCTCTCCAGTACCTGTTCCATTAGCGCTCGGTCGTGGTTATACCAATGGCGCAAACGCCCTTCTTTAAATGCTTGTTTGCGAAATAAGCTGAAACGATAATCACGCATAGGCAGATACGCGGCGGCGTGAGCCCAGTATTCAAAAATCGCGCGTTGTTGGGTGAGTTGCTCAATATGCTCTGGCAAATAGCGGCGATTTCTGTTCCACAAGGTATGGTGATGGGCACGTTGAACCACCGATATGGTATCAATCTGAACATAGCCTAGATGTTCAATCGCCGACAGAGTCGCGTCATGCGATTTACCCTTTTGATGTTTAGCAGGCAGCAGCTGTGACAATAACACCAACTTTTGTGCCTCTGATATCGACAATTTCTCAGAATAAACCACATGTGCTCCTTTCATGGTGGCCGCAAAGTCCAAGGACTCGACGTTAACAGTAAATATAATGCGAGCGAGTCCTCCCTCACTCCTGACGACGCCCTGTCGTCAGAAAGTGAACCCAGTCCATACGCCCTTGTTCACGAGCAGCAGCGACGGCTTTCGATACGTCATAAACCACTTTATTCAATGACACATTCCAGCCCCCATCTTCAGCTTGGGTAAGTAATGCATAAGACGCCATAGAGGAATACGTTTCCATCGCATGAGAAAAGGGCTCATCATCTTCATAAGCAGGCAAACCGACACTTCCCGGATTCACAACGCATTGCCCTGTCGATAATTGAACACATCGTGGCAAATGAGTATGCCCACAAAGGACTATAGGCGCGGTCACACCAGCCAATAGCTCAATAATGTCACCATCAGCGCGAACGACGGCACGTCCAGAAGAAGCGTCCTCTAACAAGTAGGTAAGATCATCGCTAGGCGTGCCATGACAGGCATAAATGCCATTGGGCAGGGAGAAGGTATTGGGAAAAGTTGATGTGTCAGAAAAAGCATGTGTATCAAAAGGGAGCTGCTGCATCCACGCTAATGGCTCTGCCCCTAACTCATCCAAGATAAACTGCATGGTTGGATTGGCTTGCACTTCACTGTCTGTCGCTTGAAAGATCTGACGATCTTGGTTACCGCAAATTGTCAGTGCGTTCAATGTCCGTAAATATTCATACGTTTCACGAGGCGCGATAGGCCCATAAAGTATATCGCCCAAGTTAATAAAATCGCTTACTCCTTTTGCGCGAGCATCGGCGACGACCGCTTTTAAGGCATACACATTACTGTGAATGTCTGAGATCACTGCAAATTTTTTCAACAACACACTCCTTGTGTTTCTGCGCCTACCTTAACGCGAACTATTCAACTTGGTCAGAACTCAGCATACGACTGACTTTATGTCCGCAGGCAAAGCTTACAACGGCAATGGTGACAAAAGTCATCACCGCATAAGCACTGCCTACCCACTTCGAAACGCCAAATCCCCAAACAAAACTAAATACCAAGCCATTAAACGCCTCTGGGACCCATTGGTAAATAGGAAACTGAGAGCCTTCTACAATAAAAAAGACACTCAAAAACAGGGCAATCAGTGTAAAAAGCCCACCCACGATATTATGACGATGAATATGCACCTGTTCCCCTTTCGAATCTGTCGTTTTATCAAAAATTTCATAGGAGACAGTCTACTCTGAGATACGCCATTGCTCAAAAATAACCATTCACTTTCGAGAGTTAGAATAATAAAGCGGAGTTAGTATCAATAATCCCTTGGTTTGCATCGGCTAACCTGAGACAATCGCCGACGGAATTCTTATATCAAACGGTTCATTATGAAACTTTTAGTTCGCAACCTTGCGCGTACAACGACAGAGCATGAAATTCGTGTTCTTTTTTCAACTCACGGCTCAGTGGCTGAATGCACACTCGTCCTAGACCAAGAAACGGGTCAATCGAAGGGCTTTGCGTTTGTTGAAATGCCAAATGAAGATGAAGCTAAAACCGCGATTACTGCATTGAACCTGAGTGACTTTGCCAAGAGCAAAATCCGAGTGAAACGCGCAGAAGGATAAACCTTAGCGATAGCATGCTACGGTTGACGCTGGCAAATCATTCACGCCAACGTATAGCGACATACAAAGAAGCCAGTCATAGCGATGAACTGGCTTTTTTATTGACAATGAACCGTACAAGCGCTCATCACTATCACAGCGATTTAGTGAGGTAATACCGCTCATAGGAAGCAAATGGGTGCTCACTTAGCGTCATTTGCACTTGGTAGCCATGGCGCTCATAAAACGGTCTCGCCTGAAAACTAAAGGTATCCAGCAAACTGGAATGGCAATGATGCTCTTTAGCGAATTGTTCCGCTTCATTCAGTAACTGACTACCAATTCCCTTCCCTTTAGCGCCATCATCAACCCAAAGAAATTTAATACTCAGCCATTGCCCTAAAATCTCAGCCGTCAGGCCACCCGATTTGGTGCCATCTTCATAATACGTGAAACACGCAAACTCAGTAAAAAACACATCCCCTAAATGCGCCACATTGTGGGCAATCACGCCGTTTCTAATGTCCGCGACATCTTCATCGGATGGGTTAGTCGTGATAGTAATATCCATTGTTCTTCCTACTGCCAGTTAAAAGTATTCTACTCAGGTCGGGGCGGTGATAACTTGCTGCAGCTTAGCCAATATCTTGCCAAAAGATTGGGAAAAACCTTTCCCATCACTACGTCCTGCAATATCCCGCCATTGGCTTCAATTACACCGCGAGACGCCATATTGTCTTCATCTGCGGTGATCATTACTTGAGCCAAGCCAAGCTGCCGCGCGTTAGGCAAAGCTTCAGCCAACATACGCTTACCTAGCCCTCGCCCACGGAATCTTGGCGCTATATCATACCCGATGTGCCCAGCTTCAAGTGAAAGGAATGGCGTGTCAATGCGATGCCGAATCCGAATCGCACCAACAATAGTGCCTTGATGCACTAACCAAAAGTGACTGCAGGGCACATACCCTTGCTTTAAGTTCACCCCTTGAGCTTCGTCCAACAAGCGTTGCACATAACCAGAGAAGTCCAACACGCCCTCACGGTAATAGTCACTGTTGCCCGCATCATGCTTTGAGAAATCGCTATAAAACTCACTAAAAGCCGCTTCGAATTTCATGGAAGGGGAAACTAGCTTCATCAGCGTTCTTCCTTTTTCGTTTTATAAACAAGGAATAAACATATCGAATCTAGCAAAGTGCGACAACAAGAAGAGAGGGAAAACAAAAAAGAGCAGATAAATACCTGCTCTTTCTTCAATACTGCACCAAATGAACGGTTGCGATTAACCGCGAATTTTTAGCACGGTGATGATTTTGGCTTGGCCTTGTTCGATTTCGCCAGCATCAAGGTCTATGCGTGCTTGAACTGGAAATTCGCCCGCATCAACAAAAGTACCACCTGTATCAGCCTCTTTCCCATCGATATAGACTATAATTTTGTCTTCATGATCGTTCAAGTTATCCGATATGATGCGAGTTTCCACCTCTACCCTTTCTTCTTTGTCTTTACTGTTTGTATATAGCTCAGCAGTGGCTGCAGCTTTGAGCTCTTCACCTTTCAATGCTATTTCTGCTTTACCTTCAGTGATCTTAATACCACGCACGAGTGGAATTTCACGAGTAAATTCAATTTTATTTGACTGGCTCGCACTTACCGAAAATGTAGCAAAAAGAGCGGCTGCGATAATACATTTTTTCATTTCTATTCCTAGTTTATTCCAATTAACGGATCTCAATGATCGTCATGACTTTAGCTTCGCCTTGAGTGATATCACGAGCAGGAACATTCAGCCGAGCTTGAACTAAATACACCCCACTTTCTAACGTGATATCATTTCTATTGTCGAGCTCATAGCCGCCAACAGAAATTTCAATTTTGTCATCCATTCCTTGGGTATTTCTCGATACGGGTCTTGAAATAAAAACCACCGATTCCATTCGACTTTCTGAATTGGTGGTGAGTCTAAATCTAGCCGCGTTACCTTGGCTAAATGACTCACCACCAAGCGCCAACGTGCCACGACCATCTAATATTTCAATCCCTCGCATTTGCGGAACATCACGAGCAAACTCAACCGCTTCTCGCGCCTGAATCGTTGACGACATCGCCAATATCAACGATATAAAAATGCCTTTATGCATGGATTTTCTCTCCGAAAAATCTGGATAATTAACGTAACTCTATAAACGTTTTTACCTTTACCAATCCACTCGTTAATTGATGATGAGTGGCATCGATTCGCGCCTGCACAGTATGCACGCCTTCAAAAAGCTCTATTTCGTCTTGATTGCGAATAATTTTTCCACCATTCACTTGGAGTTCAACATCCGGTTTCATGGTCAAGCTACCGTAGGACACGTCACTGCCAATAAAGACCGTCTCAGAGTGAGTGTCGCTGTTCGTAAACAAGCGAAACGTAATGGGACGCCCATCAGAAAACGCCTCATCGGCCAACGCTAATTCTCCCTGTGCATCGATAATTTCCACTCCTCGTACAGAGGGGATGTGTCGAGAAAACTCTATTTCATCCTCGGCGTGAAGCTGCGGCAAACTCAACGCAACCAATACACCCCAGCACCATGCTTTTGTCATTCAACTATCCCTTTCCCACTATTGTTGTTCTTATGTTGCCTCCCCCAAAAGACTGTTTATTGAGCGATGACTTTCTACTCCTCAAGTCGCTAAATGGAACGACCAGCTAACTCGCATTCTCGGTAAAAATTTGCTCACGACTTGTTGCCCCGGCTTCTAATGCGGCTTTCATTAATGCCACTTCTGCTTGCAACCGATCTATCTCTAATTTTCTATTTTGCAGTTCCATATCGTACAAACGGTTGGCGTCTGGTCGCTTGCGATCACCAAAGGTAATCGGAACGACAGCTTGTATGTAAAGCGACCCTTCGTTGCGTTCGCGATCAGAATGGCGATGATATTGATCACGGGTATATTCGTTGTTTAAGTCTTTTCCATAAGCCGTGCCAAACTGAACCGTCATATCTGGGCTATACTCCGCATCTATTTCAATTCCTGACTCGCCTTTGACTCTAATTCGGTCACCTTTGGCGTGCGTGGGGGATGGCATATACGCAGCCTCAACGGCAAGCGAAAAAAACGTCAAGCCAGTCACCAGCGTGATAAGTAACGAATTTTTCATTAGAGCTCCTCTTTCAGTGTTGGACGATAGAGCTCAACCTTGGTGTAAATTTGGCTGACGATCGTGTCTTCTTCACGTGGCACTGAACGAGTAGAAATTTCTTTGATAACCCAAGCATCCGCTCTATCAATATCGACAATGACTCGTAGACTTCGCTTAGCTTTAGCCGCTAACGTAAACCGACCAATGCGTTTTTCATCAACAAACAAGTCATAGCTTTGCGGGTAGGCGTTCAAGTTCTCGACGGTGACTGGCACACTCACTTGCTCGGTTGCGACAAACTTTTTATAGGTTTTGGGAATTTGACTATGAGCACTTGCGGTAGCACTTGTTATAAGCGCTATAACGAAAACAAGCGGATGACAGCAGATTTTGTAAAACATCAAGAGAACCTTTGGTTAGATAAATCGATGAGCTTGAACACTGAGCTCAGTCGCCGTTCCTTGACACACTCTCCATATTTGTCGGTTGCTTTATTCGCAGCCAAATTTGCAAAGGAGATTAATATTAATACGATTATTAGACGATGATAGGAGTATTAGAAATGAATAGTGATGGGTATATTGTTTAGGTCTAGAGGAAAAACAACAAAGCCCCACACACAAGGTAAGGGGCTTTGTTTATGTTTAGATTGCTTGTGTTACTCTTTCACAGCAGTCTAACGAACACTCACACAAGTCACGTAACCAGCCGTATCGACCGTCGTTGTCTGTGTATTACTACCTGATGCACCAACATAAAAACGTAGCGCATAGAAGTTTCCATCTTGAGCATGACCTGGGTCAGTACGTCTAGTGGCATTGGTATAGATTCTACGATCAGAGCCTGCATTTTCACCGGTACTGACCGGCCAACCCGTTACCGGACCCATTTGGTAATTGGTATCGCCATTAGAGCTGATCATTGTTGTCGTCAAATCAATCATCCCGTCAAGCTTGTTAGTGAATTCAGGCACGCCCGCATTACCACTATTCTCATAAAAGTTATTGTTGTAGACAGAACTTCTCGTCCCCATCGGCAAATACCATTGGCTATTTTCAGTGTATAAATTACGGCAAGATTTAACAATCTGAGGGTCAGCATCTAGACCAACATGATTATAAAGTGCCCATTCAATACCATTGATGGTTTCAAAATAATGGGCGTCTGGAATCAATGCCCCTAAGTTTGCTTGGTCTTTCAGCTTTGTTTCAGCAACCGTCAGCGGACGGTGGTAGGCAAGTGCACCAATTTCCATCTCACGAATAGGTTCGATACCACGTTTAGTTGCATCAGTGGCGTCAAAGTAAAGACCACCAGTCACACCTTTTGCCGAAGCACTTGATACGCAGCGCTCACCAAATTCGGTTGTCAGACAGTAGTTCACGTTTTTGCCAACGAAGTTACGAGCATCGACGGTTTGGGTGCCGTCAGCAAGCCAGTCGTAGTCATCAATCACGCTATTACCGTTCGAATCGGTGACGTTATCTCGCAAGCCGATCTTATAGATATTACCCGTGTGCTGCTCGGTACCAGCGCTATCACCCGCAGGGCCATTTTGATTGTCTGTTGCAACATTCCAAACGCCCGTTGATGCTGACTCTTTATAGCCATGAACCACAGCGGTGAGTTCTTTGTCATACTCAAGTGCACCAGTCAACACGATGCCCATTGCGTCTGCAGGTGCAGAGCAGAAGCTGGTGTTAGATGGCGTGCCCAACTGGGTACGCGGTTCAACACAGAACTCCAGAGAATTACCAACATGCTCCTGCGTTACCGTTAACTCACAATTTTTTGCATCTGCACAATTAGGTTGTGCTATTCCACCAATAGCCCAACGCGCAACTGAGTCACCTTCTGGAGCACCATCTACTTGATTATAGGTATAGGTACCAACAATCATCTCACCCACTTCTTGAGTACCGGTAAACGCCACATCCGTTGCTGTCGGAGGCGTTTCTAGTTTAACCGAAATATCTTCATCCATCGGAGCACACATTTCTGTACCATGCGTTGGAGTACCGGTTGCGGATACTGGTGTCACACAGAATGACAATCGAGTTTTGTCATCGAGATCAACGACGTTATAAGAAAGATCCGTCGCACCATCAATCGCGGTACTATTTCGTTGCCACTGATAGGTCGATTGGCCTTCTTTATCACCATCTTCATCATGGAACTCATAACTGCCCGTTACTCGTGCGCCAACGTAAGGTTCACCACCCGCGACAACCGTTTTCGCCTCTGGCGCCGATCCTGGTACGGGTACAATAATGCCTGTGGCATCAGAACACACTTGCTGACCAATAATAGGGACATTTTGTTGGGTCTTTGGTGTGACACAAAAACGAATCGCTTTATTTTCTGAGTTTTCAGCAGTCAAAGTAATCGTTGCTGATGTTTCATCCGCAATTGGCGTCATGTTCGCTTGCCATTCCAGCACACTGTTTCCTTCCGGAATATCTTCTGGATGGAAGTAATCATAACTGCCCGTCACCGTATCACCGATAGCAGGGTCTGTGTTATCTAGCACAACATTGCTCGCTTCTGGCGCATCACCTAACGGTTCACCGACTTCTCTCGCTGAGCTACAAACCTCTTCACCGACAGTATTTACGGTACCACGAGCAATCGGTGTCACACAGAACTGAAGCATATCACCAACATTAACGCTTTCGTTCGTCAACAAAATATCGCGCTTTGTACTCAATACTTCGTCTGATTCATTAACCCACTGATAACGACTATCCGCTTCTGGTCTCGCTTCCGGGTTCGGGTCAAAATAGGTATAGACCCCTTCTACTCTCTCCCCTACGTTCAACGCCGGACTAGACACTTCGGTTGCACGTGGAGGATAGGTATTATTACCTTCACCAATATCCATATTGTCTTCAGAACAACCTATTAAGGCTGTCATCACCACGACTGCTAGGGCACTTTTTCTAAACTTCATATATTTCTCTTCCGCTAAATTATTTCATGATCAACTGACACGACCATACTTTCACTTGCTTTTGATTGTATTATACGAGCTTTCACACTCATTCGATTAGCTTTCATAGCGAAATGTGTGATCTAGAAATGATAGTTATTGAAAATGTGTTATTCAGATCTCGTAAGCAAAAAAAATAGCCTCCAAAGGAAGCTATTTTGATGATTACATTGTGTTTTCTAAGTGCTATTTGTTGCTTATTGCTTAATCAAATCAATTTGAACAGGCAGACCATCTTTACAGTTTACGCTCACAACCGTGGTTGGCCCTTTACGGCGCAATGTCACGTTATCCATAGGCTCACTCAGCTCCCAGGCACCGATCAAGGTGACCGCCACAGGTGCAACTCGGCTTAATGTGTGTCGTTCCATATTCAAATCTGGGTTTGCGACACTAAGCGCTAGCTTGTCATCTTCACCTTTCGCCATGACCACCGCAGAAGTGCTGATTGCACGTACCCATTTATCGTTCGTGCGGACAAAACCGAAAGCGGTATAACCGGTTACGCCAGTTTCTTTGTCGTGAACAATATGCGCATTACCATCTTTACGTATCACTTCGTATGGCTGGCTCGGTGAATAGGTCATTTCGTTTGCAACTTCAGCCATTTTTTCAGGCGTCGCATCAAGAATTACAATATATTCATACTCCTCACCTTTCGGGGCTTTACCGTGGTCAATCCACGCAGATGAGAAGTTGCCTTCTGTGGGTTTCATTCGCTGGTTATCAAGCGATTCTTGGTGCTGACGTCGTACATGGACATCCCCACCTTTGACCACATAATAACCGTTCCCCATCCCATCAATGACCCAATCCCCTTGAGAAAGGGTCGCTTCATATGGGAATTCGGTGATGAGCTCACCATTCACGTACATACTTTGCGTTTTATCCGTTAAACCGTGCTGGAACAACGTCGTTTCAGTATTGTAAGCGGAGCGACCATTACTAATATTGCTGCCGACCAAAATCAGGCGATTATCAAAACTAAACACCGACTTCTTCGCCGTAAAACTTGGGTCGATAAACTCAGGCCAACGTGTTGGGTTTTCTAGGGTAAAACCAAACGCACCATATTGACCTTTTAGATCAGTCGCCCCATTGAATCGGGATTCATTGTGCAACATGGTCGTGTGCTCACGAGGTGAATTTAACAGCTCCCATGGTAAGTGAATGGTTGTAGCACCAGGCATGCGGTTCCAGTCCCAACCGTCCTCATAAAAACCATACTCTTTCTCATCACCCCACTTGTGGATCTGTACGCTGCCATGACTTTGGTAACGGCCAAAGCGGTTCGCTTTTTGATAGATCTCAGAAGACCAAACGTAGCGGTTCCAGCCTTTCATTGTGACCATCTTGTCTTGGAAGCGATAGATTCCCATTGCGGCGTAGTTATACGTATACGCACCTTGTGGGTGAGCTTCTGGTGCGACGTCTGCACCAAAAATAGCCTTCCCTTCTTCTGCGGATTTATCGGTAATTCGCAGGTAAGCTTGGGCAAGTTCTCTATCAAAGCCTTCACCATGAACCCCCGCTTTCGCGAGCCACTCATAACCGTTCGCGACTCTCTCAATAGACACGCCAAAGAAAGGACGACGACCATTAGTACCAACCCCAGGGTTAGGGTTACTGTAAATACGCGCCGACATCATGGCGTGCTTGAGGTAATCACGCGATTCTTGAGACAGCTCAAATGGAGATTCACGTAGCAAATAGGCACCAAATGATGCAAAGCGTAATGCCGCAAATGAGTAGCCTGGGTAGTTACCACGGTGTCGCCAAGCTGTACCATCTGGTCGGAAACCATCCGCATAACCCACAGGTGTTTGCGCTAAGTTACCGGAAATGAAACCAGAGAATTTGTGATACAAGGCAACGCGCTCTTTCACATCATCTTCAAGTAACAACATGATCATTTGCGCCAGTAGTAGGGTGTTGTAATAGTCCATATCTGAACTTTTCGGCCCGACCTTCATGGCAAATCCACGCTCTCTAAATTCACGTGAGAACCACATCAATGAGTCATGAATTGGCTCTAATAGTCCAGCTTCACGCATCGGCTCTTCCATTAATAACACAGAAGCATACCAACCACGCGTTGGGTAACCCCAGTGGTGCGTTGCCACTAAGCTCGCTCCTTTTTGGAAACCTTGATCCAATAGGTGCTCGGTCATTAGCATGTATTTATCATGCATTTCTTGCTTGATTTCTGGATCTTTAGTGACTTTCCAAAGACGAGCAACGCGCTCCATCAACTCGGCATAACTACGTAAGCGCTGATATTCACCAACGTAAGCAGCATCGGTTTCGTTGAGATGCTCTGGCAAATAGATTTTAATCTGATTCTGAGTCAGTAGGTGAGCACCCGTGATCACGCCATCTTCTTTACGTAAGTTGTACTTGTCGTATTGATTACGGATCTCTTCGATAACACGCTTGCCAGATCCCATGTTAGCAACATGGTAATCAATCAATTCCGTTTTAATTCTATCGAGTGCCGCCAACTCTTGCTCTGTTGGCTCTGGCAATTCACTTGGCAACTCATAATCAATTTCAGGTAGCGTAATCTTGGTCGTGACCATATCGTCCGACCATTGATAACGAATATCATCCAAGCTCACCATCATACGGTCGATGTAGACTTCGCCACCTTCCTCGGAGTTTTGCGCCGTCACAGTCAGACCTTTCATTTTTGCAGAAGGCGACCCTTGCATATCACGATGGAACGCCAAACCAACGGTGCGCCAACCAGTGAAATTAAGTTTCATCGTGAAGTTACTGCTACTTGAACCAAACTCAAATTTCAACTCGCCATCGCTGGCTTTTTCATTGTAAACCCATAGGGAGAAAACAGAAGATGCGCCACGGCCAAAGGCGCGGAACGACTCTTCTGGAGTGTAGTAATTGAAAGTGTGATCGATGTG
Source organism: Vibrio cionasavignyae (assembly GCF_050337155.1). Taxonomy (NCBI): domain Bacteria; kingdom Pseudomonadati; phylum Pseudomonadota; class Gammaproteobacteria; order Vibrionales; family Vibrionaceae; genus Vibrio; species Vibrio cionasavignyae. The sequence goes on from NZ_JAKJSR010000013.1 coordinate 34,969, forward strand.
TAACTCATCGCCACTTTTCCAATTCCATTTCAGTGATTGTTCACCATAAATGGAGCGTTTCTTCGTGTACTCAATCGCAGAGTCTTCATTGACGGTAATGTAATCTGGAAGCGTCTCTTCTTCAAAGCCAATAATTTGAGATTCAAGTGGGTTGTGTTCTACAACCTCTACTGCTGTCTCTTGAACTTGTGGTTCTTCGCCAGCTTTTTGGACCTCTTGACCTTTTGGTAGGTCTTGTACATTTTGCACTTCTTGTGCTGGTTTTTCTGTTACCACAGGTTCCGCTATCGCGACACCACATAGAAGCAATGAAGAAACCATCGCTGCAATCGGCGTAGCTCTAAATGGCATAGCTCGAAACGTTGTTTTCAATAAAGATACGTTCGTCTTCATATAAGATTCCTTGTCAAAGGTGAGGATCACCTCACCTTTGTAATTGAGCCAAGCTAATGTTGTTCGGCTCATGTTAAGCGATGATAATTAGATATGTATTAAATTCAGTTGCACGCTTTCAGCATTAACCGTAGTCACACTCAATAGCGTATTACCCGCTTTGTTTACCGTGACTGATACCCCTTCAATTGGCTGTGCTAGCTGCCATTGACCATTTAGCACAACATTGGTTACAACCGGTTGAGATGGGTGGTCTTTCCATGGACGTGAGTAAATGCTAACTTCTTGAAGTACGCCATTTTCGTCGTACTGACTCTCATCTTTACCTTGGTAAAAACTGAAGTCTGGATTGACGATGGATAGTGAAAGCGCGCTGCCGTTCGGCGATGCCATCAACATAGCGGGCGCATCAATACTGCGTATCAAATCATCATCAAGCTTCGTGCTCGCTTCAAACATCGCGTATGCGGTTGTGTTTGTTGCTTTGTCCCACACGATATGCGCCGTCGAATCCTGCTGTAAAACATCCATAGGGCTGTCTTCCAACATCATTTGCTCAGCAAACTGCTCTGCCACTTTTTGCTCAGTATCAACCAAGACGATGTATTGGTAGCTAGCTGACTCTGGAGCATTGCCGTGATCAATCACTGCTGTGGCAAATTTACCCGCCGTTGGCTTACTGGTTTTCTGATGCACAGAAGCTTGCTCGCCCTGCTTTACCTGTACAAATTGCCCACTTGGAACAACGTAAGCGTTATTGGCAGGGTCCATCAATACCGTCGGCGCTTCTTCAGTAGTGGACACTCTGCGTCCATCAACCGAGAATGTGGCACCATTGACGATGGCATCCTCTCCTTCGTGACGAATAGCATGCTGGAACAAGGTCGTCTGAGTTGGATAACGAGCATCTTTAGACGCGATATCCGTCCCGAGCGCTACAATGCGATCATCAAAGAAAAACACCGACTTGTTGGCATAGAAAGAGGCATCATATTTAGGGTGCCCTTGAAGCTTTAACGCATACAAACCATTGCCGTTGTGGCTTAATCCACCGACATACGTTTGTTCGGTTAACAACATCTCTTCTAGGCCGCTGAATCGATCAACGTTACGCAGCTGTGCGTTAAGCTCTTCAAAAGGCAATTGAACCGAAGTAATACCCGGCCAGCGATTCCAATCCCAACCATCATGACTAAAGGCACGATTTTCGGCGTCGCCCGACATGATCTCTAACTGACCATAGTTGATATAGCGGCCGTAGCGGTTGGCGTTAGCGTAACTTTCATTACCAACTAAATAACGACTGAAACCTCGAACCGCAGCAACCCAGTCAGCACGACGCTGAATAGAAAGGCTTGCAAAGTTCATCGCCCAGTTTCCTCTCGCAACAGGCGCCTCTTCAATGCCCAATTCAAGCAACTGCTGACGATAGCTGTTTTTGGCCGGAGCCAAACGTAGATACGCTTGCGCCATTTCTACATCAATGGCTTGCTTACCATCAGGAGAACCTGCGTTGGCAAGGTGTTGGAATGGTTCTAAATCGATCGTTTGCTTACCCGTTGGGTGACGGCCCGAAACGGACATCAAGGTGTGCATATCTTGGCTATAGATTTCCCCCATCTCGACAACATGTTTCAGTTGCTCATGAGCAGGCCTATCTATTGCGTAAGTGGTTTTGCTTAATGCTTCAACCACAGGGGTTAAGCCCTTAAGTGCACCGCTGGCATACGCAGGATAATGCTGGATATGGTGGAACACTGAACCATCCGCTTTGAAGCCACCAGACATGCCTTCCGAAGTTACGATTGACTGTGATAACCAAGCGGAGAACTGAGCTAACAACGTCGCTTGCACCTGGTCATTCGGTTGCATCAAAATGCTATATAGCATGGCGCGCAATTGAGTGTTCATGATATCAACGTTGAAATTCGTCAACTCATTGTCTGGCGTATAGATACGGCCTGCATTTGAGAACCACGCCATCATTTGGCTTACATCGCCTAACAAGCCATGCTCTTCTAGCAACTCTCGGTTTAGGAAGTGCGCTTCGAATAAAGGTCTAAAACCATAGCCAATATGGTGAGAAGTACCTAAACCACTGCCTGACTCATAACCTTGATCCAACGCAAATCGCGTCAGCAGTAGATATTTTTGGGTTAACTCTGCTTTTTCTTGCGCGGAAATATCGCTATGTAACGCACGAGTAATTTGCAGCACAAGATCGCTGTACTGACGCACATCGATAACATCAAAGAGCGTGTCAAAGCCATCTTCATTTAGCAGCCCCTTATTCACTCCTTTATCAAGGAAGATCTTAAGGCGATTGCCGTTGCCAATCGTTGTACCCGATACGTAACCATCGATATCTTGCAGGCCGAATTCGTCATAGCGTTGCTGAATATCGGTAAGATCAACTGTACGCTTGCCGCCTTGTAAAATGAACGACTCCAGACGTGTGCTGACCTTTTCGACACTCGCCGCATCAATCGGAGCATTTTTAGCACCACTTAATCCGTCACGCATGTAACCATCATATAAATAATGGGCCAACCAGTGACGGTTTGGTGCGCTATCAGCGGCTAAGTTGATAAAAGAAACCACGTTATCACGAGTAGGCCAACGCGGATCAACTGGAATACTTGGCATGAGCTGATCGAAATAAAGCGTGCCTGGTTGAATGCTTTCAGGGACATCGACTCGTAAGAAGTTCATTCCTTCTTGTGGCGAACCTGTCATGTCTCTAAAAGGAATCAGCAAATGACGCCAACCTGTAAAGTTGAAGTCTATATCGAAATACACTTGTGCTTCACCGTCAGTACCAAAATTGAACCGTACCGATTCCTCTTGCGCGACGGCGTTATAAACCCAAGTCGAGAACGTACTGATTGACTGATCGGTGTCATTAGCAACAAAGTGTCGGTAGCCAACTGGTTGGTCAAAATTAAGTGACGCTCCCGGAGTAAAACGCCAAGCTAAGCTATGCTCGCCATCTTTGGCGTATTTCTGATTCAATACTAGCGAGTCTTTTTCAGAAGGATGAATCGTATCTGGCATCCCGTTTTCGAAGAAGTACATATAGCCACCAGGCTGTAAGTACGACTGCTTGTCTAACGTCTCTGTATTGGCCTCGTTGTCACCGCACCCCATCAAAGTGATGGAGCCGATAACTAATGCTAATTTAGATAATTTATACATATTCATTTATACAAAAGTCTGTCTTTAATGGGGGATTAAAAGGAGTAAATCGCACGACCGTACGCCATGGCATTTTTTGATGTGTCATCCCAGTCATACTGAACACCTAGGCTGTACGAAAAGCGTCCATCCGTTTCCAACATCATATCGAGGTAACTTTGATAACGGATATTTTCTCTAGAGTTTGCTTTGACAGTAAAGCTATCGCCACCGCTTGCTAAACGCGCCGTAACGGTTAAATCCTTATCCAGTGTGTCGTAGTTAACATGGCCACCTAGCCTAGTATGAATCGCGCCAATACCGGTAAACCAGGTATGACCCAGCTCTAAGCCAACGCCAAACAATAACTCGTCGTAAAACTGAGTGTCATAGACAAGTGCCGCAGCGGAACCTGTCGACTTTGTTAACACGCCATTGTTGTTGTACTCACGAACATAATCTTCGGAATAGCCGTCTAACATCACAGTGTTATAACTGGCAGACATCACAGGAACGATAGAGAAGCTTGAAACATAAAGTGGGTAACTCATGTCTAACTGAAAAGCGGTAGTCGTACTATGAGTACGCCCATCAGCATTATCATGCCCAGCAAAGCTTGAGCCACCTTCAATGGTACGCGTCATCTTGTGCGCTCCGCGACCAATAATGCCTCGGCCAGAAAAGTTCACATCTTGCCACATGGTTTGACCATAAACTGCGGCTTGAAACGTCCCGATTTCGGAAGAACTCGTCGACATACGTGAACCAGTTTCGATGTATTGATGGCTAAATGCCAAACCAACAAGACTGCCACTGGCTAGAATTTTATCAAAACCGAATGCCGCACCCGCAGATGAAGAATTGAACCCATCGTATCGATTTGCGCCATCAGAGGTGACATAAGAGGTTTGGTCATTACCTAACGCGCTAACCCAAAAGTTCGATTGTGCTGGAATACCAAGAATATTGTCGCGAGTTCGCTTCTTAATAGCATTAGCAAACAGTTCTTGCGATTGAAGTACGGCATAAACATTCGCCCCACTGCGATCTGGCGTGATGGTTCGCGCTAGACGAGCCGCTTCTTCATCGGTGGTTGCCGATGATAACAAAGCAAGTAGCTCCGTATTGCCACTCGCTTGCGCTTGCTCTAGCAATGTATTTAATACGTAAGCTTCGGTTGAATCTGCGCCGCCTCTAATTGCTGAATCAACAATAGAACTCGAAGCCGCTCCCACCTGATATTGAGACCAAGCTGCCTCATCAGTAACCAAGCCTTTATTCGCCAATGAATAAAGCGTTGTCGACGGTAATGCGTCATATGAGTGTGTACTGCTTTCAGCATTAGATTGAGCTGAAACAAAAGATAAACCAAACAACACCGCGATTGATAGTTTAGACCGTGATGATATCTGGCTGGCATGCTGTACTGCCATCATGAATTCCTCGTGCAATAAAACAAAAGTTAAACTTGTTAATAATTCCGTAATTAAAAGCGTTTATACGAACCAAAGCTTTCACATGCTTTCAATCTATAATATTCCAATTTTATTTTCAGTGATCACGACGTTATTTTTGAATTATACCTTATTTTTATTTTCGTGATGGATAACACGAAAGATTTCGAAAACATAATGTAAGATTATCTACAAGATTTTGGCATCCAATGAACCATTAACGGCGAATTCGATTTTTGGATTAAGAAAATTGTGGAGACTATGTAACCCATGTTTTTAAAAGCAGGCAGCGAAAGGAGCAAAACCATGAAGGTTAATGCTTTTGCCATGACAGCTGCGATAACCTTGTTATCAAATATTCCCACGGCAACTGCAACAACAGTTGGCCAATTTTATAATGAACTTGTTGCTGGGCAACAAGTTTCAATGACCTTTTTGAATCATTTGAAAACAACTGAAAGATATACTCGCTATCCAGATGCAAATGTGGATGGTATGTATCGCCAATATGAGTGGGGGCAATCGGTCGGTTTATTTTACAGTTCAGGCAAAGCGAGTTTTTCCAAAGATAACACTCTCGCGATGAGCTTTGATTTGGGCTACAACCACATGTTTAAGCTTGGCTCATCTTATCCAGGTGACGTTCACAACTGGAACGCTGGTGAGAAAATATTCATCAGTGAAGACTGTTTTTGGACAGGCGGTGAACCTTATAAAGGACAATACAAATGTAATGACAGTAGTGGCTATGGCAAACTTGCTGTTGCCAATGTCCGACTCGACTGGGGTAAAGGACGAGATCGTGGTTACGCTCGTGTCGGTGATGGTTTCTTTAATACCGGTATGATCACCTCGGCAGACTTGGACAGTGCACTACTATCAAGTTACCGCGGTGCCATGATGCAACACTCGCAAAACGGCTATACCTTTGACGCAGGTTTCGTCACCGGTTTTATGGGTGGTAATGAAGCTAAGATGGGCAACCTAACGGGTAACTCCAACTATTACGACCCTAACCCGCTAACGTACGATTATCTATACACGATGAGAATACGTAAAAACTACCAAAATGCAGGCTATCGTGCGGCATACGGTGAGGCACAAAATTACCTAAGACGTTCTCATGCAGAAGTTTGGTATCGCCATAACTTATCAGCCATGACCAATGTCTATATGAAAGGGCAATACTACTATAACCAAGCCGCGGGCGATTTATGGGAAGAAGATGTCAAGAAAGGCATGGCAGCCTTCGATCACTACGCGTCTGCCGCTACTTATGAGTTCCGCGTTCAGCACGATGCCTTTGAATTTATGTACGGTTTCACCCATATAGATGCCCCTAAACAAGGTGGTAATGGTGCCTTTAGTTATGGATTTGGTAACGCAAAAGGTTACCTCAACCTACCAACTAACGGTAACTACCATGGATTCCGACGTGATGGTGAAGATGCACGAGTTGTGCAAGTCAAATATGACTTCCGTAACTTCGGTCAGCCCGATCTGTTCATTGAATATGGTTATCACTGGGGCGAAGCTCCGGTCATGAACAAAATATCAGGTGGGACAGACTACGGCCGTGAAGAAGAGCACGCAATCACGATCCGTTACCGTCCACGCACTGGTATGTTCAAAGGTGTCGTCTTCAATCTGCAACAAGCCTTCTTTAGACCTGACGATACGATGGCTGGCGTCATTGATAATGACCCATTCCCGAACCGTGGTGACAGAACCGCAACCAAGTTTGCTCTAAGCTACAAATTCAACCTATAACAACCACTATAAAAGCTAGCTTATTCAATAAGCTAGCTTATTTAGCTTTACGGCTTTTATTATTTGTACCATTTCAGTTATCAGAATTAATCACTTTCAAATAGCGAGAAAACATCATGAATCATTCAGGGAAGACATTCATTCTCGGCCAAACTTATCTATTCAATCCAGTTAACCACTCACTTGTGGATCAAACCAACAACGATAAAGAAGTAAAACTGGGCAACAATGAAAACCGTATTTTACAACTGCTCATTGCACGCCCTAATGAAATTATAAGCCGCAGTGAATTTCATGACTTTGTTTGGCGTGAGCAAGGAATTGAAGTGGAAGATTCAAGTCTAACTCAAGCGATATCCACGCTTAGAAAGCAGCTAAAAGACCCAACAAAAACACCACTTTTTGTTAAGACAGTTCCAAGACGAGGCTACAAGCTCATCGCGTCTATTCAACCCTCAGAAACGGACGAATTTTCCGAAGAAGCTGAATCATTTCAGGCAGCGCCAATACCACGTTCTACGACCGTTCCCGATTGGTGTGACTCCGTAGCGGAAAACCAAAATTGGGCATCAACTACCGTCATGAAATCAGAACCAGTAGTCGATATTGTTCCGGCCATTAAACCGCCTTCGTCACTACGTGCAATGTGGGCGGTGATCGTTGCAACGCTACTATTGCCAATTTTGGCCTACGCATATGCAGATTCGCCAACCCATTCGTTTCAATCGCTTGGCCAAATTGATAGCATAGACATCGTGACTTCTACGCCACACGCTACGCTGTCTCAGTGGCACTCAACAATTGAACGATGCGTAACCAACTACACTCAAGGGGTACCGCAGGACCAACGTCCAACTGAAGTCATCGTCACAGGTGGAAAAAGTGCCCAGCTCGCTCTCAACTTCATTCACTCAGTTGAACAGTCAAGCCAGAATACAACTATGCATCTATTTAGTAGCACATCCGGTCTTCTAAATAATATATGTGCACGAGACGTATAATATGAAACGGTCGTATGTTTTCACTTTATTTTTCACCTCTGCGATATTCAGCTTTTGGCTGTATAATAAGAGCGACCGAAAAATAGAGCGAGCCCTTATGGCCAATGAATGGCAAACTCATATTTCAGGCGTAGTCAATGAGCATCACTATCTGGACACTGAAATCGTCCCTTTGCGTCACTTGAAAATCACGGCAAACGTTCGCTACCTACCCAATGGTGAATACTTTCGAGAATCGTCAATGCAGTGGTCAACAGACTCGTCAAACGAGTCTTCACTGATAAAAATATCTGAATTTGGTACTTGGAAAGTGACCGATAATTATCTGCTAGTGTCTCCCCATGAGTTTAAAGATACGAGCGTTAACCCATCCGAGCCACTAACTACAGCGCAACTCGCTATTATTATGCGATTTCTGAAAATTGAAGCGCAGCAAAGTCGCCGAGTTGATATCGTAAACAACAAAACTCTTCTTTTGACCAATTTAAGTCAAGAATCTTCATTACTGTTTTCTCGCTAATTCATCCTAGCTAACTATTTACGATTAACTATTAACTATTAACTATTAACTATTAATAAGGGTCGCTACCAAGTGACCCTTATTTACCATTGCAAGTAGCAATCTATATCAAAAACAGTCCGCTATTTGACTAACTGACACTCACCAAATGTGCCTGGATTGTGGAAGTTAGGCTTAGGGGTATTCGGATCGATCCAAGTCATCCACGCCATGTCTATGTCTCCATTCTCCATTTTGGAAAACTCCGCTCTCATCAGAGCACACAGTAGCTGGGTTTGATCATCATTTTGCCAAAGCTTGAGTTCTGTAATCGTTTCTAGTGGGATTTTCATTTCTACATGATAACCATCAGGCGTGGTGTCACCATAAGTTTCAACATTGTTCCAATGCCAGACATCATCGCGACTGCCGATCTTTTTCGCTTTTTGGTCATATTGAGCGTGCATGCTGTAAAACTGGGTGGTGGCATCGACTTCCAAGGTATAGTAATTCGTTAACTGACGGTCTTGCGCTAAGAATATTTCCACACGATCAGAATCTAATGCGCCACGCTGTGGATCGCTTCCAATGACAACATTGCGGTCTTCTACGATATAGCGAATATAGATAGCGTCTTCGTTCCAAAGTGCTTTAAATTGAGTTTTTGGTGGTGTCGTCGTTCTCCAAGGTAATGTAAAGCTCGTTAATGTATTGGCGCTCTCCCACAGTGTATTACTGTCTTTATCACCGAGTTGTGGCGTTATTTTTGTGTATTGGATTTGGTAAATATTTTCAATATCGTTAGTTTTTTCAGCAGCAATAAGTGAACCACTAAGGAGTAGTAACGCTGGTGCTAATTTCTTTATCATATTTATTTCCTTTACTAATAAAAAGGCCGATTTCAATCAAGTCAAAATCGGCCTTGTAAACGCTAACTATGTAATTACTCGCTCAATATTGCGACTTGAGAGGCCGCCAACATAAAGGCACCCGCACCATAGTCAATATTGTGCTCAAACTTAACATCTCGTGGATTGAACGCTGGCAGTTGAACCCATCCCATCATTCCATTCTCATGGATACATGGCTGTAGCACTGCCCATGCTTTTTCTACCACTGGCATGTAGGTTTCACGGTCTAAAAGACCATTATTGATGCCCCATGCTAAACCGTAACAGAACAATGATGTAGCACTGCTCTCTGGTGCTGGGAAGCTTTCTGGGTCTAGCAAGCTTGTTCGCCAAAAACCATCTGCCTGCTGATACTTAATCACTTCAGCCGCAAGGTCTTTGTACATGGCCAAGTACTGCTCTCTGCCATGAAAGTCTTCTGGCATACGCTCCATTAAACGAGGTACTGACGCTAACACCCAACCAATACCACGGCTCCAAAATACCTTTTCGCCATTGCTTTCACGTAGCTCTCCACCTTTGCCGTCCGGAATATAGCGGTGATCTCGGTAAAATAAGCCAGTTTCAGGGTCTAATAGATGATTGACGCTATCCCAATAAGCAGTATGCATATAATTTAAGTAGCGCTCATCGCCCGTTTGCTGAGAGAGCGCAGCAAAAGAAGGCGGAGCCATAAACAATGCATCACACCACCACCAATCTTTGCGGCCAGGCGCTGGCTCATCTACCATAATATCGAGTGCTTTGATGGTTGGCTCTAGCGCTTCAATTTGATCAACGGTTGGGTATACATCGATATACGCTTGGCAACAGATATGATCATCGGCAAAGCGAGCATTGGGGCCTGTTCTAAAGCCTGTATGAAGGGCGTAATCTAAAACACCTTCAAGATATTCATTGTCATCCGTTGCTTTCCAAGCCGCCGATGTACACGACCAAAACACACCACGCTCCCAATCGGTATCTTTAATAAAGCGCGTTTTACCACTACGACGAACAACACTACGTGTTTGATTGTTGGCTTGATAGCGATATACACGCTTCATCGTCGCCAAAATTTCTTCTTTTGTTCCTAAGCTCATCATTCAATCCTTACCTAAAGAAACAGTAATACCAACAAGTTGTATTTGCCCTTATTACTGTTCTTTAAAATTAATAATTCTATCTACGAGATGACTTTCAAATAACAGATTAAAAACAGATCAGCGTTATTTCCTCACGCTAGTCGTTATTTTTTGGCTATTTCAAGTCGCTCATTTTTACATGGTCCATATCATGGAATGTCTGGTTTTCACCGACCATTGACCATATGAACGTGTACGCCGCGGTACCGACACCGGAATGTATCGACCAGCTTGGGCTGATTACCGCCTGTTCATTGCGAACCACAATATGACGAGTCTCTTGTGGCTCGCCCATGTAATGGAACACCAAGTTATCCGCTTGAATGTTGAAATAGAGATACACTTCCATGCGACGCTCATGGGTATGGCATGGCATCGTATTCCAAAGGCTTCCTGGTGCGAGTTCTGTTAAGCCCATTGATAGCTGACAAGTCGGCAGTACGCTTGGGTGCAAATACTTATTGATGGTTCGCACGTTACAGTTCTCAGGAGAACCTAACGTTTCTACCGACGCATCTTCAACGCCAATTTTACGCGTTGGATACGTTTGATGGGCAGGTGCGCTGTTAATATAGAAACGCGCTGGAGACTCTGCCGATACGCTACTAAATTGGACATCTTTTGCCCCTTTACCAACGTAAAGGGCTTGGCGAGTACCAATCTCATATTCGACGCCATCAACCGTGATGATCCCAGGATGACCAATGTTGATCACACCCAACTCACGACGCTCTAAAAAGAAATCAACACCTAACTCTTTGCCACCTTGCAGCGCCAACGCACTCGCCGTCGGTACCGCGCCACCAACAATAATTCTGTCAATGTGGCTGTATGTCAGATTGATCGCATCTGGCTGGAACATGTCTTCAATCAAGAATTGCTCACGGATCCCCGCGGTATCCAGTTGCTTAGCATGATCACTGTGGATCGGTTGACGAATATTCATAATTATCCCTGAAATTTTATTTACTTACGGATTGGTATGCCCAATCACCATCAATCATTGTGTGATGTATATTTAGGTCGCTGTCGACCAAGGTGAACGAGGCGTTCTTACCAACAGCAATGCTGCCAAGCTGATTGTCTAGACCAAGGTATTTAGCCGGTACCGAGCTCGCCATCTGCACCGCTTCCCATTCAGGAACACCCGCGCTAAAGATCATGTTGCGAACTGCTTGGTCCATGCTACAAGTGCTGCCCGCTAAAGAGCCGCATTTTGTTCTGGCTTGGCCATCTTTTACTGAAACGGTTTGAGCGCCCAGTTGGTAATCACCATCTTCTAGACCACCTGCTCTCATACAATCTGTAATAAGGGCAATGCCTTGATAGGTTTTCATGCGATAAGCGAGTTGCATCATGACAGGGTTGACGTGAACTCCATCGGCAATCAATTCCGCTAGCATGTCGTGGTAAAGAATAGCGCCAGCACAGCCCGGTTCACGGTGATGCAAACCACTCATGCCATTAAACAGATGAACACCACAATCGGCGCCTTTATGGAAAGCTTCTGTGACTTGGGCATAATCGGCAGCGGTATGGGCGACAGAAACTTGAATATTTCGCTGTTTTAACCATTCAATACAATCCATCGCACCCTCTGTTTCGGGAGCAATGGCCACACGCATTAGCGTGCCATCAGCAACAGAGACCAACTCATCCAATTCAGCAATGGTGGCCGATTTTAAAAACGCAGTTGGGTGAGAACCACGATTGGGTTCAGTGAAATAAGGTCCCTCTAGGAAACTACCTAGGAGACGAGCGCCATGTTTCTGGTCTTCAGTCAGGTAGCGCTTAACGTTACTCAATGCATCAAGAATATCTTGCCATGGCGCAGAGACCGTCGTTCCTACCCATGCAACAACACCCGTTTCAGGAAGTGCATTGGCTATCGTTTGTAAAGACTCGGTGGAGGCATCCATAACATCCGAACCACCGCGTCCGTGAATATGAATATCGATAAAGCCAGGCAATAAAGAGAGATTTGGGAAGGTATGCACAGGCATACCTTCTGGTTTCTGCTTAGTTATCGCTTCGACTTTGCCGCTATTTATCACAACATAACTGTCTGATTCAATACCAGCGCCAGTAAATGTTCGTGCACACTTCACAGCAAAAGTCATCACTTATAGTCCTTCCTCGTCGCACAGCACTGGCTCTGCCTTCATAGACTCTTCAAGCACTTTACGCATGTCTTGAAGGCAGCTGATACCAATTTCTTGCAGCGTCTCAACTAGCTCGTTTAACGTTGTGTCTTCGCGCTCAAACGCAGCATTGGCAATCATTGGTAAGTTTACGCCAGCCAGCAATTCAACATTAGGCGTATCCATCATGATCGTCATTGCACGATTACACGGCGAACCACCTGGAATGTCTGTTAGAAACAACACACCACTACCCGTTTCCACTTTATCTCGTGCCGCTCTTAACTGAACTTCAAGGTCATCAGTAGACATTGTTTCAAGAAAATCGACGAACTCAACATGTTGCTGTTCACCAGCGATTGCACGCATTGCAGATTGCATACCCGTAGCAAAGTTTAGGTGACCGGAGATAACCAGACCTATCATAATAAAACCTCAAGAAAAGAGAGGGGCGAACGCCCCTCTATAACACTTACAAAATACCGAGAGCGTGACCGATTACACCACCGATCAAGGCTGAGAAGATAAGAACAGGTGGTTTAGCCCAGAAGCCTGTTCCTTTCACCATTTTGAACATTAAGAACACCAAACCAAGCGGTAATAAGTTTGGCATTATCTTGTCGAAGAGATCGGTTTGCAGATTAACCACTGCCCCTCCCAACTCCAAGGTGGCGGTGGTCTGTACCCGTATAAAGGTGGCGGACAAGGCCCCAATTACGAAGATACCCATAATGTTCGCCGCTTTAGCCAACTTCTCAGTAGCACCACTTAGGTTCACCATGGCAGCAGTACCCGCCTTGTAACCCATGAACATCAACCAGAAGTAAACAAAGAAGTGCACGGCTTGGTATAAGATGAAGAACACAAACGGACCAGCAATCGACCCTTCAAGTGCAATCGATGCACCTAAAGCAAGAGTCAGTGGCATTAGCGTCATGTGGTCAATCGCATCACCGATTCCGCCTGTAGGGCCCATACCCGCGACTTTAACCACGTTAACCGTAGACGGCTTTTCTTTGTTCTCTTCCATCGCTATCGCAGTACCGAGTAGGAACGTAAATAGTTTTGGACTCGCATTAAAGAACTGAAGGTGGTTCTTTAGCGCTTTAGCAAAGTCACGCTTGTTATTGCCGTGAATTTTTTTCAGTGCTGGGATAATTGAGTAAGCGAAACCACCGGCTTGCATACGCTCAAAGTTAAAGTTACCTTCCATGAAAAGTCCGCGAATTGAACAAATCCACAAATCTTTCTTGCTAATAACCTGTCTAACCGTTGTATCTTCATAACCATCAACGTCGTCAATAAGGCTTACGTGTTGGTCATTTTCTTTGCCCGTTTTCACGTCCAAAGTGTCAAGTAGTGTGGTATCAGATGCCATCTTCAAATTCCTCAACCTGGTTGTTATTGTTAGAGTCGCCATTGCCGCTAAAGAAGTAGTACAGAGCCGCGATTGATGCACCGATTACCGCTACTGCCATAATTGGTAGTTCTAAATACGTTGTCATAACGAAACCGATAAAGAACACACCCGCCACTTCTTTTGACCACATGATTTTAAGAAGCATCGCGAAACCAATTGCCGGAACCATACGAGCACCGATACCAAGACCTTCAAGAATGACAGTTGGAGCATTCTCATCAATCCATTTCGCACCTTGCTCACCGAAGTAAACAGTGACAAATGCAACCACAGCGTAAAGTAAGGCACGTAACGTGATAGTGACAATCAACAACATATCTATGCCGCCACTATTCCCCCGCTCCGCAAATCGGTCTGCTTTACCCATCGTAAATGATGTCATTGCAAAGAAACCAATCACTAGCATTTGCATAAGAACCGCGATTGGCATACCAACACCCATAGCAACTTCTGCTGAGTGACCTGTCATCACTGCAAACGCAACCGCAGCAATCGTACCTAGCGTTACATCAGGCGGCTGAGCACCCGCGTTTGGCACTAAACCAAGCCATGCAAGTTCGAGAGTTGCACCAGCGATAAGGCCGATTTGCATATCTCCCATGATCAGGCCCACGACAGGGCCTGTAATTAGTGGTCGGTGGATGTTTAATGCGACATCGTATTTATCGATACCACAGAAAAACGCCCAAAGTGCGACCAGAAGTGCTTCCATTACCATTATCTAAGTCCTCGTTATGCTGTCGCTTTCGCTTGTTCCAAAACATCAACTGGTGTTTGGTCAGGTGTGTTTTGAATCGTGCATGTCACGCCTTTTGCGGTTAAACGCTCAAACGCTGCAATGTCTTTTGCATCTACTGATACCGTTTTTGCAATTTGCTGTTTTCCTTCATGGAAATGCATGTTACCCACATTGCAGTGCGTGATTGGCACGCCACCTTCAACAAGACGAGCAACGTCTTCTGGGGTATTACATAAAACGAAAATCTTTTGTTTTGGCGACGCTTTGTGAATCACCTCGATGGTTTTTTGAATAGAGAAGAAGCGCACTGCGTATTCACCGCCAGCCGACGCTTTCATACCTGCTTGCATGAAGGCCGCATTTGACCCTTCAGCAGCTTCATCGTTAGCAACTAAGATTAAGTTAGCTTCTGTGTGTTTACCCCAAGTGATACGAATTTGGCCATGTAGCAAACGTTCGTCGATACGGGTCCATACAATATTTGGTGAAGTCATAGTCATACCTTTATTAATTATTTAATTTATGGATATTCACACCTTGAACCACGCGGTTTACTTCACCGGTTGGGCAAGGGTTATCAGGGGTATTTCCAAGGCCCAATGCGCTATGGAATGCATAGATTTGGGCAAAAGTGATATAAGGGAATAAGAGTTGTACATCAGCAGCTGCAGACATGCCTGGGACAAGAGAGCAATTTTCATCGACAGAGATATCATCGGCTTGAGCCGTGATTGCAACTACCCGCTTGGCAATGTTGTCTCGACGTAATTCAGCAATTAAATCAAGATCATACTTGCGCGTGTAGGGGTCGTTAGAAACAAAAACAAAGATAATTGTTTTATCGTCAACGATAGATTTTGGTCCATGGCGGAAGCCCAACGGAGAGTCAAAACAAGACACAATCTTGCCCGCTGTGAGCTCTAGAAGCTTCAGCGAAGATTCCTGTGCCAAGCCTTGTAATCCCCCGCTACCAAGGTAAATTACTCGCTCAACATATTCGCCTGACATATTAGTCAATAATGGATTTATTTCGTTGATCCATGCCTCAGAATTCGCGCAAATATTTTCGATTTCTTGTTTATTGAAAGTATTTTCGGAAAAAACGATACATAGTGAAAGCATCATCGAAGTGAAACTTGATGTCATGGCGAAAGATTGGTCATTACTTTCTTCAGGCATTGCCAATGCAAAGCGTCTTTCGTTATTTAAACTACTTTTATAAAGTTCGCCTTCAGTGTTACACGTTAAGAACAAGTGGTAACAGTTGCTCAAACACTGATCAGCCAATTCCACCGCAGCGACACTTTCCGGGCTGTTACCTGAACGAGCAAATGAAACTAGCAGTGTTGGGTAGTCCTCAGAAAAATACTCTGTCGGATTTGAAACAAGGTCAGTACTAGCAATCGCCTCAATGCGATGCTTGGTCACTTTCGTTAGCGCCGGAGCAACCGCACGACCAGCAAACGCTGACGTACCCGCACCTGTTAAAATGATTCTAAAGTTAGGTTGGTTAATGATCGGACTTAAAAAGTCAGTTAACGCAGGACGGCACTCACTCACGATATCGAACGTTTTACGCCAGCAGTCAGGTTGCTGCATCACTTCTTTTGCAGTCCAATAGCCTTTATTATTATTAAGTTCAGATTCGGTATAACCTAGATAACTGTTCATTGATTTTCCTTAGTTTTGAAGCTTACAAGCCTTCGCGTAAGAACGAAGTACTTGCTGGATTTTGTCGATAACAACGGCTTTTGGCGTGCCTTGCAGCTCACCCTTACGGATGGCATTAAATTGGTCAGGTAAATACTGACTGAGTAGCGGGAAAGGCAAGCCTGACTGAGTTAAGTTCTCAAACAGTTTGTTTTGCGCCACGCTAATGGCTTCATCTGGCCAGTAATAGCGAATACGGTCACTAAAGCTATAGCTTCTAGCGAAACGCTGCTGATGAGAGTCACCTTGGTAGTATTTTTTCCAGTTATCTGGCTTCAAACACATTTGTTGTTCAATTTGCTCTTTTAGATGAGAGCAATGTGCTTTCGTTACGATTTCTTCTTCGATATTGCAAAGGCTAAATAACGCTTCGCGCATGGCGAATGTTAATGCCGGACCAAC
Source organism: Vibrio cionasavignyae (assembly GCF_050337155.1). Classification (NCBI taxonomy): domain Bacteria; kingdom Pseudomonadati; phylum Pseudomonadota; class Gammaproteobacteria; order Vibrionales; family Vibrionaceae; genus Vibrio; species Vibrio cionasavignyae. Next base: position 51,707 of record NZ_JAKJSR010000013.1, read on the forward strand.
TTTAAGGATGGCAAAGTGGTCACGAACTAAATCTTGATAAGCTTGCAGTGTTTGGTAATCGGTAGAGTGAGCCTCAAAGATCATGTGCTCATGTTGCTCTATCATGTTGCTAAGCTCTGTCGCCTTTTCTGGGCGGTAGTCAATGACTGACGTATGGTCAAACTCAACACCAGGCTGAACTACTAGCCCAACAACACGTGGCCAACAGTCAGTAATGCCTTCGTTTTCAAATGCAACGCGATGGCTATTGATGGTTTCCGTTGCGGCTTCCGCAGTCGTAACTTCAAGCTCTTCAAGCTCTTCAGCAGCCCCACCTGGAACTGGTACTTCAGTCCCAATAACGTAAACCACATCACTTGTGCCAAACTCTTGAGTCGCTGTCGTTTCAGCAATTTTGGCCAAACGAGCCGCACGCTTAGCGACGATTTCGTCGGTCAACGGTACTGGGTCATCGGCACATGACATGCTGCAATCTAAGTGAATTTTCTTGAATCCAGCCGCAACATACGCTGCGATCAATGCATCGGCTTTAACCATTGCCTCAGAGGCAGGCAGATCTTGCCAGCGATTTGGACCTAAATGGTCACCGCCTAGAATAAGATTAGATAGGGGGAACTGACAGTTTTCAGCTAATTCAAAAACAAAGTTTCGAAAATCTTCTGGAGTCATTCCAGTGTAGCCACCATACTGATCGACTTGATTTGACGTAGCTTCGATCAATAATACAGAGTTGTCATTTTTGGCTTGCAACAATGCAGCTTCGATGACAAGCGGGTGAGCAGAACAAACGGAATAGATGCCGTTGCATTCTCCCTGCTTATGACGTTGAATAATATTTAAAAGGGTGTTCATGTACTAACTCCACAATCAGGACTGAATGCCTGCTATGGAGTTAGTTTGATAGGGAGGAAATAACTATTTTTTCTCTACTAAGATAAGATTTACACCTAACTCGCGTAACCCCTGAACATACTCATGTGGGATATCGGTGTCAGTAATCAGTGTATGTATGTCACCAAATTCGCGAATCATATGACAACTACGCTTGCCAAACTTACTCGAATCAACGACTGCAATCACTTGTTCGGAAATTTCACACATCAGCCGATTTAAACTGGCTTCTTGTTCATTGTATGTGGAAATACCGGTTCGTAAATCAAATCCATCCACGCCCAAAAAGACTTTGTCAAAGCGATAATTCTTTAAACTGCTTTCTGCTTGTGAACCTGAAAAAGATAGCGCCTTCTTTCGAAGGACTCCACCCGTCATCAATACTTCTACACCCGAAGATGATGACAACTCCATCGCTACATCCAGACCATTGGTCATGACTACCACATCCTCAATATTTTTGAGGTTTGACGCGATCTCTCGCGTGGTAGTACCAGAATCTAGAATGACTGTGTCACCACTCTTAATGAGCTCTGCTGCTGCTGCACCTAGCAAGCCTTTTGTGCCTGCATTTTGATGGCGCTTTTCTTGAACAGTCAGCTCAGCTAAAACCCCAGAATTTGGAATAGCGGCGCCATGCGAACGCACAACATAACCATTCTTTTCCAAAAAGCTCAGGTCACTTCGAATAGTGACACTCGAGACACCAAATCGGGATGCTAAATCTTCTACACGCGCTTTACCGTCGCTGTTGATAACATCAACGATTTCCATCCGCCTTTCGATCGCACTTTTCACTCTTTAGTCTCCTACTGAAAACAAACCTTCGTTTGCTTTCGAAATTAATACTACACCCAAAAAACACCGTAACAACTCGAAAGGTGAAAACTTGAGATCTCTTTCACAATCTTTCGTATGATTCCGATTTTTTACTAAAAGAAAGTTATAACTATCGTCATAATAACAATCGTAATCATGTTATTCATTTACCTTGCAACCTTTGTTCTACTTAGGTTACTTGGTAAACGAAATAACGGTTGAATCACCTTTTAACGCACGCAATTGACGTTGCTTCTTGTCGTTATTAATAAAAGTGTAACTTTCGTTATCTTGCGATGGACATCAACGTAAACCTACTACGTTTTCGAATAGAATAAATCTTCCTTGCAGGATTACAAGCAAAAACTCAACATGTGAGAATAATATGTCAATATCACGAAGAAACATTCTTAAAGGCATTGCAATTACTGGCGCTGGAGGGTTAGCGACCTCACTTGCTGGTTGCTCCTCTTTCACTCCGAAAGCCCTTGCCGCCGACCAATCCGAAAATAAAGAAGGTGCATCGCAAAAAAAACCAAACCTACTTGTACTATTTCCAGACGAGCTTCGTACTCAATCGCTTGGCTTTATGAAACAAGACCGCTCTATTACGCCCAATATGGACAAGCTGGCTAAGCAAGGTGTGTTCTTTAGACAGGCGGTTTCAAACTTCCCGCTTTGTACTCCGTTTCGTGGCATGCTCATGACTGGGCAATATCCATATCGAAATGGTATTCAAGGAAACAGTCACACTGGTGTCCCTGGCAACTTTGGCGGACACGACTTTGGTATTGAACTAAAGAGAAATGACATTACTTGGTCGGACGTTCTAAAAGATCAAGGTTACAGCATGGGCTATATTGGCAAGTGGCACTTAGATGCACCAGAAGCGCCATTTGTTCCTGGCTATAACAACCCAATGGGCGGACGTTATTGGAATGACTGGACCGCACCCGATCGTCGTCATGGTTTTGACTTCTGGTACAGCTACGGTACGTATGACCTGCATATGAACCCGATGTATTGGACCAATGACACGCCAAGAGATAAACCTCTGCTTATTGATCAGTGGAGCGCTGAACATGAAGCGGACATTGCCATCAACTACCTACGCAATACCAATGGCAAATATCGCGATAATGACAAACCGTTTACGCTTGTGGTTTCGATGAACCCTCCTCACTCGCCTTATGATCAGGTTCCTCAAAAATATCTCGACAAATTTGACGGTGAAACGTCTGAATCACTCAATACTCGTAAGAATGTTGTATGGGATAAAGACTATGATGAAGGCTATGGTCCTAAGTACTTCAAAGAGTACCTTGCTATGGTCTATGGTGTGGACGAGCAAATCGGTCGTATTGTCGATGAACTCGACAGATTACAGCTCACAGAGGATACGCTGGTAGTGTTCTTCTCAGATCATGGTTGCTGCCTTGGTTCAAACGGTCATCCAACTAAAAATGTCCATTACGAAGAAGCCATGCGCATCCCAATGGTCTTCAGATGGCCTGGAACTCTGAATCCAAACCAAGATGATATTTTGTTCTCTGCTCCGGATATTTACCCAACACTCATGGGACTGTTAGGACTCGCAGAACATATCCCTGGTACTGTAGAAGGCAGTAACTTTGCCAACACGGTAAAAGGAATTGCAGGAGATGAAAGACCAACGTCCCAGCTCTATACCTTTATGCCTTATGGTGGGCAGTCGTATGGTCGCCGAGGGGTGAGAACCGGAGACTATACTTTGGTGGTCGACCGAAAGGTAGGTAAGCCTCTTAGCTATGTTTTGCATGATATGGCCAATGACCCATATCAAATGAAAAACGTGGCCGATCAACAACCACAAATCGTCGAAAAGCTCATTAAAGAAGAGCTGCTACCATGGCTTGAGCGCACAGGTGATCCATGGAGACCAACCGAAGTGCCTGAGCACGTGCTTAACGCCTACACTTAGTAAGCATTCGCGCGCTATTGTTAAAGCCTCAGTTTATTACTGAGGCTTTTTATTTGATATCGTTACATGATGTGGACACATTGCGTAACGTTTTGATGGCTATGTATCGCTATTTATTATAATAAAAAACGGCAACGTTTCCGTTGCCGTTTTTGTTACCCTATTTTCCGAAAGCGATCGGAAGGCATATCAATCTTGTAATGGCCAATGATCAAAATAGATGTGCTGCGCTTGCCAATCCACTTTTTCCTGATTGTCCGCTAGCAACATTTTCGCGACAGTAAACGCAAATTCAAAACTCACGCCAAGCCCTTTACCTGAAATAAAGTTGCCATCAATCACCACTTTCTTATCAACAAAGTTACCGTCTTCAAATTTCTTCTCCAAGCCACCACCAGTTGTATACGTGCGACCTTGGAGTAAACTATTGGCTGCCAGTACTTTAGCGCCTGAAGAACACAAGGCACAAATCAATTTGCCCTGTTCAATATGCTTATTCAAAAACGCCAGTACGTTAGCGTTCGCGGTAAGGTTATCCGTTCCTTTTGGACCACCGGGCATCATAACCGCATCATAACTTTCGTTTAGTTTATTCGTTAACAAATCATCCGCAGAGATACGAGTTTCGAAATAGCTATTCAGTGTGGTTGTTTCCATGCAAGATAACACATCAACATTGATATCAAGACGGCGCATAATATCAATAAATACGACCGCCTCTGCTTCTTCAAAGCCATCGGCAAGTAATACGGCTACTGTTTTAACTGGGTTAGTGGCTTGAACCTTAGTCATGATTGTCACTCCAACCTCTTCAGCGAGATTCTGATTGTTTTATTTGGGAAAAATAAAAGCGGCATTGAAAATCAATCCCGCTTAGAGTCTGTGATGGATGCACTATTGTTAATAAAGCGAAAGCGTTAATACGGCAGTAGCGTTAACAAAACAATCGCGTTAATGCAGCGCTAACCGAAAATTACAACTTACCTTCGCTTCCGCAGACACGAATTTTCTGTTGAACAATTTCCTTCATCGCTTGCTTACCAGGAATGATGTAATGTCTTGGGTCATTCGCTGTAGGGTTCTCAATAAAGTAACCTTTCACTGCATCAGAGAACGCAATCTTAAGCTCTGTCGCAACGTTTACCTTGTTAATGCCGAGCTCGATGCAACGACGTACATCTTCATCAGGCACGCCCGATGCACCATGCAGAACTAATGGAAGATCGGTCTTGTTGCGAATCTCGCCAAGACGGTCAAAGTCTAGGTTAGGGTCTTCTTTGTACATTCCATGAGCAGTTCCGATAGCGATAGCGAGCGAATCAATACCAGTACGGTTAATAAACTCAACAGCGGCATCAGGGTCGGTAAACAGTGCATTTTTTGCATCAACGATCAAGTCATCTTCTTGGCCGCTTAAGCGACCCAGTTCAGCTTCAACAGAGCAATCCCAGCCGTGGCAGAATTGTACAACTTGACGTACTAAATCGATGTTCTGCTCAAAATCAAAGTGTGAACCATCAATCATTGCCGACTTAATACCCGCTTCCACTTTCGTTTTGATATCTGAAAATGATTCGTGATGATCTAAGTGCAACGCTATCGGCATTTTATGTTTCACCGCAGCTTGTCGACAGATAGACACTAGATAGTCAGTGCCCGCATAAGAGAACGTGCCCGGTGTACCTGCTAGGATAACTGGAGAACCCATTTCAGACGCGGTTTCAACAATAACCTGAACGGTTTCCAAGTTGTGAATATTAAACGCAGGGACAGCATAGCCACCCAGTTGCGCTTTCAATAACATTTCTCGCGAAGAGACTAAAAACATAAATTACCCCAAAAGAATCCTTCGTTAGCTTTCAATTAGCATACTACCCGAAAACAAAAGCAAATTAGAGGATCAAGATCACACAAATACTTTCGAATTAAAGAAAAATGAAACTAAAAGAAACCATTCATTTTTGAAGAGTAAGTAGTGACACCTTGACGTAATAGATTGTTCTTTGGTCTTTGCGCGCGCCCAGTCAGCTTTTCTTGAGTACTAGCAAGCCATGACTGGCTTTTGAGTGCACGGGTGAACGGCGACTGTTCCTGGGTATAGTCATGCTGGAAGGTCACTACGACTTCTTGAGTTTTCTGACAACCTGATACCATGGCTTCAATACTTTCGATCTGAAAACAAAAATCAGCAAGTTCAATTTCTAATTTTCCTTCGTAGGCAGACCACAGCCCGGTCTTCTCCCCATTGTAAAAAGCGATAATCAAAGCTCGCAGCGACCACAAGCTGCTCGCAGGACCGCTATAGTTATCAACCAAACGAACATCATCACCATAAAGCCCTTGAGTCGGTAAGCCTGACTTAAGCGCCCCGTTACTGATAAAGGTATTCAAACAAGAGGAGAACACTCGCTTTGCTTGCCTAACCGACACTTTTGAATCGGCGTACTCAAGAACAGATAACAGTGGCGCAGGTGCCGAAAGTCGGTAACACGCGCTGCGCCCAAAAAATGGAAATCCGTGCGGAGAAAAGAAATAACGATAGTTATTGGTAAACTCAACGGCAGAGCGGCGTATAAACGTCGCATCAAACGTGGGATCAATTTGATCTATCCAGTAGAGAGAGTAGTGAAACCCCCAAGCATTGTAATAATCGTAATTACCATTGGCACCATCTCTAAACCAACCATCACCAACATAGAACTCTTTCACGCGACGGTACCGTTCTCGCTGGACTCGGTCTTGCCCAGTCAAACTTTTCATGACCACTTGTACGGTAAGCGGAAACAAGTGCCAATTGTTATCCACGGTTTTACAGTCATTCACTTGCAAAAACCAATCAGCAATCTGTTGTTGTTGCGACGCTTTCAACGTTTTCCAAACCCAGCGTCGACACAGCCATAGCGTTAACGCAAGATCGGCACTTTCACACACCTTTTGGTCGTAATCAGTGAGGGTGCCCCAATAGCCAGCATGCTTGGGGTTGGTGCCCGCTAAAAATGCTTTCTTAATGATCTCAACAACGTTAAAACTCTCACCGTTGAGTCCGGTTAAATACGGCGACTGAGTAGAAGATTGATTCAGCCAAGCCGCCAACAGAGGAAGCAATCGAGAACAGCCTTCTAGTGCATCAGTTCGAGCATTTTGTTGGCTAGGTCTTCCTGGATAATAGGCATGGCTGTGATCCCAAACCGAATAATGGACAAACGCCTCGGCAAAATATTTAAGCAACGCTTCGCACTGCTTTTTCAGATCATTTTCTCCCCCAGAAAAGGCCGCCTGAATCGCTTCATCATTCCGATTCAATGCCGTTCGTTTTTTACATTGACGAATGACATGCTCTCGCAGCGTAGCAAGGTGCATTTTAAAGTCGGGATGTTCGTATGCGATAACAGGGCGTGGGGTAGAAGCAATGAATTTTGACATGACGCAACCTACTAGTATTCCAAGGGGTGAAGGTGAAAAGCCGTTATCCGAGATATCACACTCTCACGAAACTCGGCTCTAAATGAAATTAAAGGCACAACAAAAAAGTCAGCCTCATCGCAATGAGACTGACTTTTCAGGTTATTTTGCTGACTCAGTTAGCACTTCGTAGCGATCTTGCCCCCAATTGACAGGTGCAGGCTTCTCTTTGATCCACTCATAAAACGCCGCCTTAAGCTCTGCGACTTTTTCCGGGTGTTTATCGGCAAGGTTTTTCGACTCTGCTGGATCTTGTGCATAATGATAAAGTTCGTATTCAGCCTTACCATCATCATAATAATGCAGCGACCACTCTTGGTCTTTTATCGCCCACTCACCTTTCGACAGTCTTTCAATATGCTTACTTGGAACAAACTCGTTCTCGTTATAAGTAATCCACTGCCAGTAATGGCTCCAAAATTCCGCATTAGTCGCGTCATAGTGATGCGCTCTTGGGCCCGCCCAATATAAATACTCATGAGGCTTTTGATCTTCACCTTTTAGCAACGGCAAGATATTTTGTCCGTTAATATCTAAGCTCTTAGGAACATCAATATTTGCCGCTCCCATCGCCGTTGGTATGATATCCATCGCCGAAATCATCGTGTCATTAACTTGGCCTTTTGGAATCACGCCATTCCAATGCACCACAAATGGGACATGTACACCGCCACGATAGCGCTGGCCCTTAAAGGCTCGGTCCATTCCATTCATTGGCATTGGTGATTCAAACACCGCACCATTGTCTGAAAGGAAGAAGATTAACGTATTGTCAAATTCACCCAACTCTTTGAGCTTATCGATAATTTGACCAATGCCTTCATCCGCAGCGTTAACGTGAGCATAATAATTGTCCACTTCAACATTACCGGTATCGAATCTGTCCATATACTTTGCAGGAGCGTGTTGCTCCAACGGGATATGCGGCACACTTAATGCCAAGTTAACGAAGAATGGCTTGTCTTTCGCTTGGCTTTCGATGAACTGAATCGTTTTATCTGTTAGGTTTTTCGTTAAGTAACCTGGCGCGGGTACATTGACGCCATTTTCAAATACGGATGGTGAGTTGTATAACGCAGCCCCTGAAGCATAAAAGCTATAGGAATAATCAAAGCCGCGCTCTTCAGGCCCAAAGCCTGGTTCGGCGATAGAGATTTCATTTTCATGATAATCACGGCTACGCAGTTCTTCAGCGATCTTTTCTTTGCGAACCTTAGCGTTATGCCACTTACCAATGTTGGCTGTCGCGTAACCATTGTCATTCATTACTTCAGGTAGAAGCGTAATATCTTTTGGAATACCTAACGATGCATCATCGTTACTATAGGTACCAAAGCTATGGGGATTTCGCCCCGTCATCATCGCAGCGCGAGAAGGGCCACATACAGGCGTCGCCACGTAAGCATTCGTCATACGAACACCATCATTGGCTAACTGTGTAACATTGGGCATCGAGCGTTTGGCAGCGTCATATAACTTCTCGAAATCACCGTCATACCTCATAGGAACGGGCCGTTTCTTCAGCGTATTTTTATCTACCGTATCAAGCATAAAGTCCATTTGTGCTATACCGAGATCATCCATCACAATGACCAGTACATTAGGTTGCTCTGTTTGGTCATTCGCGGTGGATGTAAATGGCACAGTAGCGCATGCTGCCGCCACAATGCCCGCTACAGCCGTCTTCTTAAACGAGGACAGTTTCATTGTTATCTCCTGTTAATATGAATACTGTGAATCTATCGATAGCCAGCCAACATAGGCATGACGTTTGCTGCAATCCCGCCCCGCTGAATTTCCTGCACCATTAAGTGCATAACTGGCGCGGTATGATTGAAAATTTGAGCATATGACTCGCATAAATAGTTCTGTTTATGCTTTTCGCCTTCTTTAGAAATAATGCGATGTTTTGGACACCCGCCGTAGCACAGTGCTTGAAATTGGCACTGCTGGCATTGTGTGGTTAGACGAGAAAACTTAGCCGCACCGAAGCGTTTTTGCTGCTTGCTTGTGGCTAGTTTTGCAATATCGGTATCTTCGATATTGCCTAATTTGTTGGCAGGATAGACATAGTGGTCACAAGAATAGAGATCGCCGTTAGATTCAATCACTAGCGCCTGACCACACTCTTTCGACTGAACGCAAATAGAAGCAGGATAGCCCATCCAAGTCGCTAACATGCTGTCAAACATGCGAATGAAAATAGTGCCTACATCTTCCTTAACCCACTCATTAAACACTTCCGTCATAAACTGACCATAACCATGAGAAGGCACAGAAAATGAGGTTAATTTGGCGTCAGCACTAGGAGAATAATGACCTGTGGTACTTTGCTGGCAAGAAGCATCAACTTCAACAATAGGAATAAACTGCAAGTGAACAGAACCCAGTGCTTTAAGCGCATGATAGGTTTCTTTTCCTTTGTCCCAGTTTTGATCGTTGATAACCGTTAGCGTATTAAACTCGACCTTATATTCTTTCAATAGCTCAATGGCTTTGCGCACACGCTCAAAGGTTGGACGTCCGTTAACGGAGATTCGATATTTATCATGAACATCGGCGACACCGTCAACCGATACGCCAATAAGAAAGTTATTGTCTGCAAAAAACTGCGCCCACTGACGATTAATCGCCACCGCATTGGTTTGAAAACTGTTGGTGATCACTTTGCCGCCACTATAGCGTTTTTGGTACTCCACCACTTTCTTATAAAAATCGATGCCAGCCAATGTCGGCTCGCCGCCTTGCCATGCAAAGTCGATTTCTTCGCCATCTTGAGAGGCGATATAGTCGCGTACGTATTTCTTCAACAGCCTATCAGACATATTGTGAGCACTGGTTTCATTGCTTGATTCGGTACTCTCCCCACTCGACATCATGTCTTCTTTCTCGAGGTAGAAGCAATAATCACACTTTAGGTTGCATCGATAGCTTGCTGGCTTAGCCATCATATGAAATCGAGTAGATCGAGCATTTGCCTTAGCCATGAGTGATGCCTCTTTTATTTGTCATTCAAATCTTGTCGTTAATATAACAAAACGAAAGTATATGAAAACCACATTTTCAAGCGAAAGTGACGGCTGTCACAGCAAGTTTCACTTTACATGAAGACGATTTATTCTAACAAAGCTATATAAACAACTAATAAACAAAGCCATAACGAGAAACTAAAGTAACAACCACCAGCCTAATTTAATCTGGCGTTATTTTAGTCACACTTTTAAATGACACCTCTTGATTACACCCCTTCGATTGCTTACGATGCGTAATATATTGAAAGTTTTCAACTGACTTCGAGAAAAGATAATGACAACCTATAGAAACATGATGCTCACTGCTGGCTTAATCGCCGCAACGCTAACCCCAATTAGCGTTTTCGCAATCTCCGATCCCATTACATTCATAGAGGAAAATACCACACTCATACATCAAGATAATTTCCAGCAAGGACTCGACAAATGGGTCATTGAAAAAACCGCTGCGTCACACGTTTCAATCATCGATAACAAGCTGGATATTGATGATGGTGCTGGCGTAACGGTTTGGTTTAAAAACGAAATATCCGCACCGTCAGTGATTGAATTTGACGGCGCTGTCGTCGTTCAAGGCGGGCCTAATGATAGAGGGACCGATTTGAACTTTTTCTGGATGGCTAACGCGCCAGAAGGAGAAGGTTTCTTCGAACGTTCGCAATGGCGAGAAGGCGATATGCGTAAGTATGACCCCTTCAAGCTTTACTACATTGGCTATGGCGCTAACGACAATTCAACGACTCGTTTTAGACACTATCCAGGTGATGGCACGAGACCACTTTTACCGGAGTACGACGTTAGCGAAAAAGCATTTATGAACACACCGAACGTTATGACCAATATCAAGATCATCAGTCTAGAAGATAAGACTATCGTCTTCGCTAATGACAAAAAACTCTATGAAATCAGTGATATTGAACGAATTCCTAGCGGTATGTTTGGGTTCAGAACTTGGAAAAGCCACCTAGAGATCGAGCAATTTAAAGTTTACCAAATCAATAACAAACTGAAATAATAGGATGAATTATGTCTCTTTCCCGACGTAAGTTTATAAAAGGGGTCGCTGGCGCAGCCGTCACAACTGGTGTAGCGACAACCTTTTCTGCATCGGCAAACACGCCAGCAGAGCAAATAGCAGAAAAAATGAAAGGCCAAACGGTCAACGGTAAACCGGTGAATATCCTCATCATTACCGCCGACCAATTGGCTAAAAAAGGCATTGCTGCCTATGGTAATACGGTTGCAAAAACCCCAGCAATCGACTCGATAATAAATAAAGGTACGCGGTTCAATTCAGCCTTTACCGCTTACCCACTATGTGGCCCTTCGCGTGCCTCGTTTTGGACTGGTCGCCTTCCACACCAAAATGGTGTGCACGGCAACAATAGCCCTGATATTCCAACCACAATGCCAACGCTTGGCAAGTTGTTCTCCGAACAAGGCTATGAATGCGTTCACTTTGGTAAACAACATGACTTTGGCTCACTGAGTGGGTTTGAATGTGCTGAACAAATTGAAATGGAGCTCGACGCTCCCGATGCTTTCCCTGTCGATTATGACTCACGCGAAGACGTCTATGCTGAACAAAAGAGCATCGAATTTTTAAACAAGAAACACGATAAACCCTTTGTCATGGCAGTGGATTTCAACAACCCTCACAACATTTGTGGCTGGGTGGGTGAATTTGCAGGCCCCCATGGCGACATTCCAGGTATTGGCCCGCTGCCTAAATTACCAGACAATTTCGTCAACGACGATGACATCACCAACCGTCCACTGTCTCTTCAATATATGTGTTGTCGTCACCACCGTATGCACCAAGCGGCGCATTGGAGTGATTTAAATTATCAACAATACTTAGCGGCCTATTACCATTACACAAAAATGGGTGATGATTGTATTCGCAACGTACTGAACGCACTGGCTAACTCAGATGCGGCTGACAACACGTTAGTGGTATTCTTTAGTGACCATGGCGACGCAATGACTAGCCATAAAAACGTCACCAAGTTTAGCTTTTTCTACGAAGAAACCACCAATGTGCCATTTGTTATGGCTGGCCCGGGCATTCCAGAAAACGCGCAAAACGACGCATTACTGTCTTTGTGTGATTTAGTCCCAACCCTTTGCGATTACGCGGGCATCGAAATTCCTGTTGGTTTGTACGGCCGTAGTGTGATGCCACTCATTCGTGGAGAGCAACCCGCTGACTGGCGCGACAATGTGGTTTCACAGTGGTATACCAGCCGCGAAACCATTATTGAACCCGCTCGTATGTTGCGAACCAAAACGCACAAATACACCGTATATCAAGAAAACAAAGACGAAGAGCTTTACGATTTAATCAATGACCCTGGTGAGAAACGTAACCTCGCGAACGACGCAGCTCATGCTGAATTGCTGGCAGAGTATCGCCAGAAGTTCGCCGATTACAGCCGCGAAACCGTCGATCCTTTTAAGGCACTCGCAATCAATGTCGACCCTAAATGGGCAGCGCATGAGCCGGGCTATCACAACCATACTGGCGACTGCGCCATTGACGAGTATTTACGCTCTGTCGGTAAACTCTAATCCCCAAAGCGCTCCCCCTCGAGGAGCATAAAATAAAGCCAAGTCGCTATGAGCGACTTGGCTTTTCTTTTGCAATAATCCTTCCCTAGGACTTTCCACGCCTTCTGTCGGAGGACATTAAACTTTGATCGGAAATGTGCCGCTTCAAGCGATTCGTACGCTATAAAAAGATAAAGTCTGATCACTTTTGAGACGCATTACTACCAGAAATACGATGGAAATAACAATAAAGATTGATCAATTTCTGAAACGTTTTTGGACAAAACCTTGCCAGCGTTTTTACTAAATTAGAAAATAATGAATAACTACAGGTATGGCAAAGCTGTTGTGCTAGTGCGATCAGTAAAATCGCACTAGCAACAAAGCTCGTTCTTGGTTGGTATAAACAAAATTATTGTTAAAAACGCCCTGATAACACTAGTGTACAAGCTATAAAATCACACACTTTACTTAGCAAGTCGGTCACACCCTCCCTCAAGAGGTGTAGGGTCTAAAGCAAGAGCAACATATGTTGTGTTATATTTTCTTATAACAATGGGATACCTAGCGTCATAAGTACCACCTTTAGACTTGTCCCAAACGCAAAGATATAAATCCCCATTCCATTCATCTAACAGCTTAAATTTATAAAACCAACTATCACCTTCCATCACGATCTCATCTTGAGTTATTTTGGGATTCAAGAGGTACTCCATATGCTCTCGTCCTTTAAAATCAGGCAATTTTTTTTCATCTATTCTTTTAGGGTTCAGTGATATGGGGAATGATGTAAAATCCAAATTATTATAGATATCATCCATGACATTGGCGTGAACTATCGTCGAAAAAAAACTTATCATAAAAACTAAAATTTTCATTTAACTAATTCCTTAATTAGCATTGCTTCTGTCTTTCTCCTTGTTGGGGTTGTATCACCAAACCTCATCAGATTGCGATACATATCCACCCAATCTTGATTAATCGCTTGCCTCCAGAAATTAGGCGTTTCATCGATAACTCCTTGAGAACCAAACTGATAAGCAACTGAGGCGATCACCGTTTGAGCTTGTTTAGGTAAACACTCAAACTTAACAACAGAATCTTTGTTATAAGCTGACACTATTTTTTTAGTTTCGCTTTCTTTAACCAACATAACAATAGTTTCTAATTCTTGATCATTAATCAATAAAGGATGTGAATTTAAGAAAGATTCAGCTTCAAATTTCTTTAAACCAAGATAAGGGGTAAACCTTTCTATCAATTCCACCGATAGTCCTAATCGTTTGAGGTCATCTATGTTTCTAGCACCTAAGTCAAAGCCAACAGCGATAGTCACACCACTATTACTTTTTTCTGGAGCGGGAACATAACCATTCTTCTCACTCCCCTCTAAAATCCCTATGAATTCATGGTCAATTGATAAATTACAACTCTCATGACTAATCGCATTAATGCGTTTCCAATTTTCATTAACCGCTTCATCCAAAGCAAGAATTGTGTTCTTACCAACAGTCCCATCGACTTCCCCACTTTGATAAGTTTGATGTGTGGTATGTGTCGGTTCATAGACCTTTTGAAACTGTTTGATAGCGCTTTCTGTCGCTTTGCCAAAATCACCATCGGCCCCCTCAGGACCTAAATCGAAACCTAAGTCAATCAATGCCTCTTGAATGGCTTTGACCTCAAACCCTTTACTTCCCTTACTAAGGGGCTCTCCATAACCAGAAGCCAATAACTCCAATTTATCAGGTGTTGACAGCGGCTCTGAACGCAAAATGAGTTGCTTAACTTTAATCACAGGAGTGTTCTTATCAGCGCCCGAATCACCAACAATAAAATGCACGTTACAGTGGGTTTTACTGCTAACTTCACACTGAACATTGGAATGAGCAAACGCTGTTTTTGATGTTGTTACGTCTTCAGCAGGTAAAGCAGAACGAACGGAAGATTGACCACTCGATTCTTTAGGTAATGTGACTTGCAGCTTATCACCAAGTGATAACGCAGAAGGGTCAGCATCATAATCTGGATTCATACCTAATAGGGACTTAGCCGATAGCTTATACAACGCAGCAATACTACTCCATGTTTCACGTTGATTCGTCTTAGTGTCAAGTTGACAGGTATGGTACTCAGGTTCAAATTGCGTCATTTCGTCAACTTCAATGATAATTTCATCACCGACATTCACTCTGTCTGGAGAGTCCTTGTACTTAGGGTTTAAAGTCAGTAATTCTTCGAGTGTTATTCCCTGTCTGTGCGCGACTTTAGACAGACTATCCCCGCTCTTAATGATGTAAAT
This sequence comes from Vibrio cionasavignyae, assembly GCF_050337155.1. NCBI lineage: Bacteria > Pseudomonadati > Pseudomonadota > Gammaproteobacteria > Vibrionales > Vibrionaceae > Vibrio > Vibrio cionasavignyae. The sequence continues at coordinate 66,723 of NZ_JAKJSR010000013.1, forward strand.
GACTTTACCATCCTGCTCTTTCTCTTTGTCTAAAATCGATGCCGTTCGAGTAGAAAACACCACATCCATATCAAGAAGACAGGCGTATTTATCAAGCCACTCCGCCGTAATGTCATCCAGAAGAACGTTTTGTGGGAGTTTCTCTTTTCTATACAAAAGGTGTTGCCTTGCAATCACTTGATTGTCGGTTTTATAAGGTAGTAAAATCGTAGATTGCGATTTGGATACGATGATTTCATCGCTAAATCCCTCTTTAGTGGACTCAGTGACATTAAAGCCCCACTTGTTATTGCCCGCGATTTTGTATTCATGGGTAAGTTCATCATCAACAAAGTGGTAGAAATACCCCTCTGTAGGCCAACCTAAACGCTCATCAACTTGAACAGAAGGCTTAACAGGAATAAAGACATCGCGATAAACGGCACTGCCTTTTTTAACAGGAAGGACGTTGTCATAGCTCAACGCTGTTTTCTTAGAGCCTGCAAACTGATAGAGCAAAGTTTTAGGCTCATTAACCAATATCGGAGTACTCAAGATAGTACTGATATCATCTGAACCTCTTGATTTAACCCAAGAGTTGAGAGGGCTCTTTTCTTTTTCAGTTTCAGCTATAACAAACGAATCAATACTGAATGCTTTTACCTCATCGAGTGAACAAGCTAACGCCACATTGTATTCCAAGGTGGCTTCTTGAGGGTCATCCGTTGACATAGGATGATGAGGGGTGTTGGTTTGTGTCTTCTCTTTAAATGTATCTTCAGGTGCCATAAGTGGCATTGAATCTACAGGTTTACTTTGATATCTCATCAACTCGACCAGTACAGGTAAATATCGGTCAATTATAGCTAAATAGCGACCGTGTTTGTGTTGGTTTACCTATGCAAGATAACTAAAATTGATTTGAGGCGTGTACTCTCCCCATCTAAGTTTGGATAACTTTTTGTAGGGCAAACGCACATTAACAGGATGTGAGTGAGTAAAAGGTCTACCTTAAAATGGGGCAAAGGTGTGTTTGCTATCGTCGGTTCATTTTTCCTCTGCCAAGCGGGCTGGCAGAGGAAAAGTGACACACTTTATTGGAATCGATCAAACTATATTGTCTTCTGACACCTTCTGCTTGGTTTATTACTCGGCTTATTAATTGGTTACTTATCGATACCGTTGGTTATTTAGTTCCCGACTCTTGATTCACGTAACACTTCTTAATGAGTCAAATCACCTACTCCTCTTGGGTAAAGCTGAAAATCATAGACAAAAAAATGCGACTTTAGAAAAGTCGCATTTTAACCATTATGGTTACCAATATACGTTACGCGCCCCTCACGCGCTCGATATGGCGTATGACTCTATCATTTACTTTGTTGACCCAATAAAACGGCGTCGCAGAAGTAACACCAACATCGAAAAAGACAGCAAACCTACACTGCCCGCGCCCTTACTTTCGCTTGGAGGCGTCCCGCCACCACCAGAACCTGAGTCTTCGCAATCACCTTCGACAGGACAAAGGGTTAATTCTGTGGCTTGCCCAAATTGGCTGCTGGTGTGTACGATTGTGTTGTCACCTTGAATGTACAGCGCTGGGTTATGCCCTTCTTCGGCTCTCCAGTGTCCAGCCAGCTCAACCTCAATCGATACTGCTGGTGTCGGCTTATCATCGGCTTGAATGGCTAATTCGCTTGATGAAATACTCACTAACAAACGCTTAGCCTGCTCTTTAACCAGGACTTGCGCTGCGGTGCTAATGTAACGTACTGGCCCTTGGGTAAATTCACCCTCAGTAAAGTTGCTATAGCCATACAAATAATTGCTGTGCGATACCATTAATTGACCGCTATCGGTGCGCTCTATAACCTCATAGATTGGCGTGGTTTGCATCTGTAAGGCCAGTTGCGTCATTGCAGAAGGTGACGCGTTCATCACCACAACATATTGATAACTGGCATTATCCGGTGCAACGCCATGGTTAATCCAAGCGGTAGTAAACTCCCCCGAGGTAGGCTGCTTAGTTTTGTTATGACGAGAAGATTGGCTCTGACGTTTGACGGTCACTTCCGGCGCATCAATGAGGTAGTATCCCACACCGTTGTCATCAATAATCCAATCCCCTGAACTCAAGGTGTATTCAAATCGAGAGCGGTTTTCATGCATGCCATTGACCCAAATTCCATTTGAGCGGTCTGAATAAGCCACTTGAAACAACGTTGTTTCCGTTGGGTGTGCGCCATCTTGGTTACTGATACCATCGCCAGTTAGGTACAGGTTACCTTGAGAAGACAGCACAAATTTATTCGCCACAAAGCTTGGCTCAAAATTCGCTAAATGCTGGGGCGCTTTATGTTTAAAAGCAAACACACCATATTGCTCATCAAGTGACGTTGAGCCACTGATGCCTTCATCAGAACGCAGCATCAAGGTTGACGTTCTTGGACTCTCTAACGTATCAAAATCGACATGGATTGTTGTCGTACCAGGGTTTCTATTCCAATCCCAGCCCGCCTCTACGTGTCCAGCGTCGGCATTTTCACCATAAGGAACAACCTGTACGCCGCCATGGCTTTGATAACGACCATAACGGTTATCATTGGTATAGATCTCCGCCGACCAAACGTCTTTATTATACCCCTTAACCAAGGCTAAATTATCGCCACTTCTGTGAACCATAAACGCACCACCGTTGTAACTCCAGTTACCTTGCGGGATGGCTGCAGGCTCTATACGTTGACCAAAAATCCCAACGCTATCAGCCGCCGTTTGGTTGCTTATTTGCAGGTAAATTGCCGCCAGTTCTGTATCGAGCGGACTATAGGTTTTGGCGAGTCTTTCAACGCCATAGGCATAACGAGTAGAGCTTAGCGTCGTGAACGGGTGTCGACCTGAGATCCCGATAGGCACTGCAGGGTTGCTATAACGCCAGCCAGCGACCATCACTTTTTTCAATTTATTTAACGCATCATCCTGAACATGGTAAAGCGTGTCCGAGAGTAGGTGCATCACGATCGCTGCATTTTCAAACGCGGCAAAAGCGTACCCAGGATAGTGACCGTTATGGCGCCACGCTGTACCATCATCACGAAAACCGTCATGATAACCAGGTGGCGTCTGTGCTATTGCGCCGGAGAAGAAGTGAGAAAATTGCTTCAATAACGCAACACGCTCGTCATCTTCTGGAGTCAGAAGAATCAATGCAAGATGCTGAATAGACAACGTATTGAAGTAATCTAAGTTAGAGCTATCAATATCAAGATCCATATCGAAGCTTTCTTTGAATTCACGTGACAGCCATAGTAGAGCTTCATACGTTGGCGACAGCAGATTAGCGGTAATAAGTGAATCTTCCATCAAAATAGCAGAGCTATACCACCAGCGACCACTGTACCCCCAATGGTGAGTTGTCACCATTGAGCTACCTTGTGCAAAACCTTGATCAATTAAGTGACGGGTTAGCAAGACATACATTTCTTCTAATCGAGGCTGATAGGCCGCAAAACTTGGCTCATGATAAGCGGCAGCAATATCAAGCATTAACTTGGCGTAGCCCGCTATTTTATCGCCATCACCATCTGAGTCTCCTAAAATTGCATACTCATCAAATAATGCCTTATCTTCAGCACTTAAGTGATTGTGCTGATAAATAACCTGTTGTTTATCGGTAAGGATATGACGACCAGTAATAGTGCCGTTAGGTGCCATCTCGACATTAAAGTCCGCGAACTTGCTTTCAAGCGCTTCCATATTGCCGGAGTAACCCTTTATCTCTTCGATCAATGCCTCTTTAATGCGATTGGCATCTTCGATTTCGGCTTGGCTGGCATTGGGAATGTTAGCTGGCAGACCAAAATCAATCTCAGGAATGTCATAGCGCGTTTGCACTTGATAGTCAGACCATTGATAGCGCTCATCATCGACCGACACCATCACCCTATCAATGTAGAGTTCTCCCTGCAGATTGCTAGGAGCAACTAGCTGAATTTTCGCAAAGTTGTGTGTCACTTCTGGAGTAAAGTCTAAATTCAACGACACGCCAACAGCTCGCCAGCCGGTAAAATTAAGCTGGACAGGAAACTCCGTCACACTGGTAGGTTGCTGGTGACTATCGGATAACCGAACGGTTAACTCAGCGTCAACCGCCGTGCCATTGTAGATCCAAAAAGACAGCGCTTGCGTCGCTTTTCGCCCATAGGCATCGGTGGCTTCACGATCGGTTAGGCGCTGAAATGCATGGTTGATATCTAGCGTATCACCATTATTCCAACGCCAAAGCAGCGATTGGTCACCAAGAATCGCGCGAGTCGATGTGAGCTCAACTGAATTTGCCTCCACCCAACTCGGTAATGTCGTTTCTTCAAACGTAAGGATCTGAGAGCGTAGCGGATTCGCATGACTCTGACTCAGAAACAAGAACGGTAAAATTAGGAATGCACTTCGCACAAGGCGAGCATAGTTAACTTGCATAGAGGTTCTCCAACCACACAATGAAAGACACCGAAAACAAAATATCGACAACAATTAAAATGCAATATATCAAAAGCAATTTATATTTTCGTTTAATTTCGATAATCTTTCGCTATCTTTGTGATCGTCACCATTAACTAATTAAAACTGTACACAAACATCATGCATAGCCGTCAAGATGAGTGGTAATCAAACTTGAACAAACGATGAGAAATAAGAGAAGACACAACAAATAAAAGCGAAGAGTAAGCACAAAGTTGCATTCGTGCCATTGAAATAAAAGAAGAGCAATTAATAAGAAGAAAAAAATCAGCGCTTCAGTCGGCCGAGACTCCATGCGCTGCTGAATTTAGCGGCTGGCACTTCCGTTAGTGATTTGCATCACCACAAAAATATACCGTGTTATTGCACTAACTGAGCTAGTTCTGCAACTAGCCCAGCATTTTCTTTGTTGTCGCTTGCAGTATCAGTTAGGCAATGGACGAATGGCAGTAATCACTCGACGATGCTTTTTCTTTAACTGAATATGGCAAAGCTCCAATACCAAGCCAAACGCCATCGCAAAGTACACATAACCTTTGTTTAGGTGAATACCGGCACCTTCTGCCATCAACAACGCCCCTAGCAATACTAAGAACAGTAAAGCAAGCAATTTAAAACCAGGGTATCGAGTGACAACGCTGTTAATTTTTTCAGCCGTCAACACCATTACGACAGCGGAGGCAAGTATTGCGGCGACCATAATAGGCACCTCACTTGTTAAGCCAACGGCTGTGATGACCGAGTCCATCGAGAAAACCGCGTCAACCGCTACAATCTGTAGCAATACGACTGCGAGTCCCGTTCTAGCATGGGTAGAATGCACCACTTCGCTATGAGTTAACCAACTCCATAACTCTTTCGCGCTTTTTGCTAACAAGAACGCGCCACCACCAATCATGATCAAATCTTTACCACTTAGCTGTACGGTTTCAAACTGCAGTACCGGTTCAGTGAGTGACATGACCCATGAGATAGAAAACACCAACACAATACGAGCCGCTACGGCCAAGGCGATACCAAGGTTTCGAGCCAGTGCTCTTTGCTGTTGAGGTAAGCGTTCACATAGCACTGAAATAAACACAACGTTATCAACGCCAAGTATGATTTCCAGAGCAAATAGTGTGGCAAATATGGCCCAGGTCTCGGGCATCATGAAAAGTTCTAGCATAGTGATGACTCCATAGAAAAGAAGTACATCGATTGGTTCAGCCGACTATAGGGGTCGTCCATTAATGGGGTATTCCTCTGTAATTAAGAGCCGACAGTAAATCACTTAGTCACCAGCAGCACAATAGCCTTAAATGTAACCAATGGTATCCGCCATTCATAAATTTATACTTGTCCTTTTGACATGAAAATAACCCTGACAAACACCGTTCATCAGGGCTAAGTTGTCATGTGATGATACTATTTCACTTAAACCAATACCCCGCTAAATCGCGGTTCGACGACGTGACGTAAATCGTATCCCCTTGCTGATTCAACGTTTCGCTATGGAGCATACTGATCGTCGCTACCGAGAAGCACTCGCCGGGGGGAAACTGAATTTCGTTTCCGCTGACTACATTTGCATACTGGGCGCAGTGACTAAACTCAACATATACCTGTTCATTCCCACGGGTTAGGGTCATGACTGAACCCTCTCGGTTTTCAAACCGGCCTTCCATATCCGAAATACTAATCTCATTAGAATCAAGGACCTTACCCACCATATTGGTCGCGATCCCTTCTACATAACACTGCTGCGTTTGATCGTTAAGCAAACACGTCGTATCAAGTTCGCTAAACGCCATTTCACCGCTTTGCTGATCGTAAGTCCCCACCGATAACACAGACGTGTTGTCATCCAACCGTTTCGTTAAATAGAATTGCCCGTCATTTACCGTTAGCTCATAACTCACCGCCGATTCTTCGATGAGTTGTGTGCCAACGTAAGTGCCTCGGTATTGCTCGACAAATTCGCCTTGAGAGGTAACATCAGTACCGGAGTCTGAATCATCACACGCGGTAAGCAATGCCAGTGTAGAAACAGCAAGTAATAATCGAAACATACCGTCCCCCACTTACAGTTCACGTAATTGATAGCGGGTCCACTCTGACTTAGCAGAGGTAGCTTGGACATTCGCTTCAATCGTCGAAATGGTTACATAGCCTTTGGATAACGCCACGCCTTCACTATCATCGGCTTGATCAGGGTAGTTTTGGTCAAGATCAATCACCACACCACCTTTATCAAGGTACATCTGTTTCGCCATTGCGAGTGCTTCTTCTTTGGTCATACCTGGGACATTGGCCATAATCCCTTCAGCCACCAACTCCATCGCCATGGCATTCTCAGACATATCACCAGCAAATTTCAGTACCAAGCCTCCATTGCCAGGGTTCCACCCGACTTTGGTATGCTTAAAGCCAAGGTGATTTTGCGGATCCACCGGAGTATTTACATTCAGCCCGGTGTAACGCGGCAACAAAGGCGCTCCAGCTTGTTGTTTTGCCACCAGCTCTTCTAGCAAGGCGACGACAATGGCAGCAACATAAGGGGCTTTTTCTTCGTCGCCATCAGCAGCGCTCACCGCTATCGCTGGTATTCCTTTCGCAATAGAAACATTGGCGGCACCCAACGTCCCTGAATTATTGGTTAAGTAACCTAAATTATTCCCTTCATTGGGTCCGGAAATGACGACATCTGGCGCCTGCCCCCACTTCTCTTGAGCATAGACATCAATCCCATAAAGCGCAGCCATGGTTGGCGTGCCCTCAACAAAGTCTTTGAATGCAACGCTCTCATCCGTGTCACCAATACAAACTTGATTGTTGGCCAACTGTTCTCGATTCACGTTTACCGCTTCAAAAAAGTGCACCGCGCCGCCTTTACCACTTTGCCCAGTACAAGGCGCAGACATAATAACGTCATGGCCTGCTTGTTGGAGTTTTTCATGAAGCACTTGAATATTATTGGTTGCCCAACTGTCATCGTTAGTAAGAACAATATTAAGTGCATTCGCATTAAACGTGGCAGCAAGACCAATGGCTAAAGACAGGGCTGCAAACTTGGTGTTCATGTTGATTCCTTTCCTAAAGGGTTAATGTCGCCAACTACATTAGGAAAGTGATGTGACAGTTTGGTTTCAAGCATCACTCTAACAATTTATAGATATCTCAAACTAGTAAGTAGTTGTTTTAAAGGGATTTAACTATCAACTATCAACTATCACCAACTTACTTGATTTTAATTGATACTGATATCGCCCAGTTTTCTGGTCTCTAGTTTTCGTAAATAAGAAATCCTCGGCACAATTACCAAGTTGGTTTAACAATTCATCCTTAATCTTATTTCGATTTTGATCGAGTGTTTTCGCCCGAAGCCCCTGTAGCTCAAGATCGTTAATTGCCCGGGCATGACCACCAAACTCACGCATCAGTTGGGCTAACTCCTCACCTGCACGAATGTCAGGATGATGCATCGACGGGTTAACGAAAGGAGGCAAACCATTTAGCTGTCTCTGGGCGTACCACAAATAATAGAAAAATGGCGTTTTAGGCATGACAATCCGCCGGCCGTCAATCACCACGGTCTGAGTTGTTGGCTCAAACTGTAATTCGTACGAGGGATTTATGACCAAGTCAGGTACTTGATCACCTATATTTAGGGCTTGTGGCGCTTTTATAGCCAGCGTTTGTGGCTGCTCTAAACTTGAGGTTAGTGCTACGTCGTTACCCTTTTGCAAAGGAGAGCGTGTATGACTACGCTCTCCCTTATGTCTGCGCCATAGCAATAGGATAAGTAGTGTGACAAAAACTGGGTTAAGTAATATCAGTGCCAACAGTTTGGCGTGTTCCCAAACAACCTCAAGTGACCAATGAACGCCATATTGGCGCTGGTCAAATATAAAGTGTACGTCTGCATCTACCGCTTCATTTGTTAAGGTTAGAGATATCTCTAAAACATTAACGTGCTTTACCACCGCCCCTAACCAGCCATAGTTAAAAGAAATACCTTCAATCAGTGTTTTTAGGCTCGCTTCACTTTTTAATACCAATGCATGGGCATCAAAACTGTTCACCGCAGCTTGCTGAAAAAGTATCGGGAGTTGCTGCTGCAATGCTTGAGCCAGACTCTTTTCCAGTATGACATTCACAACAAGCCAAAATAATGGGAAAGAACACACCGCGGTAATGAGCCCTAACCATTGCACAGCACCAACACGGCTCGCATATGGACTGAGATTAGCGGAAAGAATACGTTCCACATTCCAAAAAAATAAACGGCGACTTAGCATGACTCACCGCCATCAACCGCCGAAGAAGAAAACAAGCCATGCGTCTCTTGACTAACGAAATAACGCTGAATAACACACCCAATCGATGATTCAACCGTTGTCGCAAGAAACCAACTGCCGAGTGAAGGCATCGTTTTTAATAAGGTTCGTTGCTTCATTGGCCAGCTTGCTAACCCAGACTCAATGCCTAGCGCTGGAATAAAATCGACTTCCCGATTAGAAAAAGCGCGGATCATTTGTTCACGGTTATCAAACCAACGCAGTTGCTCTGCAGGCACCACTATCTGGCGCTGTTTCAAAGCCAATAGAGGAATTAAATGTCCAGACTGACTCTTTTTGTCGCGCAATAATCCTACCGTTCGTTTGTAAAATACACTCTGGGTGACCGAATCTAATCTCATCTGAGCATACAGATAAATGGGGTATTGAGGATAAGAAAGCAGTTCATGGTAAAGCGTTGCATAATCCGGAACCAAACCATTAAGCTCTCTATGACGACTCATTACTAAATCGAACTCTTGCAGGAGCAACTCGTCAGCAGACAAACTCTCGCGCGATTTCCACGAAATAATGACGTCTTGATAGTGCGTCCCCCTGAGCAGTTCCTGACAAAGCACGGTCGCCAATTGCTGCGCACGCCAATCGGTTGGAATATAGATTCGAAACGAATCTTGTCCTGTCGATTCACTTACAACACAGTGGGTTTGAGCCAACCACTCCGGCGTATTCACCGTAATTTGAGGTCGTATCGTATATAAATAGACACAAGATACCACCGCAAATAACGCGATAGCCTTGAGGTGTAGGTTAAATGACATAGTATTCCCTCACTATGCCTATCAAAATAATCTTCAAAGATGACAATTACATGAAAAGAGCCACATCATGCCAGAGTCATTAAGAAAACGGTCATCTTAGCTCTTAACCTCTAGCTTTAACTTTTAACTAGGCATTGAATAATGCTGGTACAACCATGTCTCTATACTCAATGAGCCCACGGTCATCACGAAAAGTACCGCAAGCAGCAGCCCCACTGCATACTGGATAACACTTAAAGGTCGGGGGCGGTTGAATAGTGTTGGGCTTAATCGACACAAAACGAATCGAAATAATACGAGCTCAGCTAACGTTAATCGCATGACAGTTATCCTGTTCCTCAATCTTTGCTCACCGATAGTACCCATCGGTCATGACAAACATATGTCTTCGAGCGAAACGTGACTCTGCAACCCTATTTTTCAATCGATGTCGTAGTCGTTGGCATAAGATCTCGTTGCTCCTTCACGAGTCGTTATAGTTTAAGTACTCCACACACAGGTCATAGAAGGCTTGCGCTTGAGGCGAAATGGTTCGCTCCGCTAAACGAAAGATGCCAATTTGACGTTCCAATGGCGGATCAATGAGCGGAATCCAAACCAATCGTGTCTCGTTCGTTGGGAACGCTAACTTAGGCAAGGTGGTAACACCAATACCCAGTTCTAATACCGAGAATAAAGACGTTATATTCTCGACAGAGTACAAAGCTTGCTCACTCAAAGCGCGTGCCGGGGTTGCATCCAGCAGTGTGCAAGTTCCATTACGAATAAATGGCTGCTTCAATAACGTTTGCCACTCAATACCATTAGGTTGCGATGCTATGGGGTTATCTTTCAAACAGACCACGCCTATTTGATCCGATATTAACGGGGTAAAATCAATCGTATCTTGTTCTAAATTGGAACTATTTCCTAACGCCAGATCCACTTCCCCTAAAAGCAATCTAGCTTCAACCCCAGCAGCATTATCATCGATTAAGCTCACTTCGACCTGCGGATACTTTTCACAAAATGCGCCTAATACGCTAGGGATTAATTTCGCGGCGACCGATGGAACACTGGCAATTCTCACCCTGCCTTGTTGCCCAGCCGCCGCCGCTCGGAGATCGTTATCTAGCGCTTTATAGACATTTAAGAATTTATGTACTTTTGGCAAACATATTTCACCAAAGGGCGTGAGTGTTGATTTGTTGCCCGATTCAAACAAAGGCTGCCCTAGAATTCTTTCCAGTTCTTTGATCGATGTTGATAGTGCAGCCTGTGAACGATTAGCCCGGTGGGAGGCGGCCCGAAATCCCCCTTCTTCGACCACCATCACAAAGTGATTCAATTGCTGAAGCTTAATCTGCATATGCTCTATCCCTTGCCAGCCCTTTATTTACCTTACTTAACGCAAGGTGATAAGTTTTTATTATCAAATGTAAGATATTTACCGTTAGATTTATCATATATCAGAAGGCACTATTTAACCATCTCGAAACATTACTGTTACATGGTTGGATATAAACGTGGACATTCAAACAAAAAAACGCCCAGTTAAGACTGAACTTTTCGCCTCAAAAGCACCGCTTGAATGGGCTATTGTCAATAATGGTACGCTTTATACCGCTCAAATTCCGATTGATACGACGGGCGCTGTCGTTGAAGGGGGGATTGAGGCTCAAACTCGTCAAACCTTTGCCAACCTCGCCCATACATTAGAGTGCGCTGGAGAATCTCTCGATTCCGTACTGCAAGTCTTGATTTACGTCACTGACCGAGAATATTTAAAAACCGTCAATGCGGTTTACGCCGAGCATTTCAACGCCCCCTACCCTAACCGAGCCGCCGTTGTCGTTGCTGGATTAGCGCGCGAAGAGATGTTGGTTGAATTCGTTGTCTATGCGGCCGTATCAGAATCACAGACATAAGCATGTCGCTGACTGACGACTAGCCCTGTTAATTATTGAATTACTTTACCTTTACCGACGTTGCCAGACTCACATGCAACCACATCATGACAAGGACACCATCATGACTATCGCTACCCTTCCTACTGAAAATGCACTTTATATTGCTGGAGAATGGCAATCTGGGATCACTACCATTGCCAATATCAATCCCTCTGATATCAGTGAAAACTTGGGGCAGTTCGCTCAAGCCAGCGAAGCGCAAGTTGAGCAGGCCATCTCTGCTGCTAAGCACGCGCAACCAGAATGGGAGAAAACCCCTATAGAACGCAAGCAAGCGGTATTGCAAGCCATTGGTGATGAACTCATTGCCCGCTGCGATGAACTCGGCACGCTGCTTTCTAAAGAAGAAGGCAAACCGTTTATGGAAGGTCGCGGCGAGATTTATCGCGCGGGTCAATTCTTCCAATATTTTGCAGCAGAAGTGCTAAGACAAATCGGTGACAGTGCCGACTCTGTTCGCCCTGGCGTCTCAGTTGAAGTGACTCGCGAAGCTGTGGGTGTCATTGCGATCATCTCACCTTGGAACTTCCCAACCGCAACGGCCGCATGGAAAATCGCCCCAGCGCTAGCATTCGGGAACAGTGTTATTTGGAAACCCGCTAACCTCACGCCAGCCAGTGCCGTGGCGTTAACCGAAATCATTCATCGCCAAGGCATTCCCGCAGGGACGTTCAACCTTGTCCTTGGCAGTGGCAGCAAGGTAGGTAACACCTTAATTAACTCGCCTGATATCAACGGCGTTAGTTTTACTGGTTCCGTTGAAACGGGTCGTAAAGTTGCGGCTGCGACGGCCCCTAATTTTGTTCGCTGCCAATTAGAAATGGGCAGTAAGAACGCCTTAGTCATCGCCGACGACGCCGATATCCAAATTGCCGTCGAAGCAACCATCGCAGGTTCGTTTTCTGGTGCGGGACAAAAGTGTACCGCGTCCTCACGCCTTGTGGTGATGGACGGTATTCACGATGCTTACGTCGAAGCACTCATTAAGCGAATGAGCGAACTTAAGGTCGGTCACGCACTTGAAGAAGGAGTGTTCATGGGGCCAGTTGTCGATGGCAATCAACTGGACGCCAATTTCGCGTGGATAGACAAAGCTCGCGAATGTGGCGCAGAGCTCGCGTTTGGTGGAGAAAAGCTCAACCTTAAGCATGATGGGCACTACATGTCACCCACTCTCTTTCTCAACACGAAAAACCACTGGGATGTAAACCAAGAAGAAGTCTTCGCACCAATGGCCAGCGTGATTCGCGTTGCTGATCTTGATGAAGCCATCGCAACCACAAACGACACGCGTTTCGGACTCACTGGCGGCATCATCACGCAGAGTCTACGTAGCAGCGCACTATTCAAACAACAAGCACAAACCGGTTGTGTCATGGTCAACTTGCCAACGGCGGGAACGGACTATCACGTACCGTTCGGGGGACGTAAAGAATCCAGCTTTGGACCTCGTGAACAAGGCCAGTACGCGAAAGAGTTTTATACCGTCGTTAAAACCGCATACCAACGTCCTTACTAAGACGCGTGCGTGGAGCTTTGCTATGCAAGGCCAAAGTAAAGCTCCCACTTCAATCGAAAACCCGATACGAACCCGTAAGCGTGAGGAATGGCTATGTACCAACAACGGATTGTTATAGATGGATTGCAGTACTGCAATTGGGACCGAGAATATTTTCAAACCCTAAAACGCAGTGGCATCACTGCCGTACATGCCACCATGGTTTATCACGAGAATGCCAGAGAAACACTCACTCGCTTCGCCGAGTGGAACTTAAGGTTTGAGCAAAACGCTGACCTCATTATGCCAGTACACTCAATGGCAGACGTTGAAACAGCGAAAGCTCAAGGGAAAGTGGGGGTCTTCTTTGGCGCGCAAAACTGTTCTCCCATTGAAGATGAAATTGGTCTCATTGAGGTCATGCGTCAGCAAGGGTTGCTGATCATGCAGCTCACCTACAACAATCAAAGCCTATTAGCCACGGGATGCTATGAAAGCCATGACAGCGGTGTCACGCGATTCGGCAAGCAAGCCATCGAAGAAATGAACCGAGTTGGCATGATCGTGGATATGTCACACAGCGCCGAGCGTTCAACGCTTGAAGCGATTGACTTATCTTCACGGCCCATTTGCATCAGCCATGCTAACCCAAGCTTTGCGTTTGACGCACTACGTAATAAATCCAACAACGTGATCAAAGCGCTCACCGCTCGAGGCGGATTAATTGGGTTTAGTTTATACCCCTTTCATTTGCCAAATGGCAGCCAATGCTCCTTGGAAGATTTCTGCCAAATGGTGGCAAAAACCGCCGATATGGTGGGGGTCGAGCACTTAGGTATTGGTAGCGATCTGTGCCTAAACCAACCTCAAGAGGTTCTAGAGTGGATGCGCAACGGGCGTTGGTCTAAAGCCATGGATTATGGGGAAGGATCAGCCAGTAACGCTGGATGGCCCGATGCGCTGCCATGGTTTTGCGGTAGCGCTGGAATGGAAAACATTTACAACGGATTAATGCGCCATGGATTCAGCGAATCCGAGGCAGGAAAAATACTGGGCGAGAACTGGTTTACCTTCTTACAACAAGGATTAGAGCCTATTTCGTAAAGTCGTAGCCCAAACATGGAACAGCCTGCTTAATAGCAAAAATAACAAAGCAGGTGTTAACTCAATCCTTTGTCGTGAACCCGAAATTCACGCAAAGAAACCTCTGGAGTCAGAGCATGTCAGATTTAACCAATAAAGTGAAAGCTACAAGTATCAAAGCTTCGAGAGTGCAGCCAGCGGAGATGACCGCTGCCTCCACTGGTGGCAAACAAGCCAGTACTGATAACGCAAGTACATACGAAAACCTTGGATTAAGCAACCCTGCCTTTTGGTACAGCGGCGGCTTCATCGGTCTTTTTGTTGCCATCGCCCTATACGATGCCAAGTTACTCTCTAATCTCGTTAACACCGGCTTTGCTTGGTCGGTTAATGTCTTCGGCCCTTATTGGCAACTCTTACTACTTCTGACTTTTCTTATTGGTCTTGGCCTTGCAGCAGGGCGAACAGGCAAAGTCATTCTTGGCGGAGTAAGCAAACCCGAAATGGACACCTTTCGCTGGGTGGCGATTATCTTCTGTACTCTACTTGCAGGCGGCGGCGTGTTCTGGGCAGCAGCAGAGCCTATCGCCCACTACGTGAGTCCACCACCTTTATATGGCGCGCAAGAAAGCACTTATCAAGGTGCGGTCAACGCCCTGTCTCAATCATTCATGCATTGGGGATTCCTTGCTTGGGCAATTGTGGGCAGCTTAACGTCCATAGTGGTGATGCACTTACACTACGACAAGGGATTGCCTCTTAAACCACGTATCTTACTCTACCCAGTGCTGGGAGAGCGCGCACTCAAAGGCCAAACAGGGGCCCTCATTGATGCCTGCTGTATCGTGGCGGTTGCCGCTGGAACCATTGGCCCTATCGGCTTTCTCGGCTTACAAATAAGTTATGCGCTTAATGCGTTGTTCGATATTCCAGATGGTTTCACTACGCAACTTATCATCGTAAGTTTTGCCATTGTGCTCTATACGTTGTCAGCGCTCAGCGGATTGAATCGTGGTATGCAGATGCTGAGTCGTTATAACGTGATCTTAGCGGTCGCGCTGATGATTTACATCCTAATTTTTGGACCAACCAATTTTATCGTAAATGGCTATATTCAAGGCGTAGGAAGCATGCTCAATAACTTCCTCCCAATGGCGACCTATCGTGGTGATGAAGGTTGGTTAAGTTGGTGGACGGTATTTTTCTGGGGCTGGTTCCTAGGCTACGGCCCGATGATGGCTATTTTCATCGCTCGCATCTCAAAAGGTCGCAGCATCCGCCAATTGGTGTCCATTATCAGTCTGGTTGCCCCACTGGTGACCTGCTTTTGGTTCACGATTGTCGGTGGCTCTGGCTTGGCTTTTGAAATCGCCGATCCTGGTAGCGTGAGTAAAGCATTTGAAGGCTTTAATTTACCTGGCGCGCTACTGGCAATGACTCAGCAGCTGCCGTTTCCAATGCTCACGTCCATTCTGTTTTTGATTCTCACGACGATCTTCATTGTCACGACGGGTGACTCGATGACTTACACCATTAGCGTGGTCATTAGTGGCGAAACCGAACCCAATGCGATTATTCGAACCTTTTGGGGGGTAATGATGGGGGTAACAGCATTAATCCTGATTTCACTTGGTTCTGGCGGCATCTCCGCGCTGCAATCATTCATTGTTATTACCGCTGTCCCCGTTTCATTAATTCTTTTGCCATCGCTTTGGAACGCACCGCAAATTGCGATGAAGCTGGCGAAGGAACAAGGATTGTAAGCGACATAACGTTCGCGACAAAAACAAGTTCGTCAGATAGGTGAACATACACTTAAGAACGACACGCATAGCGGAGCGAGTCACATCGCTCCGACTAGAACATCAACAATACTATAATTAAAATGGTGGTGAGCAACATGGATGCACATCCTACGACTTACACGACTACCCAACCTACACTACGCTCTGCTGACATCGTCATGGATCCGGCTAGATTAGGCGCAATGCATCAAAACCGAATCAGTTTTGTTCGCACGATCATTCGTAAAATGGCCAAGCAACAATGGACGGTATCCAAAGCCGACTGGCAACTTTCTCCGCAAGGGTTTGGTCATGTGACTTATAAGCTCACGACCCCTACACATACTTATCATCTAGTGGTATTTTGCGATGAGATCGCCGATGAAGATCGTAATGATCGCGTCATCGCTGAGCGATGGGATGTGACTTTCGCGTTAGTCGATGGCGAGGTTGATGTTGGACTCCTTGAGCAACTTCGAGCAAATGTCCCTTTACAAGAAGCAGGCAGAAATCCCAACAACGTTTTGGTGCTCGCTCGTGCCAACAAAAGTGTGCGTGTGTTCGAACACATCGTCAGTCACCTTGCCAAAGGTGACCAACCTAACCCAAGTGAACTGGCCAAGGTGGGTTATATTCTTAGAACGACTGCCGTTTATGGTAATGGTAAGTTTGGTATCGCAGACTTTAAACGACTAGAGAACAATCCCGATTTTAGTCAGTCATTTAGCGCCCAAATGTGCGCCGTTTATCTGCTACGTGAATTTAGCTTAGACTGGGTTAATTACCTCGCCACCCAACAAGGAGGCGAACACGCCACGTCACTAGCCCCATCACTGCAGCGTTATTTGGGCGTTGGAAATGCCACCGGGTTAGGTATGGCTCCTTATCTCATTAACCACCCAACGATCGTGGACCAGTGGATGACCACACGAGAGCAAGCACTGGCAGCGGTATTACATCATCCAGCGGAAGACAAACAATTATCTCCCCTTCAAGCGTTGCTCAGTAAAGCTCGCTTGCACTTACAGCAAGTGATCACTATTAACGATCAGCAGCGCCAATCCAATGCCAGCGCCATGGTTGAACTAGACCGCTTACAGCGTCAGCTACCCGTGTTAATTACGCAACATTCATCATGGGGGGAGATTATTCAGCATTGCACCGACATGAGCCTAGAAGCCCAAGAGATCGTTTTGTCGTGCTTAATGGAGGTCTACCCTGAATTGGTCGATACTTATCAAGAACAGATGAACAGTGATGAAACCTTGTTCTTGCCTAGTGGCAAAAAAGTTCATGATCTGCAGACGACAATTGAACGCGCCTACCAATGGGCTATCGATATCGATTTTTCTCTACCTAAAAACCACTATTGGTTTTGGTATCGCTCGCAAGACAAAGAAGAGCCCAGACTTGGCATTCGCGGAGAGGAGCTTGGCGAGGACAAAGAACTGCCGCTGGACGTAGCGCGCCAAGTTAACACCCTCTATCACGCATTGCGTCAACACGAGTCCGAGTTATCACTGGCTGAGTTTCTGGTACAGCATCCTCAGCACCGTGCGATTGCAAGGCGTGTTTGGACGCTCGGTCATAAAGAAATGGGCGATATTCAAATGAATGTGTTACATAAAGACGCATTGCCAATGCATCTACTACGCTGCAAGCTGGCGGTATTTGGGGCGACCAAGTTTGACCCGCGTTCAGACCGTTGGGTTCGCGTCACCTTTTTCCAAGGCGCCCCTTTACTCGATGAAGTTCACAACAATACCTTCGAGGATAATTGGATTTTCCCGCTATTACCAAGCAGCGAATCATTACAAAGCAACGAGCCGTTATCAGGAGGAAACGCATCATGTTAGTCTCTCATAATGAATTAGTCGCCGCGGTTAATAAGGCGTTTCTTGGTATGCGTCGCTCATGCGGAGAAGCTGACGTCATTGCCAACATGGTTGCCGATCTACAAATGGTTGGACTGCACGGGGTGCGTCACTTTAATAACGCCAGCCGTTATATTAGCCATGATCAAGATTGCCCAGCTGATATTACGCTCGCTCAGCCACAACTCATCAGTGTTGATCTTCACCGCTGTAGCTTAGCGTGCCACCTTCCAGTGATAATGGACTACGCCATTGAAAAAATGGTCGGCTCAAAGTCGATGACAATCGAACTGAATCATTGTCACAATCGCTGGCTGGCCTACAGTGAATTAGTCAAACTGGCAGCAAAAGGCATCGCCTGTATGGCAAGGTGGACCAATGGCAGCAGTCCTAAACATACCATGTATATTTTAAACCGCGGCTGTGTAGCGCCCGAATTATTCTTGTCAGATGCGCTAGAAGCACCGGAGTCAGACAGCAATAGCATGGTCATAGAATTATCCACCCAAGACTTCAACGTGAAGGCGCTTTCGCGAGGCTACAGCGTCCATATCGACTCTAATGAACTGTCGCAAGCGCAACAAGATGCTTGGCATAATGGTATTAATGTTGACTCTCAAGAGTGGGGACAGCTTAAACAAACGGCAACCGCGATACTGGTGGAAAACAGTGAACAGTCGGTGAAAGGGGCTGGTGAAGTGGCTTAGCTACCTGTTTAGTGATGGCCTTTGAGATTATGATCATTGGCATTACCGCCTTGAATCGCATAATTTCTAGTCTGACTGTTCTGTAACATCAATTGATAGCGCTCGTGGTTCAGATAAGCTCCGATCCAAAGCGCTATTCACTTTATCAACCCTATTTTGAACGGTCGATCTTTATTGTGTTACGAGCATGAACCACAGCAACCCGTTGGGGTATCATGCTTGCTTTTACCCTCGGCATTATTCTTATCCGCCATCTTTTCCGATGAGCTAGGCTTCTTTTCTTGGGTCGCTTGGGCGTCTTTCTTTTGAAAAATTTTCTTAATTGATAATGTCATGTCTGATTCCAAATCTGTTGGCTAAATAGTAGTCGCACAATACCATAGTAAAATAGTCAACTATTGATCTCGCACATCTTTTCTGTGCTTAACCTCAAACAGTCTATACATGCATACCAACAACACACATGAGCTGGCCGATGAAAAACGCGGCATCGCGACTCGATCAAATAACACACAAAAAAGCCCGCTCACTTATGAACGGGCTTAGTCTCTATTTATAGCCGTGCTCTTTGTGTATGAATACTCACGAACTCGGCTATTATTGTCAGCCAGTCACTATAGAAGCTTACTTGTCATCTAACTTAACAAACATCGAGGTTAGGACAAAGGAGAGAGCAAACACGCCGCAAACACCCAGCACCGCTTGAATAAAGTTTTGTGTACCACCCGATAGATACGCAGGCAAACTAAACACTGAAGACAAAATATAGCTAGTAAGATGCGTATCAATAGTCACAGAAATAGCACCAAAGATACCGGCCGCTAAGCTCGCTGTCAGCATCGCTTTGGTGTACTTCGTTAACACACCAAATAACGCAGGCTCTGTAATACCAAGAATTGCCGTAATGCCAGAACTCACTGTAATTGATGACTCTTCCTTAGACACGGTCTTGCGTTGCTTGTGCCAAATCGCCATGGTCGCCCCTGCAATCGCCAGATTGCCTAAACACATGATTGGCATTAGCAAATCTTTATTATACAGCGCAAAGTTGTTCAAGCTGATCGGCGTCATGCTGTGATGAATACCAAACACAATTGTAATTGGGCGAGTAATACCAAATACAAAGCCAGTTAACGTTGGGGAGATTTCCAATAGTGAACCCACTACCCAACCCGCACCATTACTTAACCAAATACCTAAAGGTCCGACAGCAGATAGAGTAATCGTCGACGTAATCGCAAACGCAAACAACGGCGTAAACACTGGTTTTGCCACAGATGGGATCAGTCTATCGACTAATGGCGTCACTTTAGACAGCAACCAAACAGCAAGTATCGCAGGAACGATAGCACCGCCATAATTGAGCAGTTCAACAGGGATAACTCCCATAACTTTTAGCTCAGCAAGCTCTCCAATGCCGTTTAACGCCGCTGCCTTATCTGCTAATTTTGGTGACAGCATCGCCGCTGCCACTGCCAACGCAATGTATTCGTTGACTCGAAACATCTTCGCAGCAGAAAATGACACCAGCATCGGTAAGAAGAAGAATACCGCGACTGAGATAGAGCGGAAAAAGAATACGGTATCTGAATCTTCGGAAATAACATTGGTCGCAATCAGTCCCGATAGTAGACCCATCAACATACCTGCACCTGCAATCGCCGGGACGACGGGGCCAAAAATACCCGCTACGATGCGCATCGCACCTTGGAACAATTTGCCTTTACTTGCCGTTTCTATCGCTTCTATGGAATCATCGTCAGATGCTGTGTTAGCAGGCAGTGATTTAAACCACTGCTCTACTTCAACGCCAACAATGACTTGAGTCTGTCCTTCCTGAAAAACCACGCCTTTTATACCATGAATACTCTTTATCACTTCGCCATCGGCAAGCGATTCATTTTTCAATTTGAATCGCAGACGCGTCATACAATGCGTCGAGTCTGCAATATTGTTAATGCCCCCAAGAGCATCAACCAACAGGCCTATTTTTTCTTTTATATTCATATTTTTAGATGAGGCTATCTTTGCTGGATCCAATGCATCCATAGGTTCATTCGCTTGCATATATCGTCCGAATTCTTATTTTATGATGAATTTGTCTGTTTGTATAATACGGAGACGGCCTATAAATCCAACTCGAAAAAGTGAGAAAGCAATCACACTTCAACATCGAATTTAGCACATTTCATGATATTTCCAGAATTGGTCTGTTTTTCATTAACTATTACCACTAATAATGAACCAATAAAAAATAGGCTATTTTTTACTTGATCAAACCTGTTTTTAGCGGTTAGATAATAGCAGTTAATTTATATAGGCAGCATCATTGTGAAAGAAACCATTATATCTGGTATTGAATGTATTATTACCAAACCAGACAGGCATAATTTAGTCACTGTCATTGTTGAAACCAATGCTGGTGTCACTGGCTATGGCTGCGCGACGTTCCAACAACGCCCACTCGCGGTTAAAACGATGGTAGATGAATACTTAAAGCCTCTGCTTATTGGGAAAAACGCCAATAATATAGAAGATTTATGGCAAATGATGATGGTTAATGCTTATTGGCGTAATGGCCCAGTTATTAACAATGCTATTTCAGGCGTTGACATGGCACTTTGGGATATTAAGTCCAAACTTGCTAATATGCCTTTACACCAATTATTTGGTGGTAAGTCTCGTGATGCTATTCCTGTATATACTCATGCCACGAGTGATTCAATGGAAGGTATTTACAAACTCGTTGATGGTTTCCTTGAACAAGGCTATAAACATATTCGCTGCCAACTTGGTTTTTACGGTGGTGTGCCAGAAAATATCCATACAACAGAAAACCCAACTTCTGGATCCTATTACGACCAAGACCAGTATATGGATAACACGCTGACCATGTTTAAATCGCTTCGCGAGAAATATGGTAATGAATTCCACATTCTCCATGATGTGCATGAGCGCCTATTCCCTAATCAAGCGGTGCAATTTGCAAAAGATGTTGAGCAATACAAGCCATTCTTCATTGAAGATATCTTGCCGCCAAGTCAAACCGAGTGGTTAGATAATATAAGAAGCCAAACCTCGGTATCTCTTGGGCTGGGTGAGTTATTTAATAATCCCGAGGAATGGAAGTCTCTTATTATTAATCGTCGCATCGATTTTATCCGCTGCCATGTTTCACAAATTGGTGGTATCACACCGGCACTAAAGCTAGGGTACTTCTGTCAACACTTTGGTGTGCGTATCGCATGGCACTGCCCGCCAGATATGACACCGATTGGTGCCGCAGTAAATACTCACTTAAACGTTCATTTGCACAACGCCGCTATCCAAGAGCATGTTGAATATAAAGAGAATACCCATGCGGTGTTCCCAAATGCACAAGAACCCAAGAATGGGTATCTTTATGCCTCTGAAGTCCCTGGTATTGGTGTTGAGATGAACCGCCAAGCTGCTACTGACTATCCAGTGGAATATCGTCCACATGAATGGACACAAAGCCGCTTACCTGATGGCAGTATTCATACACCTTAATGGGTGGGTACTATTCTAACCCATGAATAAAATAGCCGCTTTGCGGCTATTTTTTATCTCGATATTGAATGTTTTTACTATTAAATGGGGTGTGATACGTGCATTGATAATTTATATCTATAATATCACTGACAATAAACACTTCACCATTCGAGAGAAAACCACGGTTGGTAATATTCATTGCCGCTGCACCACGCTTACAATCTAGCAGTTGTGCTTCTTCTTTTGAAGTATTTACTGCACGGTAGGTTGTGAGATATTGTTCAATATCTAAACCTATGTCGAGTGCGTGCTTTTGCAAAGAGTTTTCTATAATCGTATCATTCATTTTTGGAAATAGTTTTACCGGCATTCTCGCTTCTTCTACTTGAATGACTTTTCCATCAATGAGCCTTAAGCGCTTTACATTCCATATATAATCGTCATCGTCCAAAAGAAACACACGTTTCTCATTTGAATCCATCACTCTTTTGTTCAATGTCAGCTTACTATACGACATACTCTTGAAACTATTTTCAGTAATAGAGTTATACACAAGGGGGTTATTATTAATGTCTCCATTAATAAATATACCAGAACCAGACTTCACGGTAACAATACCGATAGATTCTAATTTTTCTAGTGCTTTTCTTATGGTAAACCTAGACACCTCATAACTTTCTGCAAGCTCTCTTTCTGAAGGCAATTTCATCGTAATAACATTCTGACAGATCTTACTGATAACGTCTTGAACGATAAACTCATATTTTTTCATCGGATTATGAAAACCTAGTAATTAGAGGGGCTAAAAGAGTGTGAATACAACATTGCACATAAACTATCGACTATCGACTATCGATGCTAGCTTTTGAAAATACTTTACCTAACTCCATAATTTTAGGCGACTATTCTCTTGAGATCCATCTTTATTAAAAAGTTCTCTCTCGTCCTCTCGCTATCAAAAACACCACTCCCGAAAGGCCGTCTCTATCGTGAAGCCCCCCACTGAACAGCAAAGATTGTACGATGACTAAGCTAACGCGTGCAAAACCACTTAATATACCTTACAATCACGCAAAACCACTTAATCAAATTCCATTACGTTAACAAACACAATCATGTTAACTGCCTCATATGGCACGGTTTGAACATGAGTCTACCGATAACGATGACGCAAAACGCTATGACACAACAAGCTATGACCCAAGATGAACGATTACTAGCAATGCAAACCTTGCTCAATCAAAAAGGCAAAATTACCCTTAATGATCTCTGCGAGCAATACGCGATCTCCCGGGATTCTGCTCGACGTGACCTCGTCAAGCTTGCTCAACAACCCGGTATACAACGCATTCGTGGTGGTGCGATAATTTCTCCGGTCACTCCATATGCAATAGCCTATCAGCAAAAAACCATTAGTCAGGCAAAAGTGGACATCGGCCAACTCGCCGCCAGCCTAGTTGAAGCGAATGACTATGTACTGCTTGATACGGGAACGACAGTAACTGCAATGGCAACGTACCTACGCGCCCCGCTTACTGTCGTCACCAATTCGGTCGATTGTTTATCAACACTCACTCGTGGCGCAGACTCAATACACAATGCAGAGCAAAAGATTGGGGTTCATATTTTGGGTGGGGAGTTTGACGTGTTTCATCGTGCCATTCTTGGCAGTAATGCGACTAAGCAATTAGAAAGCTACCGAATTAACAAAGCATTCATAGGGGTTTGCGCCTTATCAGAACATGGAGTTTCCACCAGCAGCGAAGCCGAAGCCTCGATGAAGCAAGCGATGATCGCACAAGCTGAAACGACCATTTTAGTTTGTGATAGCAGCAAGTTTGGCCAGCAAAACTTTTTCCAAGTTTGCAGCTTTGAGCACGTTGATGTGATCGTTTGCGATCAAGCCCCGCCCGCTAACATTGCCAGTCAGCTTGCCAAGCACGATATCGACATCATTCTTACGACCCCTTCGACGAAGAGTTAAACACTATGGATTTTACCCCTATCAAAACCGCCGTCATTGGTTACGGATTTTCAGCAAAAACTTTCCACATCCCATTTATCAGCAGCATGGCTGAATTTGACCTGTGTGCGATTAGCAGCAGCCAAGCGGAGTCCGTTACCAATGATTGGCCTACCGTGGCGCATTATCACACCGCCGATGAGCTGCTCAATAACAGCGATGCTGAGTTGGTGATTATCACCGCACCCAATGACGTGCACTTTTCATTGGCGAAAAAGGCCCTAGAAAATAACAAGCACGTCATCATCGAAAAGCCATTTGTGACTCAGGTAGAAGATGGCGAGACTCTCGTTGCGCTAGCCGAGAAACAGCAACGTGTACTCAGTGTTTATCATAACCGCCGTTGGGATGGTGATTTTCTTACCGTCAAAAAGCTCATCGAAGAAGGTAAGATTGGCGACATTAAACACTTCGAATCTCACTTCGACCGTTTTCGTCCAGAGGTTCGTCAACGCTGGCGTGAACAAACCACAAATGGTGGCGGCATTCTGTTCGATTTAGGTTCACACCTTATTGATCAATCTTTAGATCTTTTTGGTTTGCCGGACGCGATTACCGCCCAATGCTTGATGCTAAGAGAAGGCTCTTCAAATGTGGATTACTTCAATGTCACACTGCATTATCCCACCCACGTCGCGCTGTTACACGGCGATCTCTTTAGCGCTGCGCCAAATCATCGCTTTAGCGTCAAAGGTACGAAAGGTAGCTATGAAAAATTCGGTCTCGATCCCCAAGAAGAACGATTGATCGCGGGTGTTTCGCCATCAGAGCCAAATTGGACAGAAGAAGCACCGGAGCATTACGGTAATCTGTATCACGCAGACTCCGTCAACACGGTGGTTACTGAGCCAGGCAATTACCAACACTATTTTGCAACCATGGCAGAGTCGATACGCAATAACGGTCGCCCACCTGTTGAAGCGAACGACGCGATTTGGACCATAAAAATTATTGAACTGGCGATGGAAAGCAGCCGACTCGGTAAGACCTTAACCGTTGAAAAGTAGTGGTTCAAAAGGAGCGATGAAAATGGTTCGGAACAGGAACGCTCTGTTTCGATACCAACGAGCACGGCTTTCCAACGTTAGTCAAAAAGTCGTGCTCTACAAAAGACATCAATTCGATGAAGTGAGCCGAGTGTAGTTTGCTAGGAGTGATTCTCTAGGAATAGACAATATCGCTCTCGATATAGTCTTCATCACTAAACCAAGTAACGGTGCCCACGTAGCCATTTTCATTCAGTTTGGTATCAATTTGCGCCGCAATTCGTGCGGTCATTTTGATCCAACCCTCTTCGTTTTCTAACCCTTCTAGCAATTCACCGGCGATAGCTTGCGCTGCCGCATCCAATTGCAAACTCATATAATGCATTCTTAGTTACCCATTGATGATACGATTCATCGTCGCTACCGTACGACAATTCGTCTGTCGCTTATCGACGTTACGACAGCTGAGCGCGCATTATGAGGGGAAACTCAGAAAACTGTTAGTGAATTTGCTCACTTAACCGCACGCGTCGTCATCACTTAATGAAAACAATCACCACAAGCATTCTTGAAATCGAATCGGTGAAATGATGGGTTCTGTAATTCTCACAAGAATAGTCTATTTGTTCTTATGAGAATCTCGATATTTTTTTGCAATCCACTGATGCAAATGAAGTCCTGTTTTACGCTTTAGGAATATATCGACCCCAGCTAAAATCAATAGCCCAATTATTGTTCCCATAATCATCTCCATGCTTAACTATAGTTTGTAAGTCAATCGAATCAACACTATCGAATTAAACCTAATCCATTGACTTGATTAATTTATCTACATTAAGTCCACCAAGTTCCTCTAGGTTACTTTTAATCTCTTCATCTATTGATAGGTGACGTTCGACTTTCTTTACTTCCTTCTCAAGGAATTTTTCAACTTCTTGAGATACGTTGAACATCAACCCTTGCTCACGTGCTGATTTTCTAGCTCGCTTAAGACGAAAATCTAAGTCTGATGAAATTTTAATGTTTAGTGATACTTTGGATTGTTTTTTCTGTAATGACATGTCGACTCTCTACTTCAACTTAATAACACCATAAACTTTTCTACCTTTTTAGCAAGAAAAATAGGTATTAAGTGTGACTAAATTGGAATCAGAACAGATAAGATGACTGTATATGAAGAAAATGTGCAAAATACTTTAGGTCAAAGGTAAGTTTGCCACGGTCAGAGCGGGGATAAGTGAACAAGAGTTCATCGCACTGATTCAGAGGGTAGACATTAGCCTTCTGGCTTTATATCAACTCTCGAACTTTTCTTGTGCATCGTAACTAATTTGCTTCTCTACATTCTTTAGTTGGACCCCAGCCTGGCTGAACGCCTTTTGGATGGTTGTTGAGACATGCTGCTGGCCGTCTCCCATTAAAAAATTGGTTCTATCTAGATTCGTTTCGAATACGCAGATAATTTTTAAGCTCTGTGGGAAGGACGAGAATTTAACCTTATGAGTCACCCAAACAAAACCGTCATAGCCTTTAAGGGTATCTTCACAAACTTTGGTTAACACTTCTCTAATCAGATTATCGATCTTCTTATCGGATTTTCGCATCAAGAAAATTTCCTATTTGTAGTGGATGAGTAACTATGACTGCATACTTTGCGAGCCCAATATTAGAAAAAGTATGTAATACAACAAGCTTTACTATTCGATTATACCCGCACCAAGCTCATAAAGGGGCAGAAGCGCGTCAGAATGAATGCTACAACGGCCTCTTGCAAAGTTGGTATTAGAGTCTATCCAACAAGCTGATTCGAGTTATTTTCTAATTGTGCAGCAGCTTGTTGCACAATTAGAAAATAGCTTGTTGGCCAAATCAATCTTATGATGATTTTCTAACATCTAAACTTGTTTTGGAGCAGAGCCAAGTAAACCATGAGCCAGTGGGTTCCACATCGGACACTTTGCACCAACTTAACCACATTGTTCTTTCCATCAAGGTCATTGGCAGATCTCATTGAGTAACGAGTGACAAACCTATCATAAAATCCAATACATTCAGACTGTACAGTTCAGTACTTCGAACCTATGATGCGCGTTTACAGCATCTAAGTGATTCGGCTCAAAGAACCACTTGCTATTTTGTATTATTAATAACTTATCAAGATGCCAGAGGGATACTGGTTCACATGTTAGAGCATAAAGGATCGCTGCATGTTAATAGAGTATTGAAATGAAATATGCCCTTCTTACTAAAAGAAAGTCAGTCGTAATTTGTGAGGAAGATGAGGTTGAGAGCCTTTCTAAAAAAGGCTACAAGCTCAAGCGTGAAGCTGACTCATTACAAGTACTAGAGATAGCCAAGCGCGATATTGAAGCTACCTTTTCAAAGAAAAAGCGTCGTCGCTACATTATTTTACTGGTTCTCTTGTTCGTGGGTTACTACTTCTTCCAGCTTTACGTTGGTGATGAAAGAGCTGGACAAGTTTTTGGTGAAAAAGGCGAAGCTTCTACGAGAGACTTATGTGCGGCTCGTTCAGAATTAGGGTCGATTGCTCGAAAAGGTTTCGACGACAGAGTTGACGGTGATTTAGGAATAGAATGTGTACAGCTAGGTATCAATTAATGATTATTCGTCTTTTTATTATTCTAGTTTTAGCTTTGCCAACTATGGCACATGCGATGTCTGCGCAATCCAAGTTAGACCAACTAGCGCCTGAATATAGAGACTGGATTAACAATTCATGCTCAAAGTCTTTGGGTCCATCATCTTGGAGCTCTTGTGTTAACCGCGATGTGGCTGCAATAAATAATAACTTTCCGGATAAAAGGCTGAAAGACGCAGAGCCTTCGATACGTAAGTGGGTGAACAATTCATGCTCTCGCTCCTTAGGTCCGAGTTCGTGGGCTTCTTGTGTCAATCGCGATTTGAACGCATTTGATAATGACTTTCCGGAATCTCAGCTCTCATTACTTAATTCATCGAGACAAGCTTGGGTGAATGAGTCCTGCTCTCGTTCCCTTGGTCCTAGTTCATGGAGCTCTTGTGTTAAACGGGATTTGAAAGCATTTAATGATGACTTTCCAGAGGATCACTTAGCATCTCTTGATTCATCTACTCAGGCGTGGATAAATGAGTCCTGCTCTCGCTCTTTAGGCCCTAGTTCATGGTCTTCTTGTGTTAAGCGAGACTTGAGAAGCATTGCTCAAGCAGCACCTCAGAAAGAGAAAGCAATCGAGAAGAAAGTTCATAAAACTTCCCACTCTCCGCAGGCTCAGCGAGCTAGTAATGACATAGTTACCAAATGGGAAGTAAATACCAATAACGTAGCTTTTCTTTCGATTAACAATAACATTTTCTCTGACTCGGGAACTGCTCTGGTTGCTTGGCCTATGAATAATGGCGAGATTACTGTTGGATACGCGACATTATGGGGGAATCCTGAAGATCTTGTATGTGATGAGTCAAGAGAAACGGTTCATCGCATTAATGGGCAAGCGGTTAGGTTTACTACTAGTCGTGTTGGCAAAACACAATGTATGGAAACTCCGAAGTCAGTTGCGGGTAGAAAGTTTGTCGCTGAAGCTTTTGTTAATGGCACATATGTACAGTGGAACAAAGTTCGACTCTCGGCGATCGGTTTTACTTCGGCTATGAATAGAGTTGCTGATGGCTATAACGCACTGTAGCTATTTGGTTGGGTTAAAAATCAAATGCTCTTACTTGTCGGGATGTTTTCTATGGTACTAACGTGCACCAATCCAAAGAAAGATGGTGCACGTTTATTAAGTCCTTGAGGAAAGTACTACTAACCATCTAAACAGCAGCCCAGTCTCAAACTGTTTGATACGCTGAAATGATACGCTGTTTGAACCCGCCAAACTGAACTTCATCGGGAAGGCTTGTACTTTTGGTGTGTGTCCTTTTATTCTTTTTTTTGGAAAACAATAGAGATTGATTAGGTTGAAACACTTTTGGACAAAAGCTACTTAGGGTAATCACGTAAACTAAGGAAATGCGGATAACTTTAAATATGGAAAAGTCGCTTAGTGAGTGTCCAGTTTCTCAGATGCAGATCATGCCTTCTTCTTTTGGTACTTGCGCTATGGTCAGGTTATGGGATGGCCATAACTTTTTGAGGACTGCCTCTTTTCGCTCTATTAAGTATCGTTCCACACGTTCTCTTTACGCCCTAACTGGTTAAAATTTGATATTGCCAGATAGGGCTAACCTGCTGTTATGTATACAGAGCATTGATCAATCATGGTATATTTAACCATTAATTCAATCTTGGGCTCTTATGAAAGAATCAACAGTAACATTGATACTTCTAGTTTTCCTGATGTTAGTTAGCTTTTATGGAGGTATGGCAACTAACGCCTCTGATCTCACATCATGGGAATTCTTGAAGGACGTTTCAACGATTGCTGCTGGATCCGCGACTGTTGTTGCTTCCTTTGTTGCGTTGTCCGCTCTACGTACATGGAAAAAATCCGCTTCGCAAAAACTAATACCTGACACGGTTGCTGAAATAGAAGAGCGTACAATCAGGCTTTATTTTGAATGCAGTCGCTTGAGAGAAGCAAGCAGCCTTGCCGATGAAGTAGATGTCGAAAACTACAAACGAATTACCATTCTTTCTATGAAACTTAGACTAAGAGGGTTTAGTCCTCCTGAGCTAGATGCATTGTTAGAAGCATGTAGAAACGTGATTAGCAAGGTGTTCATTGAAGATGTTGAGATTGACGTCAAGGAAATACCTAAACATGACTTAGAAAACTTGCTAAGGTCACTTACAAGTTTCATTAGTATATTTAAAGTTTAAGACCCATAGATTATTAGACTCATTTAAAATTTAAATAATCTCTAAAATTAGGATCAACGGTCAGTCTGAACAAATAGATCCGCAATCTTTTCAACGAACTCAGGGGAAGTGAAGTCAGCACCTTTCCAACCGTCCTCTGTCCATAGGCGTCTTAAACGAGTCTTACAGTCTCAAATTTGCTGTTGATATACTCGATTGACCTTAATATTTGTGCTCAGCAACTAGAATGCGGGGTTTATGACACGCTTACACCTATGTGACTTAAATATCGCCTTCCTAGTAGGTGCTTAACTGCATATTAGGTTGGTTAGGATATTTTACTCAAATGACACCTATTAGAACTCATACGAGCAATAGTTCTAACACGGAAAGGGCCAGAAGTGCTTTAGCTTACCTACCCCCCATCCAACTTGATCCCGCCAAAAACGATCTATCTTTATTGTATCTGAACAAACTTTATTACCTTCCGACACCTGTCATTGTACAAATTTACGTCAACACCTAAAATTAGTCACCACAGGCACTGATTATTCCTCTATAATCAGCGACCGTATTTTTGGTCAGCCGCTGTTTGCTACTTTTTGTGTTGAAAAGCACCCATAACAGCCACTGCTTTTAGGAACAAAGAATGTCATTTTTATCACAAGGTTTTTCAGCTGATATTGTGCGCGCACTAACTGAGTGTGGTTATGAAAAGCTCACTCCCGTTCAACAACAGGCTATCCCACACGCTCGTCGTGGTGCTGATATCCTTGCACATGCACAAACTGGCACAGGTAAAACCGCTGCATTTTCTTTGCCTATTATTCAGCAAATGGTTGAAAACCCGCAATCACGCCGCCGCTCACAAGTCCGCGCACTAATTCTTGCACCAACTCGCGAACTTGTTGACCAAATTGCACATAACATCGAGAACTACACCAAGTACGTAGATATCTCGGTAGCCGCCGTATTTGGTGGAGCAAAAATGTCCTCTCAAGAGCGTAAACTTAACGCAGGCGTAGACGTCCTTGTTGCTACACCAGGTCGCTTAATCGAGCACCTTGAACTGGGTAACATTAGTTTTGCTAGCCTCGAGTTTTTGGTTTTTGATGAAGCCGACCGCATGCTAGACATGGGCTTTATCAGCGCGATTCGTACCATCATGAATGGCATTGCTCAGCACCCACAAACCATGCTTTTCTCAGCAACGTCATCACCACAAATGAACTCGTTAGCGCAAGATTTATTGCGTAAACCAAAGCGTATTATTGTTAATGCTGAAAACTCAACAGCAGACACAGTTGCTCACGTTGTTTACCCGGTCGATGAAGACCGTAAGCGCGAGCTACTGTCTGAATTGATTGGCAGAAAAAACTGGCAGCAAGTACTGGTCTTTGTTAACTACAAAGAAACCGCTAATGAAGTGGTAAAAGAGCTTAAGCTAGATGGAATCAACGCGGTACTTTGTCATGGCGATAAGGCACAGAGCGCCCGTCGACGTGCGCTAGACGAATTTAAGTCTGGTAAAGCCCGCGTGATGGTAGCAACCGAAGTTGCCGCGCGCGGTTTAGACATTCAAGGTTTACCGCATGTGGTTAACTACGACATGCCATTCCTTGCAGAAGACTACGTACACCGTATCGGTCGTACGGGACGTGCAGGACAACAAGGCCATGCCGTTTCATTTGTAAGCCGCGAAGAAGAGCTGACACTTGTTCAAGTTGAAAAACTGATTCAACAAAGAATTAAGCGCGTTCAACTGGCAGGCTACGAGCCGGCAAGCCGTGATGCTCTTTTGACGAAAATGCAAAGCAAACCTGCTTTTAAAGATCGCCAAGGCCGTACTAACAATTCAGACGAACAGAGCTCGGCAGAGCGTCGCCTTCGTTTTGCTCGCGCGATTAAAAACAAATCAAACAAAAATACCCGCTTAAAAGGGTAAGAATTAGGTAAGGGCAGTGAAGCAAACTGCGTTCATCGGTTAACTTGTTGCTCCCCCATGATTAATAAAAACGGCCTGGCAAATCTTGCTGGGCCGTTTTTTATCCATATAACGTTATCTTGCATAGCGACATTTTCACACACATCTGCAAAAATCTGCCATTTCACGTGTTCTTAAGGTAAGGCATTTGAGGCTAACGTTTTCATATAGTCCGCAGGAGTCACACCAAACTTGCCTTTAAAACGCTGGCTAAATCGACTAGCCGATTGATAGCCGCACTGCTGTGCTAATTTGAGAACATTATCGTGGCCATTTTGCATCAACTGCAATGCATGGCTAAATCGCACTTCAGCTAACACTTCACGATACTGAGTACCTTCTTGCTTGAGCTTACGAATTAACGTCGCGCGACTCATCGCAAAACGTTCAGCGACCGTTTCCAATGCATGCTCCTCACCCGGATCATAAGACAAATAATGGCTTAGCTGCTGACTAAACGCGCTAGTATTAATAAATAACTGATGTAATACCCCTTTCTCTGCGAGTTGTTGAAACAGCCCCATCACCCAAAATGTCTGAGTAGTTTGGCTCATCCTATGCAGATCAAATGAAAATAGAGCATTGAGCGTATCTCGCAATGCAATATCCATTTCTATCGCGGGCGTCTCTGCCGTACTGGCGCTTTGGGCACTCAGCTCAAGCATCGCGTTTGTCGGTTGGCAATAAAAGCTAAACATCCTAGATAAAAACCGACCTTTTTGTGGAAGATTCTCAAAGCACAGTGATGCTGATGCCTCACATAACAAAATCTGAGATTGAGAAATATCCACAGCGGCATCTTTCCAAAATAAGCGCTTACTGCCTGATATGATCTGAATAATACTCGGGGAATGAATCCGCACATTGCGTAATTGTTGCAGCTGCTCTGCACGAAATAACGTCACTTGATATTGGTTGCTCATCCATTCCACTCCAAAACTCTAGTAGATATACGCTATTATCGGGTATATGTTGCCGTTAACGTCGCTTTATCGAGCGCCATACTATTCAACGTGAAACCCACGACCGCTGCCGGCGTATTTGCTTGTAAATTTAATGTATCGGTTGGCAGTGCCCATACGGTAAATTGATAACGGTGCATGCCCTCTTTTTC
Source organism: Vibrio cionasavignyae (assembly GCF_050337155.1). Lineage (NCBI taxonomy): Bacteria > Pseudomonadati > Pseudomonadota > Gammaproteobacteria > Vibrionales > Vibrionaceae > Vibrio > Vibrio cionasavignyae. Next base: position 99,628 of record NZ_JAKJSR010000013.1, read on the forward strand.
TGGAGGGCAAACCCCACCAAAACCGACTGTGCCATAATCAATTCGTGATTCCATACCGCCTAATTTTTTTATATCGGCGCCGCGAGGCAATTCGCTAACAGAGGCTGGAATATCAAAAGCGATCCAGTGCCAAAAACCACTTCCCGTAGGCGCGTCTGGGTCATAAGCTGTAATCGCAAAGCTCTTGGTTCCCTTTGGTGCATCTTTCCACATCAACTGCGGTGACAAATTACCTCCATCACATCCCCAGCTTGAGTATTCAAACGTCTTAGCCATTGGATGACCTTCTTGAATATCATTGCTGGTGATTTCTAATGCCTGAGCAGATCCTACCGCTAAAAAACTTAATGCGATAACCGACTTAGTGATTGCTTTCATAATGAGTACCTTTTGTTGAGTTCGGAGTAAGTATAACCGCGGACAAAAAACACAAGGTGACAATAAGTATCAATTTACGACTAATGAAAACTCAAACTGAGACTTATAGATACATTGTTACTTCTGCTTTATTAACTAAGCAACGGCGAAAACGCAAGAAATTATGCGACTTTCATTTCAACACTGGTAAATTTGCCGATAGAGATTAGAATGCGAGTTCGATTCAATAGCTAACTAGAGCGACTTATTTATGCTTCGTGATTACACCTTTAACTGCCTTGTCACCATGCCACGTCATGAACTCGAAGAGTTCAGTATGCGAATGATCAGTAAGATGGTGCCAGAAGAAGTCATGAGTGAACTGTTCACTTTTGAACAGGAAGAAGTCGACAGTGAAGAACGTATGATGTCGGCACGATTGGATGCGACATTGCGTATGACGGCCATAGCACTTTGTGAAATCCAGCAAGCGTTTGATGATTCAGATAATGCTAAACAAAATAGTGAACGAATGACACGACTCGTTCTTTGGCACTTTTATGCCATTTCATTTAACTTAGAACAAGCTATTACACTAGAAACGCATTGTGAGCACGTTGAAAAATTACTCATTGAGCCACCCACTGAAGCCTTTGGTTGGGTGAAAATACTCACTGAACTCCTACATACTTACGCTAGTATTAATGCCAAGCAAAACCCGTAAATAGGCCAACAGCGCTTTGTTTTCCCATCGAAGGCAAAGCGCTATTTAGCCTCTATCAATTTTGCATCTATTACTTTAGCACTGATTAATTTAGTACCGATTAACCGATTTCAAACGACGTGACACCATATGTACGCTCAATCTGAATATCTGGTGACGTTTTCGTATACATGCGCGCTGTTTCAAAACACGGCATCATTTGGTTTCGATGAGCAAGTGTCACCGCGGCTGTATTACTTTCTGGAACATCTAGATAAACAGGCGCGGTCTCTTCAACGTGAGATAGAAGGCTTCTATAGAGCTCATTAGCGATTTCGGCATTATCTGCAAATAGAGGTGCAACCTTATATCCGCTATGACATGAGCGTATTACACCGACACCTTTAATTTCATTACCATCAAGATAAAGGATGGCCACACTGTTAGGTTGAGTAAACCATGCATGATTAAATTCAGCTCTGATCGCAGGGAAAAAAGCCGCCAAGTAATGATTTAAATCATCTTCATCTACGCTGCTTACTTCCACGACCTTATCAGTGGTGTCGTCGCGCTTTCGAGTGACACCTTCATAACGGATATTGCGATGTGACAAGCCAAAACCAGAACGTTGATAGTTATCTTGCTGATCGACGACACCGTCTAAAGCAATATTGCACCCGTCTAAGTAAGCCATTCCATGTTGCCAAATTTTCCAACCATAACCCAAGCCACGATACTCAGGCTTAACGATGTAGAAGCCAAGAAAGCCAAAACTATCCTCATACCTAACGACAGAAATACAGGCAATTGGCTCACCATCCAGCACACCAACCAAGAACCCTTTCGGATCAGCTAAATAGTAGTTTTGAGCGTCATTTAATCCCGGGTTCCATCCCTCAGCAGCAGCCCAAGCGACCGCTATGTCTAACTCACTTTCGGTCATTGTCCGAATATGAAATCCTTTCATCGTTTCTTTAAGCCTCTGTGTTTGTATCCATTCAAAGATTAAACTAGTTTGGCTTAGCTTGTTAAACAAGAAAAAGAGTTGATTTACACGTTAAGAAAGTTCCCTCAGTGACAAGCTTTCAACGACACTACATACCCCGCTATTTCCCATCACCCTTGTTCAAAATAAATTAACCATAATCACGGCGGCGAATAGACCCGCAATAAAACTAGGGCTGTGGAACGAACGCCGTTGGGCGCGATGATACTCTTTGGCAATGTCTTCCTGAAAAGTCTTTGTTGCGAGTTCTTTTACATAATTATTTTGCATGACCTACCCCTTTCGTTGTTGTTGGGGTAAGCATAAAACCTCAAGCTAAGTTGAGGTCAAGGCATCATGTAAATAAAGTGAACATTGCGTGTATATTCTGGCTAATACAGTGTGACTAACATAGGTGGGTATAAGTACTTAGTTGGGAAGTATTTAGTCATTTCGTGCTTCAATCGACACGACCGTTTGCTGCCTATCAAGCGTTAAATGCAACGTCTTTGGCAATGACAATATTGGCTGCGATTTATCTTCTTTTACCTCAGTGAGAAGCGACAATGAAACTTCTGAGATAGCGCCTGTTACCGCTTTGATCAAATAAGCGCGGTTGTTTATAAACGCACTATTTTCAATCGGCAAAAAATAAACCAAAACAAATTCTTGTTTGGAATCTTCATAAATGGTGATACAAGAGTCGGACTCGTCCTGGCATTGAGGGATGGAACCTGGCAAATGATGACGATACTTTTCGCTGACCTCTCTCATAATATGAATATAGTCAGCTTGCTTATGAGGCTCTCCGTAAAAGTGGCTATCTTCGACACACAGCAACGAAACCAATTCACCTTTGGTTTCATGGGACACGGTTAACGACTTATTGATGGTATGGTGCGACATACTCCCTTCATTCAACCAAGGAATATTCACGCCACGATGGTCCAATTCTAATAGCAAATAATTCGCGTCATTGCTTCCATATAATGCATCGACAAAGTCATAGTAATATTGACCATTTACGGCTTGATACTCGGAGGCCGCGCCTCGAGAATAGGACTCACTGCTTATCTTCATGGCTCCAACTCTAGGCTCTGTGACTCTCAGTTCAACCTTGGCTGCTTTGCCATAGCGGTAAGTGATCAACCCTTCACTATCAGCACAGAAACTGACGGTTTTTCCATTTCTCAGTTCACAGCCTGTGACATCCACTTCATTCGACTGACACAAAGAGCCTGCATAGCTCGGTGCCGCTATCAACCTAGGTGCCACTATCAACATAGGTGCCGCTATCAGCATTGCAGTAAGAAAAAGGGACTTCACATCGCGCCTCGTTGGTTTAGTTAGACATTTAAGCATCGTGGATATGCCATTATCCGTGGCAAGCTTAACATAACCAATTAATGCTAACCTCGCTTTGTTACGTTAACTCCGGACAATGACGCGATAGGACATTTCTCACCACTATCGCGCCATTCCGTACTCAGAGCTCACTCAGCACTACAGTATTACTGTACTTCGATGGTTTTTGTCATCCCGTCTTCAGCATGACCGGGGATATTACACGCAAACTCTACTTGTTTTTCACCGTGAAAATGCCACAGAATCTGCCCTGCTTTACCTGGTTTCACATAAACAACATTATCCATTTTTTGCAGCTCTTGCGACGCTGGCATCGATTTTATCATCTCGCGCTGTTTAAGCTGTTCCGTCACTGAGCCAATAGAGAATTGATGCTCGACTTTACCGGTGTTCATTACGACAAATTGCACCACATCATTCGGCTTAATATCAACGCTTCGCTTGAAGGTGATTTTCATATCATCCCCTAATACTACATGAACCACTTTATCCGGCTTCGCGCCTTTAGCTGGCATGCCTACCGCCGACAACCCTTTCATGTTCATCATGTTGCCGTGGTCCATTTTCGCATCATCCATCATCGAGTGATCCATTTTGCTATGATCCATCGAACTATGATCCATCGAACTATGATCCATCGAACTATTATCCATAGAGCCATGATCCATAGAGCCATGCTCCATCGGCATCGCATGATTCATCTTGGAGTGGTCCATTTCATTAGCCATTGAGCTTGCCGAAAATAGTGTCATCGTTATGGTTAAAGTGTGAGTTAACGCGCGTAGTGATTTTTTCATGTTCTGTTCCTTATAATAGTGATGTTGCCGCCTAGCCGATAGCAAAGCGGCCTCTTTCTTAAATAATATCGATCATTTACTTCGAGTTAATTTCGTCAGGTATCACGATAATTTCAGGCTGGATTTCTTTCGACTTCCAAAGCTGATAAATGGCGGGTAGGACTAATAGTGTCAATAGCAACGCCGACGCCATGCCACCAATCATCGGTGCGGCAATACGTTGCATGACCTCAGAACCTGTTCCAGAGCCATACATGATGGGAATAAGACCAATGATCACGGTAAGCACGGTCATCATCACCGGACGTACACGTAGCCCAGCACCTTCTTGAATCGCGTCCGTTAACATCGCCGCGGTCAATGGCGTTCGCTGCTCTTGAGCGGATAGTTTTCGGGCATGCCATGCCTGATTGAGATACACCAACATGATGACGCCAATTTCTACCGCGACGCCCGCTAAAGCAATAAAACCCACCCCAACGGCAATTGAGAAGTTATAGCCAAGAAAGTGCATCAGCCATAATCCCCCCACCATCGCCAGCGGCAATGTACCCATGATGATGAACACTTCCCCTAATCGTCTAAAGCTTAAGTAAAGTAGCAACATGATAATGGCCAGCGTCACGGGAACGACGACACTTAAACGCTCTTTGGCGCGCTCCATATATTCATACTGCCCAGACCATGCCAACGAGTAACCGGCAGGCAACACGAGTTCTTCGCTCACCACTCTCTGCGCTTCACTGACATAAGAACCAAGATCTCGTTCAGCGATATCCACGAACACCCAACCGTTGGGACGTGCATTCTCGGTTTTAATCATCGGCGGCCCATCTTCATAACGAATATCTGCGACATCCGCTAAGGCAATTCGTGCCCCGTTTGGCGTGACTAATGGCAAATTTTGCAACTTCACCACCGAGTCTCGATAATCTTGTGGATAGCGTACATTTATTGGGTATCGCTCAAGTCCTTCAACGGTTTCCCCGACGTTCATGCCCCCTACTGCGGTGGAAATGACTTGCTGAACATCACTGACATTCAGCCCATAGCGCGCGGCTGCTAAGCGTTTAATATCGATCGTGACATAACGTCCACCCGCCACTCGCTCGGCATAAACGGAAACCGTTCCTTGCACACGATTCAATATTGGCTCAATGTCCGAACCAATCTTCTCGATGACCGATAAATCAGGTCCGGCAATCTTGATCCCTATTGGTGTTTTAATACCGGTTGCCAACATATCGATACGCGTTTTGATCGGCATGACCCAAGCGTTAGTGAGACCGGGGAACTGAATCAAGTCATCGAACTCTTTACGCAACGATTCTGTAGTGACGCCTTCTCGCCATTCATCTCTTGGTTTTAGCTGAATCGTGGTTTCGATCATTGTTAACGGTGCGGGATCCGTTGCGGTTTCAGCGCGACCAATTTTCCCCCAAACGGTGTTCACTTCTGGGATGGTTTTAATCAGCTTATTCGTCTGTTGCAATAACTCGCGCGCTTTGCCAATAGATATCCCTGGATAGGTGGTTGGCATGTACATCAGATCACCCTCATCCAAAGGCGGTATGAACTCACTGCCTAGTTGGCTTGTGGGGTAATACGCCGACCCCATCAGCGCAACGGCGACCAAGATCATGGACTTTGGATAACGCAGGCTGAGATTCAGCATTGGCCGATACAGTGCCACCAGCGCTCTATTTACCGGGTTCTTATTCTCTGGTAACACGTTGCCGCGAATAAAGTACCCCATGAGTACGGGCACAAGCGTAATCGCTAAGCCTGCGGCGGCGGCCATTGCGTAGGACTTGGTATACGCCAAGGGCGAGAACATCTTGCCTTCTTGTCCCTGCAACGCAAATACAGGCACAAAACTCAAAGTAATAATTAATAAAGAGAAGAAAAGCGGTGCGCCCACTTCTTCCGCTGCTTTACCAATCACTTGCCAGCGGTTTTTATCCGTGAGCGGGGTTTTCTCTATGTGCTTATGCACATTTTCAATCATAACAATCGCCCCATCCACCATCGCACCAATGGCAATAGCAATCCCTCCTAGAGACATAATGTTGGCGTTGATACCCTGCCAATGCATGACAATAAATGCCGACAAGATCCCAATAGGCAAGCTGATGGCAATAACAAGCGACGAACGAATATGAAATAGGAACAAAGCGCACACCACGGCGACAACGATAAATTCCTCAGCCAACTTCTTCCAAAGGTTGTCTACTGCTGCGTTAATCAGCGTTGAGCGGTCATAGGTAGCAACAATTTCGACTCCGTCAGGTAACCCACCTTGTAGCGCCTGTAGTTTGTTTTTTACATTATCAATAACCTGACTGGCGTTTTCGCCAAAGCGCATCACGATAACCCCGCCAACGGCTTCGCCTTCACCGTTAAATTCAGAGATACCTCGACGCATTTGTGGGCCAAGGTTCACATCGGCAACGTCCCCTAGAAGTAATGGCGTGCCTTTGCTTGTGACCTTGAGAGGTAATGCTTTGATGTCTTCAATACTGGTTAAGTAGCCCGTGGTACGAACCATATGTTCAGCTTCACCAACTTCGATAACGGACGCGCCCGTTTCTTGGTTACCGTTGCTGATCGCCATATTGACTTGTTGTAACGTTAAGTCATAAGCACGAAGTTTAGCGGGATCAATTTGCACCTGATACTGCTTCACCATGCCACCCACGGTCGCCACTTCAGAGACACCTTCAACGGTCTGTAATTCGTACTTCAAAAACCAATCTTGAAGGCTTCGCAGCTCAGCGAGATCATGCTGTCCGGTTTTATCTTGCAGCACATAGCTATACACCCAGCCCACACCCGTCGCATCCGGCCCTAACGTGGGTTTCGCTTGTGAGGGTAAATTCGGCGCCACTTGGCTGAGATACTCCAACACGCGTGAACGCGCCCAATACATATCCGTCTTATCGTTAAAAATAATGTAAACGTAAGAATCACCAAAAAACGAATACCCTCGCACGGTCTCTGCGCCCGGCACAGCCAGCATCGCCGTCGTTAACGGGTAGGTAACCTGATCTTCCACCACTTGAGGGGCTTGACCGGGATAGCTGGTTTTAATAATGACCTGCACATCGGATAAATCAGGAATCGCATCAACCGGGGTATTTTTAACGCTGTATAACCCTGCTAACGTTAATAAGCAGCTGGCAACCAACACTAAAAATCGGTTACTGATCGACCAGCGTATAATCGCGCCTATCATAATGCTCCCTCCCCACTTTGCAGTTCAGAAAGCACATATTCAGCACCATTTTTACTGACTAAAAAGCGAACCTTTTGCCCTTCAGAAAAATCGCTAAGCGCCACTTCACCATTGGTCGTGAAATTCATTTCTCCTGACGCCCAGCTCCACTCTGGCACCGCATCATGACTAAGCGTCACCATGCCAAAGTCCGCCATTAACATTGTGATCGCGCCATCAACCCAGACTTGCTCTGCCAATGCGTCGCTGCTGATCTTAATCTCCGTCACGACATATTGCCCTGACGTGGCCTTTTCCATCGCAAATTCAATCTGCTGACCTGTTTTTAGCTTCGATAGATCCACGTTTTCTTGCACAGAAAAATCCATGGTCATACCGGGCCAATTCCACTGAGGAACAGGCTGATGATTAATCGTCACCATGGCGTGCTGCGACATAACACTGCTAATTTCTCCTTTTGCCCACGCCGTTTCTGGCTCGGCTTCAACACCATTGATCCGCGCTAGATCCGCACTTTGGCTGGACTCTGAATCCAGCATAAATTGTGCAGAAGTCACCACACGCTCGGCAGACGTCAGCCCGGCTAACACTTCCACCCTGTCATTCGCTTCACGTCCAATCTCCACTCGTACAGAGCGATATTTCCCTTCGCCTTCAGACAGCACCACTCGCGTCATTCCACCAGAGCGAATGACACTAGAACGTGGGATCGTGAGTACCGACTCTTGGCTTGTCGGCTGGAGCGCAATGTTGGCAAACATATTGGGCTTTAACTGATAATCCGAGTTGGTAAATTTGAGGCGAACTCTTAGGGTGCGAGTCGCAGGGTCAAGAATGGGATAAACATAGTCAACCGCTCCACGCCACTCTTTACCTGATAGGGCATCAAGCGTCATGACCGCTTCACTCCCGGCATGAATCCATTGCGCCTGACGCTCAAAGACTTCCGCATCGACCCACACTTCATCGATTGGACCTGCGCTGATCACCGGCTGCGCGGGTGATAAATATCCCCCTTCCCGAATGTCTAATTTAGCAACAATGCCACTGCCGAACGCTTTAATATCAATGGTCTGAGAAGCCTTTCCCGTCTTAACCACTTGGTTGATTTGAGCCCTGTCTACCCCAAGAGTCAGCAAGCGTTCCGTCGCGCCTGTCACTAACGTCTTTCGTCCAGTGCGATAAGCGTTCAATAACTCTTCCTGCGCTTTAACCAACTCAGGTGAATACAGCTTAAACAACACGTCCCCTTTATTGACTCGCTCACCAACCGCATTGATGTATAGCTTTTCCACCCAACCGGATACACGTACATTGGTTTGCCATAAGCGACTTTCATCAAAAGCGATATACCCGACGGTCTCGATACGAGGGGAAAGCTTCTCTTGTTTTACTTGTTCTGTTTTTACCCCAAGATTATTTTCTACGGCAGGATTAATAATGACCGTTCCCGCCTTGTCGTTAGCACTGCTTGCATCCGTCGCATAAACGGGAATTAAATCCATGCCCATGGGTGACTTACCCGGTTGATCACGTTGATAATTCGGATCCATTGGCGCCACCCAATATAACGGCTCGTTACTATTACCGTTATTATTACTATCACCGCTACCATTACTACTGGTGCCATTTTGACTGCCAAGCATCAGAGCCATATCGTGCCCGATTAAATACTGGCTACCGACCCCCCCTACCCCTGCTCCAATAACTAAAGCAAGTAGCGCTATATTTCTCGTTTTCATATCCATTACCTTCTCAGAATTTGTACTTTATTGGCGCTATCGTTTATTAACCTTTGCTTATTAACGGTGACTTATTGACTCGTATTTGACGATGTCGACACCGTGGGCTGCTCAACGCGATAAGCGAACCCACCTAAGAAATAAGCCAAATTGCTATTGACCAAACTTAAGTCTGTTTCGAGTCTCAGCGCCTCTAATTCCATCGCCAGTTCATCCGTGGCAGAAGTAATCACATCACTAAACTGTGAGGTATTATTCTGATAACCACGTTCAACGGCTTGGGTCCTAGACTGAGCTTGAGGCAACAGATTCTGACGATAGCGCTCTGTACGCTCCATGAGATTTTGCCTATCCATCATTAACGCATTCACTTTGGCATTCATCTGAGAAAGCAACGCATCTTTGCTGGATTTCGATGCCACCACTTGGTACTCGGCAGCGGTGTGATTTTTATCTTGGCGATTGCCAGTAAATAAGGGGATATCCATGGTGACATAGGCACTTAATAGATCCGGTGCAGGTTCACCACGCATATTATTGGCACGACGATGCGCGTACATCGCCTCGACACCAAATTGTGGTTTATACGCCTCTTGCGCAATGGCAACTTGAGTCTCGCTGGCCGATATTTGAACATCTGCAATACGAACCATCGGATGACGATTGAGTAATGGATAGTAATCACGCTGGTTTGCTAGCGAGAGTTGTCGCTCCAACTCATACCAATCGGAGGAAGTGGCGGCGGTAATTTGAGGTTGCTGCGCAAGCCATGTTGTCCCTAGCCATTCAGAAAACTGAGACATAATACGCGCCTGCATTTGACGATTTGCTTGCAGCTTGTCATCTAATTTACTGACTTGCAGCTGAGCTTGGATCAGATCCTGTGATTCACTATTGCCAATGGCGTAATTGGTTTGGATAAACCGTTCCATTTCCTGCATCAGTTGCTGATTTTCTAGCAACACACGTTCTGACTGTTGTTGAAAACCCAGCTCATACCAAAGCTGAGATAGACTGTTCGCTACCTCCAGTTCTCGCACAGCCACTTGATACTCGACACCATTGGCTTGTTGTTGAGCTTTTTGGTTCTGCAAGTCAAGCGTTGAACCTCGCCCAAATTGCTGCATCAGCCCTACCGAAACGTTACTCATAGGATCTTGATCCAATGCAAAACTGTCAGTAGGTAAGCCACCGACTCCCACCTTGAACACGGGATCCTTAAGCGTTGAACTGGCAATACCCGACTCCCGCATTGACTGCGATTGGGCATAGTACTGCATACGATTCGCATCATTAGCAATCGCATACTCTATGAGCTCAGAAAGCGTGACAGAAGGTTGTTGTATCTGCTGTTTGCTCACAACGGGTAGTTTTGCATACACCGTTGATGGCACGAATAGAATTACGCTCACAGCAAGCGCAACCACATTAATGCTTTGATTCACAATAAATTCCAATCTGCGTGCTAAAAAACAAGCACGATTAAATCAACCCATAGCGCTAAGCTAAGGGTTCAACGAAAATTCAGATCAGATTAAATGGTCGGTGGGCGTTCTAATGATTCAATGCGGGTTAATATAGGAAGGAAGTGCTCACTGTTTCTTTTCGAAAAACGCGAGCTATGGCCATTGGTAATCAGTGCAATAGGCGACAAGCCAAGTGTGTTTCCACACGCCGTAGTACAGCACGTGTGAGCCATATCGCTGCTATCAGAGCAATCTACCATAACACGGCTTGACTCATGGTAAACCACAGCAGGAGAGCCTGAAGCGTCAGTATTCAAAACATTGGGTTTTAGACCGTGGGTCTTTGCCACTTGGCTAGTATGGTGTGACTCACGTATTGGGTGCGTGATAGCAGTTTGATTCATTTCGCAAGGTATTGAGGCAGACATAGCGTCCATACCTCCCATCATGCTCATTGCAGGCATACCTGAGACAAACGTTGAAACAACGAGTGCCACCAGACTCAAAAGAGTTAGCCAAATTTTGCGAGCATTTGAAAGACGCATACCACACCTGAAGAAACATAATCGGAGCGAGTATAAAGGTTACCCTTAGGGGAAGGTCAACCAATAATAAACACTCGCTCCATTAACCCAAAGCCGAGGGGAAACCTAGTCTCCAATGCTAACTTTCAATGTAATCGACCACGGTCAAGCCAAATCCCGACAAGGAATGATATTTCTTATCAGAAGACGACAACAAATTCATTCTGGTCACCCCTATATCCGATAGGATTTGCGAACCAACACCGACTCGCCTTGAGGTATCTAGCTTCTTACTGTTCTGAGAAACTTCACCTTTATCAAGCGCGGCAAAATGCTTCACTTTATTGATCTGAGCTTCTTGGTTTTCTTGTTGGCTAAGAATCACCATCACTCCACCATCTTCTGCTATTTTTTGCATCGCTTTGTGCAGCGGCCAAATATGGCGAGGTTCACGAGCAGAAAATAACACATCATGAAACGTATCCTGTACATGGACGCGTACATTGGTGGGCTCTTCTGTCACGCTGCCACTTTGCAATGCAAAGTGAACCTGATTGTCCACGGTATCGCGATACGTCACCATGTTAAACTCACCAAATTCAGTCGGTAATCGACATTCGGCGATTCGTTCAATGGTCGTTTCTGTATTGTTCCTAAATTCAATAAGGTCTGCGATCGTACCCAGCTTGATTCCATGCTTTTCTGCGAAAATTTCAAGTTGAGGGCGTCTCGCCATTGTGCCGTCTTCATTCAGAATCTCGACGATAACCGAAGAGGCTTCAAATCCTGCTAGCCTCGCTAAGTCGCACCCGGCTTCGGTATGCCCAGCGCGCACAAGGACTCCACCATCTTTCGCTGCAAGAGGAAAAATATGCCCTGGTTGAACCAAATCTTGCGGTCTAGCCTCTTTACTAACCGCTGCTTGTATGGTGACCGCGCGATCCTCTGCTGAAATTCCAGTGGTCACCCCTTCCGCCGCTTCAATGGAAACGGTAAATGCCGTTGCCCACGGCTCTGTCGGGTTCTGTACCATCGGAAATAACTTTAATCTGTCGCAACGCTGCTTGGTCATAGTTAAACAAATAAGCCCACGACCGTGGGTGGCCATGAAGTTGACATCTTGAGCGGTGATTTTTTCAGCCGCCATCATAATATCGCCTTCATTTTCACGGTCTTCGTCATCCATCAAAATAACCATTTTACCTTGACGGTAGTCTTCAATTACTTCTTCTATATTGCTAATTGCCATCGCACTTACACCCTACTGATTTTCAAGATTTTTAATAAAAGATACACTCTGCTCTAACGTGTCAGCGATAATTTGAATGCTTTCTGGCGAGCGTCCTCGAATGGGAAATGAATCTTTGCGGCGGTACATTCTCAACGGCTTCTCGATACTAAAAGGTATTTTCCTCATGGCTAATGACTCGATAATCGGAGTAAAGTTAACAATGCCATCTCCCAATGCCGGAAAGGTAAACTTGTCATCATGGACTTGTACATCTTTAACATGAAAATGGCGGCAAAATGGCATCGCTATTTTCGCTTCTTCACTGGGACTCAAGTTCGGTACGAGTGATACCGAATTGCCCGGGTCAAAATTAAGCGCTAAAGCAGGGTGCCCCACTTCTTGTAAAATTCTTATGCCATCGTGCGCAGTGGCAAAGGCATTAAAATTCAGATCGCCACCATTCTCTATACAAATGACGCACCCAAGCTCTTCCGCATAGGGCGCAAGTATCTTCAAATTATCCACAATAACCTGACGGTCAGCGATAGGACCAGTACAGGTATTGAGAAAACGAACGCCCAAATGGTTCGCAAAATCAATCCGCATTTTAAACTCTGCGATTGCGTTTGGGGCCGCCAAGTTCATCGTGCATCCCAACGCATTTGATTTCAGCGATTCTTTTTCCATAAGTGTTAATAAGTACTGAGCATGATTTTTGGAAAACATATCGCTATCAAGCTGCCCTACGTACCCTTGATTAAAGGCGAACTCAACATATTGGACACCGAGCTTACTAATTGTCTTCAGTGACGTTTTTAAATCATGCCCATCAAATATGGCCGTATTTATGGCTAACCTTTCTATAATACTCATAACGATAATCCTTTATTTAAGTCACAATATATCCAACCACTCGTTCCCAGCCCAAAAGAGATAACAGAGAGAATAGGGTCGTAAATAAAATCACGCTTGCGGTGGCTTGTTTGGCGACGTGATACCTTTCCGATAGAAGGTATACATTAATGCCCGTGGGCAAACTCGATAGAAGAACCAATACTTGGGTTTCTAATACACTCAAACCAATCACGTAATGGGCAATGAGTAACACTAAAAGTGGGAAAAATAGAATTTTAACCAGTAACAGTGACAGCACTTTTTCTTTGGCAAGCGACCTAAGTTGGTAGAAGCTTAAACTGGCTCCAAGTACACATAAAATGACGGGTAAGGCCACCCAACCCACCGCCGACAAACCGTTAACGAACCATGGGCTCAACGTCATCCCCCACAAATTCAACAATAATCCGCTAACAATCGCGATAAGAATGGGATCTGTGGCTACCTTGCGATAACTATAAAAGCCTGGCTCCCCAGAATGAATCATCAATACATTAAATAACGGAAGCACAACCAGTAAGTTGGTGACAACTATACCCATTAAAATGAGTTCAGCTTCCGCGCCATAAAGTGTAAATATCAATGGTACGCCGACCCCTACCGCGTTAGGGTATATCGCTGAAATGGCTTTAATATTGGCGCAAGAGGCCGTGTTCAGCTTGTTTTTCATCAGACTATGGCGTAAACCAAAAAAGAGCGTGCCGACACAAACTCCATAAGTGGCAATAACGCTCAGTGATGGCAGTAAATTAAGATCAGCTCGGTAAATAGATGAAAAAAACAAGCTCGGGGTGAGGTAACTAAAAGCAAAGCTTCGAATCCAATCAACCCGCGCCTGAGTCACTTGCGGAACCACTTTAGCAATGAAGAAGCCAAGGAATATCCATGACATTAACTTGGCTTGCTCCATAAGCTAGCATGGCTCCTTCACGGTACTGTTAGCTTTACTTTGTGCAATAGACAACAGTTCAAGGTACCCCGAGGCTTGCCATGCGGTTCGCCCGACAAAAACGCCATCAATATTGGGCTGGTCGAGCAATTCCGACGCATTGCCCAAATTAACACTTCCTCCATAGAGCAAAGTCATGTCGCGAGCTATTGGTTCTCCATACTGGCGACTCAACGCATCTCGAATTGCCTGGTGAACACCTTCCGCTTCTTCATTGGTTGCAGGGGTGCCATTTTCACCAATCGCCCAAATAGGCTCGTAAGCAATAATGACCTGACTAACTTGGGCAGGCGGCACTTGAAACAGCGCGATTTTCACCTGTCTAACAACAGATTCAATCGACACACCCCATTGTTTTTCATCGGCACTATCGCCTACGCACACTAGCGGTGTCAGACCATGCTTTAACGCCGCTCGTACTTTTTGGTTCACCGTTTTATCCGATTCACCAAACAAGCCTCTTCGCTCAGAATGACCAATTTCTACTAGCGTCGCGCCACAATCTTTGAGCATTAACGGCGAAACCTCTCCGGTAAAAGCGCCCTCATCTTGCCAGCACATATTTTGCGCACCCACTTTCATCCTCGTATCGCTGAAATCGCTCACAACATTAGTGATATAAGGGAAAGGAGGAATAACAAATGGTTGAACACCAGCACTGCAATTTTTAACCGACGTAGAGACCGTGTTAGCCCAGGCCTGAGCGGTCTCCCCGGTCTTGTTCATTTTCCAACTTGTCCCTACCCATATTTTTTTCATGCCGGAACCTGCTCACAGGCAAATTCACTCATGAACTCAAGAATGAAGGCCATCGACATGGCGCCTGGATCTGGGTGGCCTAGAGAACGCTCGCCTAACGTTTTTGCCTTGCCCGTCGTCGCGATCATATCTTTTGTCGCCTCAACGCCTTGCTTTGCTGACGCAGCAATAGCCGGAAGATGGTCCGCTAAATCGCCAGAAAGTGACTCTGATGTTTTCACCGCCGCAACCAAGGCATCGATCATAGTTTTGTCACCAGGCTTTGCACCACCACGTTCATAGACACCTTCTAACCCCGCAGTTAAAAACGCCGACAACGTCTGAGTATCTAACACCGTTGCGCCTTTAATAGCTTTAGCGCCCGAACGATACAACGTACCAAAGATAGCGCCAGATGCCCCACCCATTGACGCCATCATGGTGCTCCCGATTTTGAGTAATAACTTACTGACATCTTCTGGCTGATAATCACTTGCCAATAACTCAGCAACGGCTTTAAAACCACGCTCCATACCGATACCATGATCACCGTCACCAATGGCTTGATCATATTTGGTTAATACCGGCTCACTTGCGATCATTTTATCTGCTACATAAGCCATCATGTTTTTCGTTGTTAATGCATCCATTTCTTAATTCCTTAACGCAAAAGAGTCACAAGGTAGGTCGTAAAGTGATTTAATTTCTTCATCCAATTTGAGCATTGTCAGTGAATAACCCGACATCTCCTGAGAGGTACAGTAATTACCCACTAACGTGTGGTGAACGCTAATACCACGTTCAGCAAGCAAAGCGTGTGCTTTTCGGCTTGCGATTAACAATTCCATATAAGTCGATGAGCCCAAGTTGTTCACAAGTAAACAGACTTCATCACCCTTTTGGTAAGGTAAGTCATCACACAGTTGATCGATTAACTTCGTCACAACCTCATCTGCCGATGACATTTTTTCTCTTGCAACACCAGGTTCACCATGCAACCCCATACCAATCTCAAGTTCATCATCTGGTAATTCAAAATTAAAGGTGTTGGTTTGCGGCACCGAGCCTGCTGATAACGCCACACCTATTGAGCGCGTATTGTCTCGTGCGCGCTCCGTGACCTTCACAACGTCTTCAAAGCTATATGACAAAGAGGCGGCACCAGCAATTTTCAATACATAAACATCCCCTGCCGTGCCGCGTCTTTCCGTGATTTTTTCTAGCGGCGCTGACGCCACGTCATCCCATACTCGAATGGTATGAGTCTTAATATCATCGTCGTCTGCCAGTTCTGCGGCGATATCAAAATTCATATTATCTCCGGCGTAATTACCATATATATAGATAACGCCTTTGCCGCTATTTACCGCTTCTGTGGTTTGTAAAATAACGTTTGGTGGAGGCGCTGCAAAAATATCACCTAATGCGGCGGCATCCGCTAAACCATGCCCGACATACCCAGCAAATAAAGGCTCATGACCTGCACCACCACCCGTCAAGATGGCCACTTTATCAGAAGGAAGATCGGTGCGAATTGCCGCTGTAATACCCGGAAGTGCTTCCAACTTTCCGCTCATGACAGACAGAAGACCTTCAAATTGTTCTTGTGCCACATTAAGCGGCTCATTAATCAGTTTTTTTGGTTTTCTCATGGGTTCACCACTTATTTCTTAAGAGTTCTTTCAGGTTTATTTTTATGCGTTGTTTTGATAGCTAGTGGCCATTTTCACCGTCAGCTTCAACGCATTTTCCATCGCTGGAGTTGCCGCAATATTCTTTCCATAAATATCAAATGCAGAGCCATGGTTAGCGGTCGCTATTGGCAATGGGATCCCACCTTGAACCGTGACACCACGATCAAAACCCATCATTTTTAAGGCTGTTGCACCTTGGTCGTGATACATAGACACAATTGAATTCATCTTCTCTTTTTCAACAATCCACATCGTGGTATCACCGGGGAAAGGGCCAAATGCCTGAATGCCTTTTTCCTTGGCTTTTTCAATCGCGGGAGTAATCACAGTAATTTCTTCATCACCAAACAGCCCACCTTCGCCCCCATGAGGGTTTAATGCCTGAACAGCGATTCTCGGCTCCTCAAAACCTGCCGATTTTAAGGTGTTATTCATCAACTCGATGGTTTTAAGAACAGAGTCTATGGATAGATTTTCAACCACATTTTTAAATGGAATATGAGAGGTCACTCGACCTGCCCAGATATCATCAACGACGTTAATTTCACAGCCAAAGTCATGGAAGTCCGTCAGTTCAGCAAACCATGAAAGTTCGTCTCTGTGCTCTAACCCGGCCATACTCATTGCTTTCTTATTTAACGGTGCAAAGCAGATTCCATGCGTCTTATGCGCCAACGTTAGGTCGACGGCAATTTTCAATGTTTCCAGAACGTAAGTGCCACCTTGCGGCGTCGCTTTCCCATATTCAATGCTATCAACGTGGGATGATTTGAACTGAAGGAGCACAGGCTTACCCGTTTTAAAGTCAGCCTGCTCGAAGGTATCTACAACATCGTATTCAAAGGAAGCTTGAGCAATGTCCATGCCTTTTCGCAGCTCATATTCATCCGCAATGATCAAAATATTAGCTAATGACCGGCTGGCCGGCTGATTAAGCACTTTTGCCGCGACTTCTGGGCCAATACCCGATGGGTCACCTAATACAAGAGCAATCGTTGGTTTCGTCATTTTCTCATTCCTTGATAATTATTTGTTATAAATGTAATCCACGAACCCTACAGACAAAGCTGGTACGTAGGTCGCGAGCAGAAGCACGATAAACAGAACGCCAATAAATAACGCATTCACCTTGGTCACTTGCCAAATATCACGCTTAGCGATAGAACAAGCCGTAATAAGAACACTGGCGACTGGAGGCGTTTGTTGCCCAATAGAGATATTCAATGCCAACATGATGCCAAAATGAATAGGGTCAATGCCCAACTCATGAATAAGTGGCAATACGATTGGAACCGTTAGTATGATAGCGGCGGCGCCGTGTAGAAAAATACCGACGATAAGTAGCATGACATTCAGCATCATCAGTACCACGTACTTGTTTTCTGAAATACTCAGAATACCGGCAGCCATAGTCTGAGGCACTTCTTGCTCGGTTAGGAATAACCCTAAAACAGCTGATGTCGCAACAAGTAACATCACAACAGAAGTCCCAGTCACTCCTTCCATCGCAGCTTTATAAAACAGTTTCAGATCCATTTCTCGGTAAATGAAAACACTGATCACCAAGGCTAAAAGTACGGCGATACCTGCCGCTTCTGTCGCGGTCATAAAGCCGGACAATATCCCACCAAGAATGGCAAAAGGTAGGGTTAGCGCCCAAAATGCATCTTTGAACGCTATCCATAATTTACGCAAACTAAAGGCATTTTCGCGAGGTAAGTTATATTTCACTGCATAGTAGTAACACACGCCAAACATACCCGCAGCACCAAGTAGGCCTGAGACAATCCCCGCTACGAATAGCTGAGAGATCGAGACATCTGCCATTGCACCGTAAATGATCATGGGTAAAGAAGGAGGAATAATTACAGCAAGAGAAGCCGATGAAGAAGTGACAGCCGCTGAGAAACTAGCTGAATAACCTCGTTTTTTCATCGCTGGTATTAAAATAGAACCCAATGCGGCAACGTCCGCTACCGCTGAGCCTGATATCTCTGCGAAAATCATCGATACGCCAACGTTGACCATTGACAATCCGCCACGGACAAAACCAACAATCGCACTAACGAAGTTAATGAGTCTCAGCGAGATGCCACCCGTGTTCATTAACGCGCCTGCGAATACAAATAAAGGTATCGACAGCAGCGTAAACTTAGAACCACCTTCGAACATCGACAGTGCAGCATTATAAATCGCATCAATGCCTGACGTAGCGACCATACCAACAAGGGCAACAGAACCAATTGCAACCGCAATAGGCACATTGATCATCACTAACCCGATTAGACAAGCGAGTACAATTAGTGCGCTCATTTCACCACCTCCATCACTTCTGCCATATCTTTCTTAGCATCACGAATTGCGTCTTGAATTTCTTCTTCCTCTTGCGTTGAGCCTTTACAGACCATTTCCCATGCTTTCGGAAAAGAACAAAGTTGCGCCACAACAAAAAGAACAGCACCAATTGGCAAAGCAGATTGGGCGAACGATAAGGTAATAAACTCCAAGCTAGTCAAGGTTTCATCACCAAAAATTTCTAAAAGGTAGTAACTTGCCCACGCCATCACCACAAAAAAAGCAATGACAATAAATTCACTCAATAAGAAGACCAGCTTTCTTACCCCTAACGATAAGCTTGCAACGAGTCCACCAAATCCCATGTGGGAGCGTTTTAGCGCACAAAGTGCCGAACCATAAAATGTTAACCAGGCCAATAGAATCGCCGACACTTCGTCATACCAGTACAAAGATGCACCGCTAAAACGAGAAAAAACAGCAACAATGATGATTGCACTTAGAGACAGCAATATCGTTAATGAAATAGCGATAAGCACTTTTTCTAGTACATTTGAAATGGTATTTATGCCAGCTAGAAAAGACATCATAATCCCTCGTAAGAACACCTGAGAAAGCCATGACCTCATCGGCCATGGCAATATCGTTACTTAGCGCTTGCCATTGCTTTAGTTAACATGGCAGAGCCGTTATTTACATTTTCAACAAAGTCATCGTAAATAGGTTGGCTGGCATTAACAAAAGCATCTCGATTAGCCACATTTAACTTCATGCCACCTGCGACCAACTTGTCTTTAAGCTCACTCTCCAGTCGAGCCGCTTCTTTGTAGCCCCACTGCTGAGCTTCTACCGCCGAAGCTTCTAGGATTTCTTGGACTTCTGAAGGGAATTTTTTGTAGTGACGAGCGCCAGCGGTTAAGTACGCAGGGGTATACACGTGGTTAGTCACACTCACGTAACCTTGCACTTCGTGTAGCTTAGCCGCATAAATATTGGTATATGGGTTTTCTTGACCGTCAATAACACCAGTTTGCAAACCAATAAAGACTTCACTGAAACTCATTGGCGTTGGGTTTGCTCCCCAGTTTTTAAACATTTTTACGCGCCAAGAACTATTAGGTGTGCGAATCTTAAGACCTTCTAAGTCTGCAGGGGTATTAATTGGACGTTGTGCATTGGTGATATTACGGAAACCATTTTCCCAAAAACCTATCACTTTATAGCCTTTTTTCTCTGCTGCTGGTGCGATATACGGCCAAAATACATCCTGTTCAATTTTTGCCACATGTTGACGATCGGATACGAGGAAAGGTAACTCAAACAACGCCATTTCAGGGACATGAGTCGGAAGTGTTGACGTCAATAATGCAAGATCAATGGTGCCCAACTTTAGTTTTTGTTGGACATCTTTATCTTTTCCTAACTGAGCCGCACCGAAGAACTTTAGGTTGTAATCAAGACCAGATTTCTTGAATTGCTCGTTGGCATAATCCGCAAAATGCTGCGTAGTGTTGTATTGCAACGAACCGAGTTGTGCACTGGTGGCTACTTTAAGATCTTTTGCCGCGACTGCTGATGACATCATTACTGCAATTGCGATACTGGTATAAGTTAGCGTTTTATTTTTCATGTTAAATTTCCACGTTATTCCATTAATCAGATGGGTAATTTGCAATTATTGTTATGAAATGAACTCTTTTTCGATCTCCTTAATTCGATTTACTTTGGGGGTTGAGGGCCCATCAACAAACTCTGCTGCAAGCCAAGTATCTAATATTGATTTCGCAAGCTCAGAACCAATAACTCGCGCACCCATCGTGATGATTTGTGCGTCATTGCTTTTTCTTGCCCTTTCTGCTGAGAATGTGTCGTGACACAATGCAGCCCTAATACCGGGAACTTTATTTGCCACTATTGAGACGCCGATTCCAGTACCACATAAGATGATCCCTCTTTGGTGTTTACCCTCACTAACAGCCACGCTGACCGCTTTTGCAATGTCGGGATAAAGCGCCTCACTATCGGAATCAACACCATAATCAGCAACTTCAATACCCTTTTCGAGCATGTGTGCCTTAAGACACTCTTTCAGCTCAATGGCAGCATCATCACATCCAATCGCTATCATTCCTTACTCCTACCATGTACATATGACCAAACAAGTTACAAATGATAATGCACTTATAACCCTAATATTTACATGCGTTTCTATATTAAACGAGATGTAAATCACTTTTTATTTACATAGCAGCAACATTTATGTGATCAAACTACAACCTAGCTTTATCGTTAAAGGATGACAATTGTTCTTACCTCATTGGTCAAAATTCACACCGACAACACACAAAATCCAATAAAATCAAGGGACTATAAAAATGCACCCTCTCAACAAATAGAGTTAAAACTCTATCTTATAAAATAGATCCACAGAATTGTGTCATTTATATTTCAATTGAGTAATTAGTTACTCAATTCATAAATGAGAGCGCTGCAGCATTTATATTAATGCACATATGGTACTCATAGTGAACACATGAACAACAATCGCTAATATGGAGCTTTTATGAATACCGATCTCTCTCTAACTTTTTCCCAAGTAACCGAAGCTGCCGCGCTCGCTGGATATAAATGGCTAGGGTGTGGTGACAAAGAGCAAGCCGATCAATCTGCAGTAGAGGCGATGCGTCTATTACTAAGCAATGCTGCTATCAATGGAAAAATCATCATTGGAGAAGGGGAAATCGATGATGCCCCTATGCTATTTATTGGAGAGGAGCTTGGAAAAGGCGGTCCGAATATAGATATTGCCGTTGACCCAATAGAAGGAACACGAATGACCGCGATGGGACAATCAAACGCCATCGCAGTACTTGCGGCAAGTGAACAAGGAAGTTTATTGCAAGCACCCGATATGTATATGGAAAAGCTGGTTGTGGGACCGAAATCTCGCGGGGTCATTGATTTGGACTTATCTCTAGAGGAGAACTTAACTCGTGTCGCCCAGTCATTAAATAAACCTATTAATGAGTTGGTCATGGCGACATTAGCCAAGCCTAGACACGACGAGATTATTAAACAAGTACAATCTTTAGGTGTAAGGGTGTACGCTTTTCCAGACGGTGATGTCGCCGCCTCTCTTCTGACTTGTATGACAGAAAGTGATATAGATTTGATGTACTGTATTGGCGGCTCTCCAGAAGGCGTGATTACTGCAGCAGCCATGCAAGCCTTGGGTGGTGACATGCAAGCCAAACTACTTTTTCGCGATCAAGTTAAAGGTCAATCAGCCGAAAATCAGTTGCACGCGCATATAGAGCAGCAACGGTGCGTAGAAATGCACGTCAACGCCAATACTAAACTCGAGCTAAACGATCTGGCCCGTTCAAAAAATGTTATATTTTCAGCAACGGGTATCACCAAAGGCGACTTACTAGAGGGAGTAAAAGCCGGAAGTCAAAACCTAACGACAGAAACACTATTGATTCATGGGCAAAGCCGTATAATCAGAAAAATCCGATCTACGCATGATTTTTCATTACTTAATAGTGAATTACACGCCAAATCAGCCTAAATTGTCGCAAACTTAATTTGCGCCCAATAACGCGGTAAGGGAATATGGATTTATCAAATATTGAACAAACAGAAGAAAATAATCTACTCACTGAAATCGCTGTTGCGTATTATCAAGATGGAGCGACTCAGGAAGAAATTTCTAAACGGTTTGGGCAATCCAGGGTCACGATAGGACGGCTGCTAAAAAGAGCTCGGGACAAAGGTATTGTTGAAATAAAAGTTAAATACCATCCAGTATTTGGCGCAAAATTAGAAGAACAATTAAAAGAACGATTCGGCCTAAAGCGCGCTCTTATCGCCCTTGACCAACCGACGGAAGATGAGCAACGCAGTTTACTCGCCGGTGTTGTCTCTACTTATCTCTCTTCCACTCTTAAGGATGGAATGGTTGTTTCAATAGGGCAAGGTCGAAATGTCTCTGCAGTATCTGAGCATATTGGCATTGTGAATCCGAAAAAGTGTACGTTTGTATCGAGTATCGGTGGCATACACCCTAGAGGAGGCATGTTAAATGCCGACCACATATCACGTCGCTTTGCTAAAACATTTGATGGAGTGAGTGAAACGCTCTACGCACCAGCATTTATTAAAGACCCAAACCTACGCCAAGCGCTGATGGAAGATGAAACTGTTCAGCAAACATTGGATATAGCTAAAAAAGCAGATGTCGCTTTGGTGGGTATTGGTGATCTCAGTGAAAGCAGTTATATGGTGAACTTAGGGTGGTTCTCAGTTCAAGAAATGGTAGAAGCAAGGATTCAACAAGGCGTGGTGGGAGAAGTGGGGGGGTATGATTTTTACGATATAAAAGGGAGAGTTCAGGATACAAAAATGAGTAATCGAGTCGTTGGACTTACCATCAGCGATTATCAAAAAATCCCACAAGTTATCGCCATCGCTTCAGAAGCCAGTAAACCTTTAGCTATTGTTGGCGCACTGCGAACCGGAGCCATTGACATTTTGGCGACCAGTGTAGCCAATGCTATAACAATATTGAATCTCGACGCTCAGCAATAACGCACATCTATGATTTTATTTATAGAAAGGCAACGAAACGGTTGCCTTTCTATTATTAGCTATTAGGTTAAATATATTCATAAGATAATGAGCAGTCTGTCATTTTAGAAGATGAGTCTGAATCTACATGGCAAGAATAATGGGGTAATTGCCATATACAAAAAGTATTTTAGTGCAACGTTTCTAAAATTTATGATTCAGAGTATAGCGAAAAGTAGAATGATATTGTGTGACGTTAAGAGGATAGAGAAAAACGCCCAATACATTCATTTAGACTGTTAGTAATATTTCCTTGCTGAGTTCTCTCACAGTAGGAAAAATCGATACCAACATTACCCATATTATCTTTCATCATAACATGGCGCGATAAAATATCGCCGTTAAGCTGGTGTATTAACACACTCCAAGAGAGTTGATTTTTAAATAAAACAAAATTTACTGTCATTGATTACCTTTTTTTGCATTGCTGTTGCTATTATTTTTACAGTGTTGAAACCAAAAGCGTTTACGACCCATTGAACGAGACATAGAAGATCCTTAATATTATTTTGCAATGAAGATACCGTCACTCACATGAATGAGATATGTTAACTTGCTGATTTTATAGAAATTATGGTGTTGAGACTTATATTGATATTGCGAAGTGAATAAAACGTGTGACATGCGTGAAAGGCAGGTGTTGCGTATTTTCTGTGTTCGAAATTCCAGTATAGAGAATAAAAGTAGATATTACCGCAAACGGCCATCGGCCATTTGCGGTAACGTCGAAATTAGATAGCTACAACGTTAGCAGCTTGAAGACCTTTTTGGCCTTGCTCAACTTCGAAAGATACTTTTTGGCCTTCAGCAAGAGTTTTGAAACCCTCAGAAGCGATAGCACGGAAGTGTACGAATACGTCTGCGCCGCCGTTGTCTTGAGTTAGGAAACCAAAACCTTTCTCTTCGTTAAACCATTTTACGATACCAGTTGTTTTAGTAGACATAATGTGTCCCTTATAAGTTAAATTCATTAGAAAAATATCGCGATTTCGCGATGCGCTGAAAGCTTGAATTATTGAATGTGACGATGAAGCTAAGGGAACCGCTGAGGATAACAACTATTACGAAGAATTCTGAGGATTGCTTTACTTGATGTATCATTAATAACTCTGAACAACAGAGCGAGGTGGATAATACTAGAGTTCCGGAGGTTGTCAAGCGGTTTTATGACAAGATATTCAATAAATATTTTTCGATGCCTCTCTCTTTTACAATTGACCGCTAACAGTGAGAAAAAAGGCGTTGCACTATTAAAGCTGGCATGTGCGACGCCCTGCCAACTCCTTCTATAAATCAGTCTCGCGTAAAGTATTGTCGTCATACCTATGTCCATGCGCTACGTCTACGTAACTATGCAAAGAGACCAATTGATAGCCATGAATATAACCTTACCGAGCCACCGCCCAATGAGACGCCACCGCCATTGCCATCGGTATATGGGTCTGTTGAATCCATCCAAGCGGTGTTCAACACCGTTACGTCAAATAGCTCGCTCATCACTTCTGAACCCGAAACAGCAACCGAGTACAAAAGGACAGACACCTTAAAATACTTCTGGTTTCTGTCCTTTGGTTTGCTCCCATACATACTCTTACACCTTTCCATAAGAGCTAGATGCTAAACTCACATGTCGTATATAAAAACAACACTTTTAATAATAGCGATAACAATCTTATGAATTTCAAAGTCCTCTTAATAGCGTTGGGTCTAACCAGTACAGTGCTGTTTTCATCGCTCGCGACAGCTAAACCATCTTGCAGTATTGACGCTTTTCAACCTGTCGATATTACGCCTAGTATTCAAGAAAGCTTGGTAGAAAAACAAAACGGGCAAGTCGTATTGACTCAACAAGCGACGATGCGCTGCGCAAACATTACATTCTCCACCGCCTATACTCGCAATCGAGTCGCTCATACCATGGCTCAATCCTTTGAAGCCACTTACTTTGATGGCAAACACGCAACGTCTCGCTCTGTCACTTTCAACGAAGACGAGCTACGAGCCGGCTATATCAAAATTGGTCCACACCAACCCCGCAGCGCTTACGTCTGTTTTACTAAATCAGAAACACCTATAAACACCATTACATGTGACATTGACTAATCACTTTTTCGATCCACTACGAAAATTGAACATAACAAACCATACCCCGAAATCTATCTGGTCATCTAGCGACAGCAGAGATAACGATACGCTAGGAAAAACAATACCGCGACAGACCAAACTCTACCGTTTTAACTAGAAATAATCGCGGTTTTGATTCCAACCACCGTTGAGGTCCCCTGAGTGGAATAACACCATATAGACTATGGTATCGCCGGAACATAGGGAGCTTTCACAATAAAAAAGCGGCGCTGATTATATCTGTGCCGCTTTTATGATATTGCTCTTGGTACGTGAGTATGCTTCTTTAACAACTACGCGCCTAAACGCAACATACTTACTCAACTGTCACCGCTTTCGCAAGGTTACGCGGTTGGTCAACGTCTGTGCCTTTAATCAGCGCGACATGGTAAGACAACAACTGCATCGGTATGGTGTAGTAGATTGGTGCAATGATATCGTCTACTCGCGGCATTTTGATGATTTTCATGTTTTCATCGCCTTCAAAGCCTGCGTTCTCGTCTGCGAATACATATAACAAACCACCACGAGCACGTACTTCTTCAATATTGGATTTTAGCTTTTCTAACAGATCATTGGTTGGCGCGACGACAACGACTGGCATGTCTGCGTCAATCAGTGCCAAAGGACCGTGTTTTAGTTCACCTGCTGCATAAGCTTCCGCGTGAATGTATGAGATCTCTTTAAGCTTCAACGACGCCTCCATCGCGATAGGTGAAAACTCACCACGACCAAGGAACAAAGTATGGTGTTTATCAGCAAAATCAGGTGCTAGAGCTTCGATTTCTTGATCAAAAGCCAAAGCTTTTTCGATATTCGCAGGCAATTGATGTAACGATTTTACAATTTCAGTTTCACGCTCTGCTGTCATACGCCCTTGTAAACGGCCTATAGATACCACCATCATCAGGAGTGCAGCGAGTTGAGTTGTAAAAGCTTTGGTTGAAGCCACACCAATTTCGGTCCCAGCTCGCGTCATAAAGGCGAAATCTGACTCACGAACCAAAGATGAACCTGCGACATTACAAATAGTCATCGCCGCCATATAGCCTTTTTCTTTTGCAAGACGCAGCGCTGCTAGTGTGTCCGCGGTTTCACCCGATTGAGATAGCGTAACTAAGAGGCTATTTGGGCGAACGACGAAATCTCGGTAGCGAAATTCAGAGGCTATCTCCACATCGCAGCTCACGCCTGCTAACGATTCAAACCAATAACGAGCAACCATCCCTGCGTTATAAGATGTCCCACAAGCAATAATTTGTACGTGGTCAACTTTATTTAAAATTTCAACAGCATTAACACCAATACTTTCTGGCACTACCGCAGTGTCGGTAATACGACCTTCCATTGTATTGAGCAGAGCTCGGGGCTGTTCAAAGATCTCTTTTTGCATGAAATGACGGTATTGACCTTTATCACCGGCATCATGCTCGGTATTCGACTCCGCTATTTCACGCTCTACTGGGTTACCAGCAGCATCAATTACGTTCACTTCTCGGCGAGTAATCTCAGCCACGTCACCTTCTTCAAGATACATGAAACGACGAGTCACACTCAGTAGCGCAAGTTGGTCAGAAGCCAAGAAGTTTTCACCGACACCAAAGCCGATAACAATTGGGCTACCTGAACGCGCAGCGACAATGCGGCTTGGATCTTTACGATCGACAACCACGGTACCGTATGCACCATCCAGCTGAGCAGCGGTTTTTTGCAAAGCTTCAACTAAAGTTTCGGACGTACGGCGTTCCCACTCAACAAGGTGAGCGATAACTTCAGTATCCGTTTGAGAGTGAAAGACATAACCACGCTCTTTCAGCACGCTACGTAGCTCTTCATGGTTCTCGATAATACCATTATGCACAACGGCAATATCACCAGAGACGTGTGGATGCGCATTTGCTTCTGAAGGTTCACCATGTGTTGCCCAACGCGTATGAGCGATACCTGTACCGCCAATCACATGTTGTGTATTTACCGCATCGGCAAGCTCTTGTACTTTACCTAATCGACGAACTCGCGTCAGTTCTGCGCTTTCGTTGACCACAGCAACACCCGCTGAGTCATAGCCGCGATACTCAAGGCGACGAAGACCTTCAACCAAAATTTCAGCGACATCACGTTGCGCTACCGCACCTACGATTCCACACATAACATTTCTCCATTTATTATCTTTTCCTCCTATGAACGCAAGCAAGTCATTATCTAGGAGGAGAAATTTGAATTAGGCGCAGATTACCTTGACGCCGTTTGATTCTATTTGTTGTTTTTGTTGAAGTGATAAGCCGCTATCTGTCACCAAGACATCTATGGCATCCCAAGCAAGTTCCAAGTTCGGTATCTTTCGGCCAATTTTTTCAGACTCAATCATAACAATGACTTCACGAGCGACTTCTGCCATCACGTTACTTAACCCTGTAAGCTCATTGAATGTCGTCGTACCTCGAGTAAGATCAACGCCATCTGCTCCAATAAACAATTGGTCAAAGTCATACGATCGTAGTACCGATTCAGCTACTTTGCCTTGAAATGAATCAGAGTGGCTGTCCCAAGTTCCCCCGGTCATCAATAGTGTCGATTCGTTTTCTAGTTCATTAACAGCATTCGCTAAGGCGAGCGAATTAGTCATAATGACCAAACCTTTTTTACTTCCTAAACAGGAAACCAGTGCGCCGGTCGTACTGCCGCAATCAATGACAATGCGGTTGTGATCTCGAATCAAGTCAACGGCAGCTTTAGCGATGCCTTCTTTATCCGCGATATCTTCAATAGAGTGATTCAGAACTTCATCAACCGCTTCTTGTGGCAGCGCCACGGCACCGCCATACCGTCTTAAGAGCTGGCCATTATTCTCTAAAGAAGTCAGATCCTTTCGAATCGTCACTTCTGAGGTATCAAATAGCGCAGACAGCTCTTCTACACTGACTTGTCCTTTCTCTTTCACCAGCTGTGCAATTGAATGACGCCTTACTTGGGTATTTCGCTTTCGCATTAGTTTCACTTCAAAACTTATTAACTAAGCAAATTATTTCACAACGGAAGATAATAGGCAAATTAGTACGCGGTAAATTTCACACATACGCCTAAATGTCTCATTTTTATTACATGACTGGCTATTTTTCTCAATTACGAAACGAAACATGTAAAGTTCATACCTTCCGATATAATAAGGGAGCGCTAATAGCGTTAAAGAAAATTGACGGTACTTAATCGCTACAATAAAAAAGCCCCCTCGGGCTCGAATCGAGGGGGCTCGCTTTACCACGGTATGCTCATTTAGTCTCAAAATGACACACCGCTTATTGGAACTCAGGTTAAATGGTGAATTATTTCGCCACTTCTTGGATGATGGCTTCAAGTCTATCTAGACCATCCGCTAATACCTCAGGTTCAATCGTTAACGGTGGCAGCAAACGAATCACATTCGCTTTCACCCCACAAGATAACAAGATCAATCCATTCTCTTGCGCCTTACTGATCACGGCCTTGGTAATATCTTGACCAGGAAGCCCGGTCGAGGGATCGGTAAACTCAATCGCCATCATCGCGCCGATAGTACGAACCTCACCAATTGCTGGCACGGTTTCTTTCAGCTTATTAATACGCGCATTCACTATCTCACCAATGCCCTGCGCTTTCGCGCAAAGCTGCTCTTCTTCAACAATCTTAAGCACTTCTAATCCAGCAACACAGCCAAGCGGGGAGCCTGCATAAGTCCCACCTAGACCACCGGGCAATGCCGAGTCCATGATATGCGCTTTACCCACGACTGCTGAAATTGGGAAACCACCAGCAATGCCTTTCGCCATTGTCATCATATCTGGTTCAATACCTAAGTATTCTGTTGCGAACATTTTACCAGTACGTGCAAAACCGGTCTGAATTTCGTCGGCAATGAGCATGATACCGTGGTCATCACACAATTGACGTAATGCCTGAGCAAACTCTGCAGGCGCTTGATAGAAGCCACCTTCGCCCTGTACTGGTTCAAAAATGATGGCCGCTACTCGGCTTGGTTCAATATCGCAAGCAAAGAGATCGTGTATCGCTTGCAAGCTCTGCTCGGTTGAAATGCCATGATAGGCATTTGGGTACGGAGCATGGAAAATTTCATTCGGAAACGGTCCAAAACCCGCTTTGTAAGGCGCAACTTTACCGGTTAATCCCATCGTCATATTGGTGCGACCGTGGAACCCGCCTTTAAAAGCAATGACACCACTACGGCCCGTATGTGCGCGCGCCACTTTTACTGCGTTTTCTACCGCTTCAGCACCCGTTGTTAGGAAAATGGCTTTCTTCGGTGTATCACCAGGCGCGATATCAGTGAGCTTTTCCGCTAGCTCGACAAACGATTCGTAAGGCGTAACCATGGCACAAGTATGTGAAAAGTTATCAATCTGCGCTTTCACCGCTTCTGAAATACGCTTATTGGAATGGCCCGTATTGGTCACGGCAATACCCGCCGCAAAGTCGATGTATTTATTGCCGTCGACATCCCAAACAAAGGCATTGTCAGCTTTCTCAACGTAAAGGGGATAGAGCGCGCCCATACCCTGAGCAATTACTTGGCTTCTTCTTTGGTGTAGTTGTTGGTTTTTCATTGTTAATTCCTTCTTAATTGCCACCAAAACATAGGTATTTAACGTCCATATATTCGTCTATCCCTTGTTTTGCGCCTTCACGTCCAATACCCGATTGTTTCACGCCACCAAATGGCGCAACTTCTGTTGATATAATGCCTTCATTGATGCCTACCATGCCGTACTCTAGAGCTTCTGCTACCTTCCAAACACGGTGGATATTTTGGCTATAGAAATACGATGCTAAGCCGTAAATCGTATCGTTAGCCATTTCAATCAATTCTTCGTCAGTTTCAAAACGTACCACTGGCGCGACAGGGCCGAAGATTTCTTCTTGAATGATGTCCATATTGTGCGTGACATCTTTCAAAATAACAGGCTGCATAAAGAGCCCATCCATCGCCTTAATTTCTGTTGTCGGTGTTGCGCCTTGCTCAATTGCACGGTCAATCAGAGCTTGAATGCCTTGCTTCGCTGATTCGTTAATAACCGGACCAATATTGACCCCTTCATCTAAACCATTGCCGATTTTGAGCTGTTGAACGGCGGCATCAAATTTAGTCACAAACTCATCGTATACTGCGTCGTGTACGTAAAATCGGTTAGCACACACACACGTCTGTCCTGCGTTTCTAAATTTTGATGCCATTGCGCCTTGAACCGCAGCATCGATATCCGCATCCTCAAAAACGATAAACGGGGCGTTGCCACCTAGCTCCATAGAGGTGCGTTTGATGTCTTTGGCGCTTTGCGCCATCAATACGCTGCCCACTTGAGTAGAACCAGTAAATGACAATTTTCGAATCAGAGGGTGGGATGTGAAAATCGCACCTATCTTGCGAGAACTTTCACCTAGAACGACCTGCAGCACATCACGAGGAATACCCGCTTGATAAGCCAACTCAACAACGGCGAATGCCGACAACGGCGTCGAATCTGACGGCTTAACAATAAAACTACAGCCTGCGGCGAGTGCCGGACCCGCTTTACGGGTGATCATCGCAATAGGAAAATTCCAAGGCGTAATTGCACAAGCCACGCCGATAGGTTGCTTAATCGTGACTAAGCGCTTATCCGCTGTAGGCCCTGGAATAGATTCGCCGTACGTACGTTTCGCTTCCTCAGCAAACCATTCAATAAAACTGGCACCATAAAGCACTTCACCCGCCGCTTCCGCTAATGGCTTACCTTGTTCTAACGTCATGATACGCGCTAAATCATCTTTATTTTCAAGGAGCAATTGATACCAACGATTAAGCATGCCAGCGCGAGTTTTAGCTGGCAGTTTTGCCCACTCTTTTTGGGCAATATGAGCACGTTCAATGCTGTCCATTAATGCCGCTTCATTCGATACTGGCGCTTGACCTACCTGCTCCCCTGTTGCTGGGTTAGTTACGGTGACCGTCTGCTCAGCCGCAGAAGTCATAAAAGAGAGTAAGCTTTTATTCTGTATTTGCTGCATGGTAATTTACCTTCTTTTCGTCTTCCTTGGGCTCTACGCGCATTCGGAAAACACCTAAATTATTAAGCAGGGATCTGCTGTGTTATACAATGGATATTGCCACCACCCAGTAGTACTTCTCTGGTTGGGATACCCACGATGTCGAAATCGGGTAGTGCTTGTTCTAATATTTCTATTGCCACGCGATCGAATTGTTCATCAAGCAATGGAAGAAACACGTGGTCATTGACCATGAGAAAGTTCGCATACGAGGCACTTAATCGTTCGCCTTCTTGACGCACCATTCCGTCACTGGATTCAATCCCATCCGCTTCTTCTTGTGTGTAATACAAGGGGCCCGGCACAGGGATCTTGATGATCTCAATAGTTCGCCCTTTCGCATCTTGTTGGCTAGCTAGCGCGGTATAAGCTTCACGAGAAAGTTTAAATTGTGGATCAAATGGGTCGTCTGTCCAACTCAGTACCACCTTCGCCGGTCCAATAACATGAATCAGGTTATCAACATGACCGTCGGTTTCATCGTTATAAAGACCTTTCGGTAACCAAACAATTTTCTCAGCACCCAAATACTCACACAAGTTGTGCTCGATTTCCGCACGCTCTAGCTGTGGGTTACGACCGGGGCTAAGCAAGCACTCTTCCGTGGTATAGAGTGTGCCTTCTCCATCAGTATGAATGGATCCCCCCTCTAACACGATCGGCGCTCGATAATGATCCATACCCGCAACGTCACACACCGACTCTGCCACTTGATCATCTGCACGCCAATCATCATAAAGGCCGTTAAACTCGCCCCCCCACGCGTTGAACTTCCAACTCACGCCACGGCGCTCACCCAGAGCATTCACAACAACCGTTGGTCCAATATCACGCATCCAAGAGTCGTTATAATCCATTTCCACTAGCTTAATTGAGCTATGCAGTAAAGCGCGGGCACGTTCATAATGTCCAGATGCCACAGCCACTGTCACCTGTACCACATCTGCAATCGCGTTCGCGACATTGGCAAATGTTTGCTGAGCAGGAATGGCATCATTACGCCAATTGTCTTTTCGCTCTGGCCACGCTAACCACACTTCTCTCACTGGCTCAAATTCTGCTGGAAAAGAAAACCCGTCTTGTTTTGGTGTTGTTGTGAGTCTCATAGTGACCTCGCTATATCGCCATGCTCATCACGTCTTGATATAAATCAGGACGACGATCGCGGAACAAGCCCCATGCATGACGAGCTTTTGTGGTCGCCTGCAGATCGATTTCCGCATACACGATAGTCTCGCCTTCTCGTGGCGCTTCGGCCAGTTTTCCACCCGTATGATCAGTAATAAACGATGATCCATAAAAGGTGGTCTCAATGCCGTCGTCCACTTCCACGCCAACACGGTTGGCCGCAACGACGGGTACCAAGTTAGCCGCAGAGTGACCTTGCATCGTACGCTGCCAGTGATCACGAGAATCAAGCGTTAAATCTTGTGGTTCAGAACCAATCGCCGTTGGGTAGAAAATCGCTTCTGCACCATTTAGTGCAAGGCTACGCGCCAATTCAGGAAACCATTGATCCCAACAAATACCCGCGCCAAACGTACCAAATTTGGTTTTCCAAACTTTAAAACCAGTATCACCCGGGCTGAAGTAGTATTTTTCGCTATAACCTGGACCATCTGGGATGTGTGATTTGCGATAGTTTTCCAAGATCGTGCCATCAGCATCAATCATGACAAGTGAGTTAAAAAACGTATTACCTGCCTTCTCAAAATAGCTCACCGGAATCACAACGTTTAACTCTTTTGCCAGTTCACTCATGGTATGAATCAAAGGGCTGGTATCAAACTCTTCCGCGAGTTCAAAGTATTTGGATTCTTGCTTCTTACAAAAGTAAGGGGCAGCGAACAGCTCTTGGGGGACAACCACATTAGCGCCGTTTGCCGCCGCTTCGCGGATAGCGCTTTTGATTTTGGTCATATTGGCTTCAAGGTCCCACGTTTTGGACAATTGAAGCGCGGCGAATTTAACTACTCTACTCATGAGATCTTCCTTTATCTTATCGTTGATTTTGGCTGATGAGCGCCCGTCATAGCAGGCGCTTCTTTTTTCTTGTTTCACGTTATTGAACGGTGATTATGGTTTTGTCATCATTCGTCGTTCATAATGTTGGACTAATTTCGTTATTGGGTAATTAAATGGCTAATTTGTCTCGTAAGTTGTAGTACGCCGCACCCATTGCCGTCATTGGAATGGCAAAGTGACGGCCACCAGGGAAAGCGATATGAGTCAGTTGTGCGAATGCATCAAAACGCTCAGCATGACCCGCCAAGGCTTCGGCCAATAGCTTACCCGCTAGGTGCGTACACGTAACACCGTGACCACTGTATCCTTGCAAGTAATAGATATTGTCAGCGAAAGCGCCAAATTGAGGCATACGCGAATACGTCAGTAGGAAATTACCCGTCCACTTATAATCAATACCAATCCCTTTCAATTGTGGAAAAATCTTCTCCATTTTAGGGCGCAGTAGTGATTCAATATTTTCAGGGTCACGAGCGCCATACACCACGCCACCACCAAACAGCAGACGTTTGTCAGCACTTAAGCGGAAATAATCCAATAGATAATTACAATCTTCCACACAGTAATCTGATGGTAAAACCTGTTGTAACTGTGCTTCTGTCAACGGCTCCGTCGCCACAACCTGAGTGCCACAAGGGATAGCTTTGTTACTAATATTTGGCGCCAAGCCACCTAAATAAGCATTGCCTGCTAACACCATGTACTTGGCTTTCACGCTACCGTGCTCAGTATGGGCAACTGG
This sequence comes from Vibrio cionasavignyae, assembly GCF_050337155.1. Classification (NCBI taxonomy): domain Bacteria; kingdom Pseudomonadati; phylum Pseudomonadota; class Gammaproteobacteria; order Vibrionales; family Vibrionaceae; genus Vibrio; species Vibrio cionasavignyae. Next base: position 134,201 of record NZ_JAKJSR010000013.1, read on the forward strand.
GTTAGCGCCTTTCTCTATTCTTGTTACCCCTGACTGTTCGAAAATTCGACCACCCAAAGCCGTTACTGCCGCGGCTTCACCTAGAGCAAGTTTAAGTGGGTGGATGTGACCACCACTCATATCAAGTAGCGCACCTTTGTAGGCTTTTGTGCCAACCGCCGTCTCTACTTCACCTGCATCTAACAAACTTAATTGGTCGTTGCCATAGCGTTCCCAGTGCTTTTTATGTTCTTCTAAACCTTTCATTTGTTTAGAGTTTAAAGCGGTAAACATGCCACCTTGTTTAAAGTCGCAATCAATATTGTGCTTATCGATTAAGCCACGAATAATGCTGCCGCCTTCAAAAATCATGTCGCAAAGTGCTTTCGCTTGTTTTTCACTATAGCGACTTTCAATCACATCAACGTCGCGGCTGTAGCTATTAACGATTTGTCCACCGTTACGACCCGATGCGCCAAAACCCACTTTTGCGTTTTCTAAAATAACAACCTTAAAGCCTTTTTCTGCTAAATGTAGCGCCGACGACAAACCTGAAAATCCAGCACCAACGACACACACGTCGCACTCGATATTGTCACGCAGTTGTGGGTACTCACTTACATTTAAGATTGAGTCCGCGTAGTATGAATCTGTATGTTTATTCATTATTCAATTCCTTGTTGTTGCCACGGCTTGTTCTATCCCTATAGGGCTAAGCATGACGGTACTAAGCGCTACTGGCCTAAGGTTGGAGACGTATCCACGTCGTTTTGGTTTCAGTAAACTTTTCAATGGCGTGGATCGATTTATCTCGTCCGTTTCCGCTCATTTTAAAGCCACCGAATGGGACGGTCATATCGCCCTCGTTGTAGTTGTTCACCCATACAGAACCAGCTTCTAGCTGCTTAGCCACGCGGTGAACTCGATTTAGGTTGTCACTCCAAAGTGCGGCACCCAGTCCGTATTTAGAGTCATTGGCAATTTGAATGGCTTCTTGCTCGGTTTTGAATGAAATCACACACAGCACAGGACCAAATATTTCTTCTTGTGCCACGCGCATTTTGTTATCCACTTGATCAATGATGATGGGCTCAACAAAAGCACCGACACCTGCCACATCACCACCACAGCGGACTACTGCTCCTTCGTCTTGAGCCAGTTGTACATAACCTAGCACTTTTTCTTTATGCTCACGGTCAATCAATGCCCCCATGGATGAGGCGGGATCCATAGGATCTTTTGGCATAAAACGCTGTGCTGCCGACATCACTTTATCAATAAAAATATCTTTAATGCTTTCATGAACTAACAACCGAGTGGCAGCAACACACACTTCGCCTTGGTTATAGAAACATCCTGCCGCCGTTTCTGCCGCCGCTTTATCAAGGTCTTGATAATCTTCAAATACAATATTGGCGTTTTTGCCGCCCGCTTCTGCCCACACTCGCTTGAGGTTGGTTTCACCAGAGCTGATCATCAAATGTCCTGCAACACGAGTCGAGCCAGTAAATGCAATACAATCAACATCATCATGTCTTGCTAGCGCTTCACCGGCTTCATGACCAAACCCTGTGACGACTTGGAATACGCCGCTTGGGATCCCTGCTTCGTTGGCCAATTTCCCAAGGAAAATTGCACTCAGCGAAGACTTCTCGGAAGGCTTAAGAATGACACTGTTGCCTGCTGCTAATGCCGGACCTAGTTTCCAGCTTCCGAGCCAAAGCGGGAAGTTCCAAGGGACTACCGCCGCCACAACGCCAATAGCTTGATGGGAAACAAACGCATGGACATTTTTTTCAGTCGGAGCGACCTCTCCATACACTTTATCAATCGCTTCTGCGTACCAACGAATGGACTGGGCAGACCCTGGAATATCAGTCGACACACTGTGCGATATCGGCTTACCCGTATCCAGTGTCTCTAACATGGCTAGTTCTTCTGTATTGGCATCAATGAGCGCGGCAAATCTCATTAGCACCGCTTTACGATGTGAAGGCGCACTCTGGCTCCATTCACCTTCGATAAACGCTTGCCTCGCGTACTTAACCGCAAGATCCACATCGCCAGATTGACAGCGAGGAATAGTCGCTATGATTTCATCTGTCGCTGGATTGACGACCTCTAGCGTTTCACCTTGTATTGCATCACGATACTCTCCATTTAAGAAAGCTCGCTGCTCTATCGCTAATGCGTCTTTAAATTCAATCCATTGCTCTTGCGTTTTCATACGCGCTCCTTGCTTACCTCAAGGCGCTAGAATGCTTTAGGCGTGTGGGCACTAATCATTCTGCATGCCTTATCGGAGTGGTTAGTAAATTTGTGAGGAATCGTGGTGTCAATAACATAAGACTCACCCGCTTTAATCAGATAAGTTTCGCCATCGTATTCCAGCTCAACTTCACCGTCTAAAACGGTGCCGACTTCCTCACCTTCATGTTTAATATTGGCCGACCCTGTTGTGCTATGCGGTGCATATTCTTCAATCAGGAATCCAATTTCTTGTTTATTACTGCCATTGCTGACTAGTTTCATTGAAACTAACTTGCTGCCAATTTCAATTAACTCATCATTCTTCACCAGCACTTTTACTTTTTTGTCACTCTGCTGCTCTAAGGTAAAAAACTCGGAGAGTGACAATGAAAATTCGTTCACTATTTTTTGCAACGAACTCACCGATGGACTGACCTTACCATTCTCGATCGAGGAAATTGCGCTGTGTGTAATGCCCGCCTTTTCCGCCAACTCTCGTTGTGACCATCCACGCTCTTTTCTTAATTGCGCAATATTTTTACCAATTTGCTGGTTGTCCATTATTCAGTCCTTAAATCAATCTGAAGCGGACATAATAAATTCTTTAAATAAAATTTGTGAGAAATGATTGGTTTTTGCTTGCCATTCTGGGTGCCACTGCACGCCAACAAAGTATTTTTGCCCAGGTAAACTGAATGCTTCAACTAAACCATCTGGTGCTTTGGCCTCAACTCGTAGTGCACTTGCCAGCGTTTTCACTCCTTGGTTGTGCAATGTGTTCACTTCAAATGATGACGTGTCTTGCCATTGTTCTTGCTGTAACCATTTTGAAATAACGCCACCAGCCTCAACCATAACGGGATGAGCAGGTGCATATTTTTCGTCAAATTCCTCAACGGGGTTTTCACGGTGATCGTTGTAGCCAGATTCATGCACAGCAGGATCAAGCGAGCCTCCCAGCGCCACATTCATTTCTTGGAAACCACGACAGATCCCTAAACACGGTATGTTTTTATCAATAGCTTGACGTATTAACGTAATCGCTAGTTCATCTCTGTCTTCATCTTTTTTCGCTTCTTCATGTGTGCCGTTATAGCGGTGAGGCGCAACATTAGAGTGACTGCCAGGAAACACCAACCCATCGCAAACACTGAGCACTCGATCAAGTTCAGAGGCTTCAATCGAAGAAGGAAGAATAAGAGGTGTTCCTCCAAAGTCTCTGATTGCCTGAAGATAAAACTCATTCAGTGCTTGTATCTGGTAACCGGCCAGCGACTTTCTACAACTTACGAGTCCGATCATTGGTTTTCTTATTTCAGACATTGTCACATCCACGTTCGATTTATTTAACAAAAACACTACAAGCGACGTACAAAATTATCAACACCCGTGTTCGAAATAGATGCCAAAATGTGATTGCCGTCCCTATTTTGGTTAAAAAAAACACTAATTTCGTTCGAAATATTGAGCAAAAGGCGATCAACTGTTACAAATTAGTTAACAAACAAACAAGCACCAAACAAATAAGACCTAACAAATACCAATAAAAATCAAATAGTTAATGTGTAATTTGGCTATTAACCATATTATTAACGTGGTTTTTGTAGTGAAATTGTTAAATCAAGCCTAAGTGTCACTGATTACACCGGGCTATCAGGAGTAGTAAAGATGGAAGCATATCTACAGGAAGTTAAAAATTTTCGCCAAAAGTGGCCTGAAATTGAATACGTTGACCTTATATTTACCGACCTAAACGGAACCCCAAGAGGTAAGCGAATTCCAGTTAATGCACTGGAGAAACTCGCGAAAGGCGTTGCGCTCCCCCTTTCAACCATCACGCTGGATACAAAAGGCGCCGTGGTTGAATCTGCTGGTTTGGGCGAAGACCTTGGTGAACCGGACAATCTATGCTTTCCTGTCCTAGGTAGCCTATTACCCACTGCAAAAGAGCAAACCGGACAAATATTACTCAGTATGATGGAAGATGACGGCAAAACACCCCATCACCTTTTCATCCGCAATATTATCGATCGCATGCTTAATCAACTTCACAGCAACAATCAATTTCCTGTCGTGGCACTTGAGCTTGAATTTTACTTAATAGACAAAGTGCGTGGTGAAAACGGTGAATTGCAAACCGCTATTAACCCAACCAAAAATCGTCGCGAACGCGATACTGAAGTGTACGACGTTGATGGGCTTGATGATTATGCTGATTTCCTTGCGGATTTAAACAACGCCGCTGCGCAACAAGGATTGAATACCGCAGGAGCACTGTCTGAATCGGCTCCGGGTCAATTTGAAATTAACTTCAATCACTCCCAAGATGTACTACGTGTTTGCGATGAAATCATCTTTTCAAAACGACTTATAAAACAAGTTGCTCATAAGCACGGCTTTGATGCCACGTTCATGGCGAAACCATTCCTAGAAGAAGCGGGCAATGGACAACATATGCACATCAGTCTGGTTGACGATAAAGGCAATAACCTGTTTTCTCTGCCAGACGACACTGCAAGTCCACTTTTTTATCAAACCCTTACCGCAATGCTGTCCCATATTTCTGACTCGATGGCACTGCTGTGTCCTAACGTCAACTCATACCGTCGCTTTGTTCCAGGAGCCTATGTTCCAACCAAAGCCGATTGGGGTGAAAACCACCGAGGCGTTGCACTTCGTATTCCAATCAGTGACGGAAAAAACCGTCGCATAGAGCACCGCATTGCCGGCGCCGACGTAAACCCTTACATCCTCGCTGCCGTTGTGCTCTCTGCAGTACTTGCGAGTAATAACTATAACCAAGATCAATGTCCTCCTGCTCTGAGCGATACCGCTATCGACTTGCCTACGCGCATGTCCGATGCCCTAACTCAACTCGAAAACAGTGAATTAGGTGAGTATTTCTCTAAGGACTTCATCGATCTCTACCTTGCTTGCAAACAAAGTGAACTCATCGAATTTGAGCGCATCATCACGCCGCTAGAAATCGACTGGATGTTACACTCGGCATAACAGAAGGAATTTGTTTCTATGACTACCCAAACCAAGGCGCTGGATGCGTCGTTTAAACTCAGCAGTAAACACGTGGCGGTAAGCCTTAGTATCGTGTTCCTGTTCATTACTTTTACCACCATTGGACTGAATCATATTCCAGGGGAAAGTTATGGCTGGATGAGTTTATTACCCACTAGTTTAGTTTTGGTCTTCGCCTTAACAACGCACCGAACCGTCGAAGCACTATTTAGTGGCACCATTGCCGGTGTCTTACTGATTAACCCTACTGAAGCCGTTGAACAAATTGTTGGCATCTCTATGGATGTCATGATGAATGAAACCATTGCTTGGATCATTTTGGTCTGTGGCTTAATGGGCGGATTAATTGCGGTGCTCGAAAAAGGCGGCAGTATCCTTAGCTTCAGTGACATGCTGGTTAATAAAGTTAAAAGCCGCAACCAATCACTTTTGATGACCTTTTTTCTCGGCATTTTGATCTTTATTGATGACTACCTCAATGCAATTGCCATCTCATCATCGATGAAAAAAATCACTGATGGCTACCAAGTCTCTCGTGAGAAACTTGCCTATATGGTGGATTCCACTGCGGCTCCCATCTGTATTTTGGTGCCTATTTCCACCTGGGCAATCTTCTTTAGCTCACTGCTTGAAGCCAATGGCGTGGCTGAACCAGGTAAAGGTATTGCCGCCTACATCGAAGCCATTCCTTATATGGCTTACGGCTGGGTAACGTTGATCATTGTGTTTTTAGTCGCAATGGGAAAAATGCCAGACTTAGGCGCAATGAAAGTAGCGGAAGCCCGTGCCAAAGCAGGTCAAGTGAAACCGGATGGTGCGACCGATATCGATTTTGGTGCTGACATCAAAGCCCACTCCAATCCAACGATGGGATTGATCAACTTCTTGTTACCGATGGTCGTCCTTGTGGGGGCAAGTTGGTACTTTGGGATAGATCTACTTGCTGGGGTATTTGTTGCCATCATCTTTACTATCTGTTTTTACGGCATCCAAAAACTCGTAACGATGAATGAGCTATTTGACGCGGTTTACGACGGCATTAAGGTCATGCTATTGCCACTTGCAACCGTTATTGGTGGTTTCATGTTGAAAAGTGTCAATGACTCGCTTGGTCTGACACAGTTTGTTATTGAAACCGCAAGCCCATATTTGTCGCCGCAGTACTTCCCTGCCCTTATCTTCTTGATTACTGGTGGACTTGTTTTTGCGTCAGCATCTTCATGGGGAACCTTTGCAGTCGCGATGCCAATCATTTTGCCACTGGCAAACCAAATTGGTGTCCCCTTGCACCTGACGATAGCGGCAATGCTTTCAGCTTCTGCAGCGGGGAGTCACTCATGTTTCTTTAGTGACTCTACCGTACTGTCTGCACAGGGCTCTGGCTGTACATCCATGCAGCACGCAACCACTCAGTTCCCTTACGCTCTGATTGGTATTATTGCCACCACACTATTCTTTATCGTTGTTGCCTAAGTTAAGAGATAGCCAACAAGGATAAAACTCAAAAGGGATGCCACTCAGCCGGCATCCCTTTTTTTATCCTTACCTATCAATTATTCTTACTTGCCAATTACTCTTAGCTATCAGTTACAGTTACCCATCAATGAATCAAACCAATCGCTAGGAAAGCGCTTTCGCGACATACCAACAGTCGGCTTCTATCTCATACTCTTGTGATTTTGCCCAACTTAACCCTTCGGCAACCAATTGTTTCGCAACACCTTGACCACGGAAAGCATCAGGAACAAAAGTATGAGTAAAATTGACGCTATTGCCATTCAATTTATAATCCAACACCCCCTCTTGTCCGTCTTTACTGTACACAAAGCGCTTTCTTTCGATTTGATGTTCAATCATGATATCTCTCGTTCTAACTGCGTTAAATAAGACTGCATAAATTCCATTCTCACCATCGCTTCATTCTGTCCAGCCTCTGTTCGCATCGTTTTAGCAATCGAAAACAATTTGGTATAAAAATGGTCGATTGTAAACTCGCTATCATCTGGTGATCTTTCCGCACAAAACGGATCATTCACTGAGTATAATGTTCGCCCTAAGCTTGCCGACACCTGAATACAGCGCGTAACACCAACGGCGCCTAGAGCATCGAGTCTATCCGCATCTTGAACAACTTTTGCCTCTAGCGAAGTTGGCTCTACATTAGCCGAATAGCTATGGGCAACAATAGCATGATGAATGGCACTGATATGAGGTTTTGGATAACCAATTGTAGAAAGAAAATCGCTGGCTTTATTGGCCGCTATGAATGAACTTTGCTTTCTCTCTGGATGATCTTTGGGATAGGTAAAACAATCATGTAAATAGGCTGCTGGTAGGACTATGTCCAAGTTAGCGCCTTCCGCCAGAGCTAGTTGTGTCGCCGTTTTTACCACACGCAGCACATGGTTTAAATCATGCGCTACGTCAGTGGTCATTTCTTGCTGTATAAATTCAACTAGCCTTGGTCTCCATATTTGATCAAACACTAATGGTTCCTCTGATTAACGTCACCGCCTGTCCCGTTAACTCTATACGCTCACCTTTCAACATCATGCCAACATAACCACCACGCTCTGACGCTTGGTAGCCAATCAACGAACACTTATTCAGTTGTTCTCCCCAATAAGGGGCAAGCGCACAGTACGCCGAACCGGTGACGGGATCCTCATCCACCCCAACCCAAGGAGCAAAATAACGGGCAATAAAATCAACATCAGGGCGACTAGACTGTGCCGTTACTGCCATAGCACGACCTTCGCAGGTAATAAGCTGATGGAAGTTAGGATTCAGTTGCCGTAATAGCTCTTCATGCTTTAACACTACAAAATCTTTACCACCTTCAAACGCCCCCCAGAAGACGATATCGTCCTCTTTTATCCCTAATGCCTGGCATTTATCTTGCGGGTAATGAGTCAGTGGATTTGCACTATATAAAGGGAAGTCTAAAGATATTCGCTCGCCACTTTTATGGGCATGGAGTTCCCCCGATAAGGTATGGAAGGTAAAATTTCCCGTCTCATCAAGCAGATTCATTTCATCCATGACGTTGACGGTGGCTAATGTTCCATGACCGCACAGGGCGACTTCAACTTTCGGTGTAAACCAGCGAAGTCGGTTATCAGATAAAGATAAAAATGCAGTTTCAGATATCGCCATTTCTTTAGCAATGGACAACATTAACGATGCAGGTAATGGGGTATCGGTAATGCAAACACCCGCAGGGTTGCCTTTAAATGGCTCACTGGTAAATGCATTAACTTGGTATATACCTAACTGCATAACATCTCCTTATAAACAGTGTCTCTTACAATAATAGATAATCCGAAAGCAAATGGTTGGACTTTATTTTGGAATAAAGGTCTTACTTGAGTAATTCGCTCCAACAATATTCACGAATCCACTAAAAATCGACGTTTAGCTTATCTATAATCACGGATCCTATGCTACTTAACAATACTTTAACCACCAAAGCATTCAAATACACAATGGTTCACCGCGAATTTATACAAAATCAAGAAAAATCGCATCTTATTTCAAAAACTGTGGTTTCAAAAGTGACAAAGCTATCAAGTCGTTAGATAATCAAAAAACCGTTTACCGAATGGTCACTCGAAATATGCCTCAGGCGAACGATTCGCTATATTGATATGTTAAGGACTACCTAACAACCATGAAAAAAAACAATTTCCAAAAATCTGCGGCTAACCTAAAAAAAGCAGTGCCTCTCATGGTTAAGCATCATGTTCCAGCCACACCTGCTAACTATGCGCTATGGTATACCTACGTTGATCAAACCGTCCCAGAGCTTAATGAACAAGTCGATGCTCTACTCAAAGACTACGATGTACTTCCTCCGGTTAATGCCAATACACTGTATCGAGAGCATATTGCTAATAAGGCCGAGGTAGATCTGAGCAACCTTAAACAAAATATGGAAGCATTAGTCACCGAGGTTTCAAGTTCAATGACGGATGCCATTGCTGATACGTCTGACTTTTCAAAAGTGCTAACTAAAAGTTTTGATGGACTGAGTTCGAGTATCGAAGCCAATAACAACCCAACTTTGGATGAGGTCATGCCATTAATCCAAGAGTTGGTCGATGAAGCAAACGATATTAGACACTCAACTGACTTTATTCACAATCAGCTGAAAAGCGCTAGCGACGAGATTAGCCGCCTAAAAGTCGAACTGGCTAAAGTACAATGTAATGCGATGTTCGATAGCTTAACGTCAATATACAATCGCGGCGCATTCGATGCAGATCTCACGATGTTCTGTGATGCAAAGCAACCTATGAGCCTTATCTTTCTCGATATCGACCATTTCAAGAAATTTAACGACGAACTAGGACACTTATTTGGTGACACCATACTAAAAGGGATCGCTCAACGCCTTAAGCAAGCGTGTCGCGGTGGTATCAGCGCCTACCGATTTGGTGGTGAAGAGTTTGCTCTAATCGTCCCAAACAAATCGCTACGAGTTGCGCGTCAAATGGCCGATACCATAAGGTTATCGATTGAAAAAATGGCGATCAAAGATCGCAAAAGCGGCAATAAAATGGGTAACGTCACCGCTTCATTTGGCGTTGCCGAATTTGTAGAAGGGGATACCTATGACACGCTTGTCGATAAAGCCGATAAACAGCTCTACGATGCCAAGCGCTCAGGTCGTAACCGAGTAATGCCCTACTAGACCAAAGAGTTACTCCCCCTTTGGAGTAATATTCTCACTGCGATACAAGCCGATTCAGCGTAACGACCAACTTCGCTGAACCGGTTTTCTTTTTGTATCTATCTACAACTTGTCTCTTCCTACCATTCGCCTCTTCTTACTACTCATCGCTTCCTACCAATAAATAATCGGCAATAATCACCTCATCAATTTGGCTTGGCTGTAAAAACTGCTCAGCAAAGACTTGGTAAACGCCAGACTCTAGAAATAAATGAAATAGCGCCCGGTCTAAATGACGGTCTTTAACCATAAAGGACATAATACGCAGCGATTCCGATAACGTTTTAGGGCTTTTATAAGGTCTATCAGCACTCGTTAGCGCTTCAAAGACATCCGCTAATGCCATCACCTTGGCGGTAATAGGCATCTCTTCCCCTTTAAGCCCTAGAGGGTAACCGCTACCATCTACCTTTTCATGATGCCCACCAGCGATAATTGGCACATGACGCATAGATTTAGGGAATGGCAAACTCTCGAGCATGCGTATCGTTTCAACAATATGATTGTTAATAATATAACGCTCTTCATTATTTAATGTCCCTCTTCTAACTGAGAGATTATAAACTTCTCCTAACTGATTTTGATACGTAGGCGGCTTCAAATTGAAACGTCCATCCGTTTTAGGCGGCGTTTTCCAAGGTATGTTATGAGTATCATCATCGGTCAATACCGACGTTTCACTTGGGCCATCAAAAGGCAAATCGCTGTACCGACGGCGCTCTTCCCATGCCAACCCTAACCGTTCATCGATACTTTTCTTCCACTGCCGTTGCGCTATTGCTTGAATCCGCGCCAGCGATTCGTCATCAAGGAACTCACCGCCAATATTCGTTTGTGCGATAAATGCAAAGTCATCATCTAACTTCTGCCACTCATCTTCCAATCGCTGTAAAGACTGAGCATCCAACGAGTCGTCTAATGCTTCTGATAATGTGGCAATATGTGCATCGCGCTTTAACACTTCAAAACGAGTTCTAATCTCGTGAATCCGGTTATAAATGGTTTCCAACTTAGTAGCCTTATCCACTACATATTCCGGTGTAGTTATTTTCCCGCAATCATGCAACCAAGCGGCTAAATGCAGTTCCTGCCACTGTTCATCATTTAACGTAAACTGAGAAAATGGCCCACTTTTAGCCTCGACAGCCGCTTGTGTCAGCATTTCGGTAAGTACTGGGACGCGCTGACAATGATTCCCGGTGTATGGCGACTTAGTATCGACAGCGCCTGCCATAACCTCAATAAATGCCTGCATCAACGCCTGTTGGTCCGCTAATATTTGGCTAGTTTCAATTGCGACTGATGTGTATTCCGTTAGAGCCTTAATATAAGGCAGTTTATAAGTAAGAAGCTCATCTACCACTCGTGAGTCCATCGTCAAGCCAAAGCCACCTAGTAATTGATTACGCCTATCAAACAACGGGATAAACAAAAAGGACTCATGCGCAGAGATGCCCTGAATATATGCTTTTGCGTGGTCATACCCATAAACGAGTGTTGAGTCAGACGCGAGGAACTTTTCACGAAACGAGGTGAACTTAGGGTCATCCATATCTATGAATTTGGTAGAGTCAACGGGCAGTAGCTCGCCATTTTTCTTCATTATACAGTGGGGATTCAAGCGCATATTGGCATCAGAGAGGTAGATATAGGCCTGAGTCGCCTCTGACGAGTCTAAGGCTGCTGCATGTAACAGCTCTAAAAGTTTCTCTAAATCCTGCTCTTTGGCAATATTGCGAGTTAACGTTAAAAAATTTGAGATGGTGACCTGCATGGCGCATAAAGAACGAGATAAGTCATGTATCTCTTTAATGTGTGATTTGCTTTCATCGCCTAACTTAAAATCAAACTGCTCAATTCTACGCGCTCTTTCTGTGGCTTTCTTTATCGGCTTAGCTATCTGCTGTGCAATGATATAAACCAGAGGCAACGCAATAAGCAATATAATCAGGGAAGCATACACGGACGTTTTTGCAATAGTCTGTGATTTATCCAATAACTCGCTTGATTTCACCACCATTAACAAATACAGATCATGCCCTGATTTTGCGGTTGACGCCTCAATACGACCAATCCAATGCTCACCTTGCGCTTCAAATTCAATTGAACGCTCCAAAGCAAGCCCAACAGTCTCAACAGCTTCTTTGACAATAGGGTTCGCTATATCGCCAATATGTAAATTGGCACTCTTTCTTACCTCTTCCTGTACTTGGATTAACTCAGGATCACTGTAAGCATATAGCCGTTTTTTCCCATCAAATAGAACTCGAAATGACGACTCTCTCGTGACCGAGCCGGACAACACATCTGATATTTTATCCAACGTTAAATCGGCAGACACGACTGCACCATTCGTCGCACGCTTAGTTATCGTTGTGCCTATTTTTCCTACTAAAGAGAAATAGTACGGGCTCGACAACAACAACGTATCAACCTGAGCCTGCTGATACCACGCTTTTTCTCTTGGATCTAAATACAGCTCTGACCTTTGCTCACTAACAAGCAAATGATGCTGATCATTTAACTCATACGTCATTAGTTTGTCAGCATCACTTGAATAATTAAATATGACAAATGCTGTATTTGCTTCAACCTTCAGCTTACGGCGCATCATGTCATCATAGAGCCGATAGACTGAGAAAAAATCACCGTTTGGAAACACAATAGAATAGGACAAAACATAAGGGCTAGAGGAAAGCATACTGACCACCGCCGGTATCGCTGTTACCCGTTCTTTTGCTGTCACATACCTCGACAGTTCCCCTTTAGATAGAGCCTCTACCGCAGTATAAGCGGGTTGATAATGCACCGTAAGATTAGCTTGGGTCTCTTTGGCAATACGATCAAACAGATGCTCATTGGCATCCAGCAACACCTCACTTAAGCTATTCTGTGTTAACCAAATTTGAACGCTACTCACCGCGAGAACAACCACCAAAAACAAACTCGAAATGTGAATATGAAGAGGATACTGCGTCCAACTCCCACCTCTATGGTTATTCGTCATCTTCATTCCTATCTACGATTATAATAATAGTAAGAATAGGTTAGCTTCATTCATCTCACATTGTATTCGTACCAAAATAATCGGTGATATCGATTTCACTAATTTGGTTAGTGGAGACGTAACGCTGTGCGTATTGTAAGTAAACGCCAGAGGTCAAGAATAGTTCAAACAGTTCACCATCAAGGTGACCATCTTTAACCATCAAACTCATAATCGACAATGTGTCCGACAAGCTTTTAGGTTGTTTATAGGGGCGATCTTGACTCGTCAACGCCTCAAACACATCCGCTATCGCCATCGCTCGTGCTGGCAACGGTAGCTCTTCCCCTCGCAAGCCTAAAGGATAGCCAGTGCCATCCATTCGCTCATGGTGACTTCCCGCCAACAAAGGGACATTTTTCATCGCTTTGGGAAATGGTAAGCGCTCTAACATTCTCAACGTTGCAATCATATGACTGTTAATAATGTAACGTTCTTCTGGATTTAGCGTCCCCTTCCTTGTCGATAGGTTATATAGCTCGCCCAAGTTATTTTGGTATTCCCCCGCCTTTAATATAAACCGAGGCTCCCGCTCGGGTTCTTTCTCCCAAGCAATTAAATGCTCAACGCCATCCTTCAGTACAGGCTCGTCGCTATTCGCTTTAAATTCCGAAGCAGCATAACGAGACTGCTCCTCCCTCGATAACCCTAATCTAGGGTCAATCGTTGCAGTCCATCTTTGCTTAGCTATCTCTGCAATCTTCTTTAGCGTTTTATCGCTAAGATAGTCATCACCCGTATTAGCCTTCGCAATGAGTGCAAAATCTTCGTCAATGGCTTGCTGCTGTTTATTTAAGTAAGCCCGCTCTACCTCCGATAACGCACTCTCGGGTCTAGCGTGATACAAGCTCAGTTCTGCATCACGTTTAAGAATTTCGAACCGCATCCGAATCTCATGAATTCGATTGTAAATGGTGTCAAGTTTCGTCGACTTATCAATCACATGCTCTGGCGTCGTTACCTTTCCACAATCGTGCAACCATGCCGCAATGTGTAGCTCTTCCCATTGTTCTTTTGTCAAAGAAAAAGAAGCAAATGGGCCATCTTCTTGCTCTTGAGCTGCTTTTGTTAACATCTCCGTTAATACCGGAACTCTTTGGCAATGATTCCCTGTATAAGGAGATTTAGTATCGATCGCTTCGGCCATGACCTGAATAAACGAGTCCAGTAGCTCACGCTGGCTTAACAACATCGTTTGCGTTTCAATAGTCACAGAAGCGTAGGCGGCAAGAGCTTCAATGTATTCTAGGTTATCTTTAAGCACTAAGTGTTCATTTGCTCTGTCAAAACCCAAGCCCAAGGCACCAATTACATTTTTCTGTCTATCCATTAGCGGAACAAACAGTAAGTTATCGGTATTTTTTTCGCGCGTAATATAGGGTAGCACCTCTTCGGAAGGCACATAAATCGCCTGTTTCATATTAAAAAACTGATGGCGTTCTTCTGCAAGATTAGGATCGTTTAACGATAATCGTAATGCTTTAGAAACATCTAGCTCACCACGAGTTTTCAAATGAACATATTTGGGCTCAAGCAAGGTTTCATCATCGTTTAGCAGATAGATATAAGTACTATTGGCTAGGGTTGCTTTTGCCGTCTCACTACACACCAGTGCTAATAACCGTTCAAGGTCATCTTCCTTGGCCATCGAGTTAGTCAGTGACAAAAAGCGTTGAATTGTTGATTGCATCGCATTTAAGGAGTCCGACATCGCAATTATTTCAGAAACACGGGAGCGTTCTTGCGTACCATCATTAAACTTAAAATGCTGAATCGTTCTCGCTTTGTTTGTTGCTTGTCGTATAGGCTTTGCCAACCACTGCGACATATAATAAATGCAAGGTAGCACCAATAATAACGCAAAAAATGAACCCACAATGGAGCGCTGAGCGACCGCGTTTGCATCCTTAAGCAATTGATCCGATTTTACTGCCATCGCCAAGTTAAACAATTGGTCTCGGGTCCCTTTTAGACGATCGATTTTAACCACCCATTTCTCACCTTTATAGATGATCTCTTTGGCTTGTTCACCAAACGCTGAAAAATTGGTAGTACTTGCAATTAATGGGTGGTCAATGTCGGTCAGCTTGAGTAGTGTCGCTTGCCTTAGCGCGTCTCTAACTTGAAATAGTTCAGGTTGGCTATACGCATAAACATTATAATCATTGTCATACAGTACTCTTAACGCATCGCGACTTTCGTCCGAATCTTGCAATACCATAGACACTTGATCGAGCAGAATGTCTGCGCCAAACACGGCGCCATTCGTTGCTTTTCTATGCAAAGTAATCCCTGTACGACCCAAAAGTGGCATGTAGTAAGGTTTGGACACCTTAGAGATTGTCAACACCGAGTTACGAAACCAATCTCCCTTCCTAGGATCGAGCTTTAAATCTTCAATGATGTTCGTTTCAAGCAATACCAATTGGTTATTGTAACTTTTCACCACTAGCTCTTCAGTCACAACGCTGTAGTTAAACGCAGCAAACTCAGCATTCGGACCCACACGCATTTTTTTTCGAATATCATCATCTTGTACTCTAGCAACCGCCAACCACTCCCCGTCTGGAAATCCCGCTTTCAATGAGAATAGATGACGATTGGCTCTAAGCTGGGAGACTAGCTCTGGTACAAATGCAAAACGCTTACTAGGGTCAGCCTCTCGAATCAGTTCTCCAGCGGAATAGGCATCAACAATGCTAAAAGCAGGGCCAAAGTGATACGACATATTACTGCGAGTCTCGCTAGTTATGCGCTCAAACAAATTTTCGTTGGCATTGAGTAGCACTTTGCTCAAGCTTGATTGTGTAATCCAAATTTGCACCCCACAAACCAACACCACCAATATTACGAACATGGCAGTCATATGAACATGAAGTGGCAGAGACCATTTTTTCTGATTGTTACGGGCGTTTGGCATGATGGATAACACATTGAATTAACACAGCCTAAGACTAGTTGAGAACCGAGTCTACGAGAAGTCAAGAATAGATATATTGCATAAAAAACACATAAAACCAGGAGCCAGCGCCATTTCTCTGCGGGACATAAAAAAGCCTCCCTGAATCAGGGAGGCAAATTTACTCTTCATCACTATCGTTTAGTCCATTATTGCTATACATACTGCGTATTGCTCGCCGCACCATGTGGTACGCAATAATCTACCTTAGTTAGTCATGACACAGTAACTTCTTAGTAGGTATAGCTAAACCCCAACATATAATCATCACCATTTTTAGCGGTGTACTCTTTATCTTCGCCGCTCGCTCTTGGGCGACCATCCTCGTCACCTTGAACCAA
This sequence comes from Vibrio cionasavignyae, assembly GCF_050337155.1. NCBI lineage: Bacteria > Pseudomonadati > Pseudomonadota > Gammaproteobacteria > Vibrionales > Vibrionaceae > Vibrio > Vibrio cionasavignyae. The sequence goes on from NZ_JAKJSR010000013.1 coordinate 150,541, forward strand.
GCTAACCCAATGTCTGATACCCGAAGCATGTAGCTGTTCACCTCGGCCAAAAGTCGTGCATGTTTCTAATTGAACATCATCAATCTCGACCAGTTCCAAACGACCCGTCCCTTTTCGGCAGCCGATCATCACTTCAACATGAGTGCCACTTTCATCCCGAAAAAGAATCGACTCCGGTGAACATTTGTCTCCCACATAAGCAACAAACTGTTTTGCTCGCTTAAGCCCACTATGCTGCCCATTTTTAAAATAGGCTTGCACGTGTCTGTAATCGATTTCGTAGCTAACCACATCCTCGTGGGAGCCATTATCCAAAGGAAACAGCGTGTCCAGCAACTGTTTTGCCATCTTCTGTTTTTCAATTTGCTCATCAGCTTTGACCATTTCCACGGCGAACACAGCTTCTGCGATAAACGTTGAATGGTTTTTATGTAGTTCTGTCTTATCGAATGTCAGCATGTTCATAATCTCTTCCTTTTACTGCCGCTAGTCTCAAATAGAGCAAATACACTAAACAGGTGTTTAAATTAATATTCGTTTTGTGATCTTGCTTACTATGTAGACTAGCGCTTTTTTTACTACAATTTCACAACAAAAATTTTACAGTGTGAATTTTACAAAATGCCGTTGTCAAAAAGCTTAATCAGACAGTCTCACTTTTTGGGGACTAAAGTTCGAAACCTCAGAAAACGTAACCATTTAACAATGGAAGACCTTTCTACTCGTTGTATTCGGGTTAACCCCGAGTGCGCGCCATCTGTTTCTTACCTTTCGATGATAGAACGAGGTAAGCGAGTGCCAAGTATCGATATGCTCGAGGTCATTGCAGAAGTCTTTCAGAAGAATCCCGCTTGGTTTCTTGATAGTGAACCCGAACAAGAAGAAATAACCCCTGTTAGAGGCAATCGAGGTGGAATAAGCGGTATGGCGCTAGAGCCTAGCTTTCTTTTTTCTAACGATATTTTGCAAATCGCCATTCCTGAAATGCTGTCGCAGACCGGGATCACCGGACGGCAATTCGCCCACCTGCTCATTCGTGCGCATCAAGAAAGTTTACAAAATCATTTTCCCGACCTAGAACGAGCTGCCGAAGAAGTGGGCTTAAAGCGTCTAAACCTTTCTGTCGAAGACCTTATCGACATCGCCAAAAACCTAGGACTACGAGTGCAGTGGGTCAACCGCACACCAAAAGATGTCGTTGATGAGCTTGGTATTAACGCGAAACAATTAGTGACCTCTTTTTTTGAACCACCAGGTACCATTTATCTCAATGAAATCTTAAAAGCCTACCCCACTCGGCTTAAATACGATCTCGCGGTTTACATTGGTCATCGAGTATTACATAGCGAAGAGGGGTTAAAGAGTGTGTTGAGCGTCGGTCATCATAATAGCTGGGAAGATTCCACTAACTCACTGTCAACATCGGCGCTCAACTCACAAGATATTTTACAAGCATGGCGAGACTTTGAATCAAGCTTCTTTGCCGGAGCGCTACTATGCCCAAAAGTGCCATTTCGACAACTCCTAGACCGATGTGGCTATGAAATAGATGCCCATAAGCATGCTGGTGTCTCGCCGTCTGTTGCTATGCGCCGAATGACAGTAGTATCACCTTACCCCCACTGGCATTACTTTGACGCTTACGGGCCTGGGAAGTTAAAAGCGGTGTATCGCGGAAACGGAATTCCGCTTCCATGGGGAAACATGCGAATGGTGAACGACCCTTGCCAACATTGGGCAGTATTTAGACGCCTTTCTGAACCGAGAAATGGTTCTTCTGCGCAACTCTCTATCCTAAATGTCAATGGTGAGCCAAGAATTTACTGCTGTGAATCCGTCAATATGACCGATCCGGCAGGCAATAATCGAGTCCTTTGCGCAGGCATTGATCTCAACCCAGCCATTGATGCGCAAGGAGGAAATGCGTTGGATATCGCCAACGAATTAAAAGGGCTTTGCGTCAATAGTGGCGGCAGTGCAACGATACCTAGGAGCATCAAAAAGGATCTCACTACCATTTCAAAGATCCTTAATATTAACTGGATTGAACGAGGTATTGATAATGAAGCGCGGTTGATTTGTTCACGGGGTGCAGGTTGCCCACGCAAACCTAGCTGCTATGACAAGTCAGATGACCAACACGAAATAATTTTAGAATAACGCTGTGTTTAGAAAGAAAAAAAGCCAGCCACAAAATAAGGTGACTGGCTATATACATGTGTGAACAAGAGGTGTTCACTAACAACGTCAGTTGGCTAGGTGACCCTCGGCTTAATAAGGGTCACTTATATACATGCAGATAGCGTGCCAAGTTTTAAATCTTCTTTTTTTTGCTGTTATTGCTTGGTTTTCCTATTAAGTGAATAAACTATACTCATATAATTTTTGCATAATGCAATTAAATCCGCAAAATGCAAACACTCGCAATTGCAAATCGATAAAAACCCACCGTTAACAATAATAAATATGAAACTTATCACTAAATGCTACCGTGTTATTGCGTGCACCTAACAACCCAAAGCAATAAATTAACTTTAAGCTGACAGAGCAAGGGTGCCATTGTGGTCACTAGCGTTGAGTCTATGCTCTATTTTCAAGATTCAGCAAAGCCTTTTTGCGTGCCACTCCACCGGCATAGCCCGTTAATTGACCACTTTTTCCAATGACACGATGGCACGGTACAATCACCGATATCGGGTTTTTCCCATTTGCTGAGCCTACGGCTCTCACCGCTTTTGGGTTACCGATGTAATCTGCCAACTCTTGATAACTCATTGAATGCCCATAAGGAATATCGCATAACGCTTGCCAAACCTGCATCTGAAAAGGGGTTCCTTTTGCCGCAAGTGGGATATCAAAAGTCTTACGAACACCAGAAAAATATTCACTAAGCTGTTGCTTTGTAAGTAATAAAATTGGATGGTCCGCTTGCAACTCCCCCAACTGTTCTGGCTGGGTGGTATGCTCCTCAAACCACACCCCGGTGAGCCCCTGCTCCGTAGCCTGAATCGTCACTCGCCCCAATGGGCTGTCTACTACCGCATAAAATGTCATGAATGTTGGCTCCAACAATGTAAAGTGGCATAACTTCCCCACGGTGAAACTCGGCTCGCGACACACGAAGGGTGAAGGTCTGTGTATTTTTTCACAATAAGATCGGTGGCTAGTAACAAGTCTGGCTGAGACAAGCCACGTAGCTTCGCATAGTTCATCGTCCACGGGCCAATGCCTTTTATTTCAGCCCACAAATCAGGGGCGAGATTTACATCGTCGTTAAGGGCAGTAGCTAACCGCAATAATGTGTCTTTTCGGCTCTGAGGCATTCGCAAAAAGCTCAAATCATGTTGGATAACTGAACATGGATCAGGAAACACCTTCTGCCCAGATTGAGTTTTATTTACTGTATCAGTGAGTAAATTAACTTGTCCAATCGCCGCTTTCACAGAAACTTGCTGCCCCAGCACCGCTCTAACTCCCGCCTCCCACGTTGACCATACCCCGGGGATACGGATGCCACTATGGCGTACGAGGTTTGCATCGACGTTTGATAGATGACTTTCAATCGCCGACAGATCCGCATTGAGGTCGAACATACGTTTAATATTACTGACCATAGAATACAACTGCCTCGCATCTTCCACATCAAACTCGACACGAACGGTTTTTTTATCTTCGAAGTCCGCCCAAACTTTAAACCACCCTAACGTTCGATCCAGTTCGATATATCGCTCATAAGAGTGCTCAGTCACTCGCTCTATGCCATCAATGGCTCTAAATTGATAAAATGCCAGAAGCCGTTGCCAGTCATAAGCACCACGGTAAGCAAGTACCAACGAGTTACTTGCCCCATCAACACGCTGCTGCCGTCGCACATTAGTTGGATTGAGCTTCAATAACTTTTGAAAGGCATCATTAAATCGGCGAGTACTGTTAAAACCACAAGCAAAACCAATATCCGTTACGCTCATAGAACTGCAGTGTAGTAACTGCTTTGCAAACATGAGTTGCTGATATTGCGCATATTGCTTTGGCGACATACCAAGGTGCTTTTCAAATACTTGTCTTAAATAACGGCTACTTATACCAAGCCTCGCAGCTAAGCGCTCGACACTACTCTGTTGCAACGCGCCTTGCTCGATCAAATGGATTGCTCGCCGGAAGGTCGTTTCAACGCCTTGCCACGCCCACGAGCTCGGGGCGCTATCCGGCCGACAACGCAGACAAGGGCGGTAACCAGCCTGTAATGCCATTGGAGCATTTACAAAATACTCAACGTTCTCTTCTTTAGGCAAATTAGCAGGACAAATAGGACGACAAAATATGCCGGTTGTCTTCACGGCAACGAAAAACTGACCGTCAAATCGACTATCCCGAGACAAGCGGGCCAGTCGAAATTGTTCTATTTGTTGATGATGAATGCCTTCTTGCATCTTTGGTTCACGCCCGTTGAAGTCATTCGTCAAGAACTCGTAAGTCGATAAATCGTTCAATGATACCGCCATCTGTTGTTAAACTCCCTTGTACTGCACGACCATGCCAATAATTGTCATCGTGATTAGTACAATAAGTGTAACGCACCTTCTCATCTAAACTCGCCATTTTCGGAAGTGAATATAAAAACGTGACGAACATAAAAATGTCATCACAGCATCATATTTTCTTAACGATAAAAATGAAAAGTAATGGTTCGCCAAGATGTTAGCAAATCTATGTTTCATCGGGGTGAAAATACTGGTTAAAAAACCTGCAATTTCGTCGACACTTTCTATACTAGGTCAGTGTCAAACAGTTAACATGATTGCATGAGGTTATTATGTCTGATGTAGATTTTCGTCTTGGCAATAAGCCATTTTATGACAACAACAAATTTCGCCGTGGCTTTGCAAAATCTGGCGACTTTACGTTAGCCGAAGAAGAGATTTTAATTCGTTATGGTGCGACTATGAATCAACTCGAACAAGGTGAGATAGCACCTGAGAGCATAGTCGAACAACACTTTTTGCTGGTCATGCAAGATGAAAGACAGGCTGAAACTAAGATCGAAAAAGCATGGGTCAAGTATATTCATTTAGCTCGCGATCGACGACGATTTCACACATTAAACGGTAAAAAGCCAGTTGAAGCTGAAGCGAGTCGCGACGACGATGACGATGACGACTACCAGCAAGATGACGTGTTGGACGACAGTTTGGTCACTGAGGACTCAGATATCGCCGATAGATAACGCTCAAATAATCAGCCGTCATCCATGGCGGCTAGATTGCTTTATTCTATGCACGCCTTTGTGATTTGTTGCTAACACGATGTTCTTCATAAATTCTGCACGACTCATCACAGTTTTCGTTTCAGCTAGATACTTGTATACAAAGTGAAGTATTATTGTTCTATTAGTTCATATTTTGTAAACGAGTACTGTTACCTGATGGCAAGCCTGAAAAACTCTGTAAACACAAACATTAAAACCAAGGTGGCGGGGCAAACCCAAGATGACGTGGTCTATTGCCATATCTTTGATGCCATTTTAGAACAACGCCTACCACCAGCAACCAAGCTGAACGAAGAAGCCTTAGGCGAAATTTTTGGTGTTAGCCGCACGATCATTCGTCGAGCTCTGCTACGTTTGTCATTGGAAAAAGTGGTCGATATTCGCCCCAATCGAGGTGCCATTGTTTCAGCGCCTACTGTCGATGAAGCAAAACAAATCTTTAAGGCGAGAGAAGTGATGGAGCTAGCAATCACTGAGCTAGCGGTCAACAACGCAACACCAGCACAAATCGCCGAATGTCGAAAACTCGTTGCCAAAGAAAACAAAGCTTTTGCTGTGAATGACTATGGTTCGGGCCTGCGTTTGTCCGGCGAATTCCACATCAAATTGGCTGAAATGGCAGACAATGCGCCACTGTTAACCTTCCAGCGTAGCCTTGTGTCGCAAACATCACTACTGATTGCGCAATATGAAACTGGCAGTCACTCTAACTGCTCTCTAGATGAACACACAGGGCTTCTCGACGCGATTGAAGCTGGTAATGAACAACAAGCGCTAAGCTTAATGAAAGAGCATTTAGACCATATACGCTCCAAGTTGAATCTCGACAATGCCACCACCTCAAATGATTTGCATGTCGTGTTCTCCGATCTCCTTAAAGCAAAATCCTAATGCTTGCAGTGCCTCCGTAAAAGGAGGGACTGCGCAACTTCCCCAAGCCACCTCCCCATTTAAATTCGTTTTACTCTTTACCGATCATCACAACACAACAAATAATTAACACATCAAACATAAGCTAACCTTTTAGATATCAACCACATAACTCAACCCTTTCATTATCAAAGACAATCCACCCTAAAATAATGTTGCTATTTTGTAAGAAAATAGTTGACCAAGCGGTCAGTTTGGCTAATTATTGACCCAAAGGTCAGAAAAATAATTAGTCTCTAAACGTCTTACACAAGGAGGTCTCTTGATTACTTTCCTACTCAATCAAGATATTAGACAAGAAGAAAATCTGTCTCCCAATATGACAGTACTGAATTACCTAAGAACACAGGTAAACAAAAATGGCACCAAAGAAGGGTGTGGTTCTGGTGATTGCGGAGCTTGTACTGTGGTACTGGGCGAACTTGTCGACGGCGAGCTTAGTTACCGCTCGGTTAATTCCTGTCTGACCTTTATTTCAGCTCTACATGGTAAACAACTCATCACGGTTGAAGATTTACAAGCAAAAGATCGCTCTCTTCATCCTGTTCAACAAGCCATCGTCGATTTTCATGGTTCACAATGTGGTTATTGCACGCCTGGGTTTATTATGTCTATGTTTGCGCTAGGGAAAAACAAACCTAACGCCAATAAACAGGATGTCATGGAGTCTCTCGCGGGCAACCTTTGTCGATGTACTGGTTATCGCCCAATTGTTGATGCCGCGTTATCTCTATGTGATGACACCCCACTCACTGACCAGTTTTCTGAACTCTCTCGAATCACCATTCAAAAACTGGAAAAGATCCAACAAAACGAAGCCAGTTTACGAGCAGGTCACCTTACCGCTTTTTCTCCTAAATCCACCGAAGAGCTGGCGAAACTGTATCAAGCGCACCCAACGGCAAAATTGGTTGCTGGAGGAACGGATTTAGCGTTGGAAGTGACACAATTTCACCGAGAAATAGAGACACTAATCAGCGTCAATTTAGTCGAAGACATGAAAGTGTGCGAGGACGCGGAAAACGATTTAATCATCGGCGCAAACCTCCCTATCAGCGACGCTTATCAACTGTTGCAGCGCTACTACCCAGATTTTGGTGAATTGTTGCATCGCTTTGCCTCTTTGCAAGTACGAAATCAGGGTACGATTGGTGGCAACGTCGCCAACGCTTCTCCGATTGGCGATACACCGCCACTATTAATTGCCCTAGACGCCAAAGTACAGCTCCGCTGTGGCAGCGAAACCCGCACATTACCGATTGAAGAATACTTCATCAGTTACAAAGTCACGGCTCAAAAGCCAAGTGAATTTATCGAAAAAATCATTATACCTAAACCAACACAATCGGGCTTTCGTGCCTACAAATTATCCAAGCGATTGGATGACGATATCTCGGCTGTTTGTGGCGCCTTTGATCTTAAAATTGACAACGGTACGGTCACTCATGCTCGCATTGCCTTTGGTGGTATGGCTGCCATACCTAAGCGAGCCAACCTCTGTGAACAACGTCTTGTAGGACAACCTTGGAACGAACAAACCATTGAACACGCCATGGCCGCTATAGCGGATGAGTTTGAGCCTCTTTCCGACTTTAGAGCCAGCCAAGAATATCGCTCAATGACCGCTTGCAACATGCTAAAGCGCTACTACATAGAAGAATCGAACAAGAACAATCAGATTGAAACGAGGGTAACGTCTTATGTCTAATGTGAATCACAACCCATTGACTCACGAAGAGATGGTGGCGCTAGTCAAACAAGATCTCAAAACGGGAGTTGGTAAAAGCGTCAAACATGACAGTGCACCCAAACAAGTCACTGGCGAAGCCGTCTACATTGATGACCGTTTAGAATTTCCCAATCAGTTGCACGTCTATGCGCTACTAAGCACACAGGCACATGCCACTATCACTCGTATTGATGTCTCTCCATGTTATGAATTTGAGGGCGTTGAAATTGCCATCACATCAAAAGACATCCCTGGTCAACTCGATATCGGCGCCATTCTTCCCGGCGACCCATTATTGGCTGATGGTAAAGTAGAATACTATGGGCAACCTGTTATCGCCGTTGCTGCCAGCAGCCTAGAAATCGCTCGAAAAGCGGCCCACGCCGCTATTGTTGAATACGAAGTCCTACCTGCGATCCTAGACGTAAAAGAAGCGCTCGAGAAAAAACACTTTGTCACGGAAAGTCATCAGCAAAAGCGTGGCGACTCCGCTAAGGCCATCGCCCAAGCGACCCATGTCATTGAAGGTGATATTGATATTGGCGGTCAAGAACACTTCTATCTAGAGACTCAAGTCAGCAGTGTCATGCCAACCGAAGATGGCGGCATGATTGTTTACACCTCCACACAAAACCCCACAGAAGTACAAAAACTGGTTTCTGAGGTGCTTGGAGTAGCGATGCATAAAGTCGTCATTGATATGCGCCGCATGGGGGGAGGCTTTGGTGGTAAAGAAACCCAAGCCGCAGCACCGGCTTGTATGGCTGCTGTCATTGCTCATTTGACTGGTCGTCCCACCAAAATGCGTCTATTACGTAACGAAGATATGACGATGACGGGTAAGCGACACCCTTTTTACAACCAGTATAAAGTCGGCTTTGATGACAATGGCGTGATCCAAGGCAGTGAAATTATTGTTGCCGGTAACTGCGGTTACTCACCTGATCTTTCTAGCTCTATTGTTGACCGTGCTATGTTTCACTCTGACAACGCCTACTACCTTGGTGACACAACCATTACCGGGCATCGCTGTAAAACCAATACTGCGTCAAACACCGCCTATCGAGGCTTTGGTGGTCCACAAGGCATGATGACGATTGAACATATCATGGACGAAATTGCCAGGTACCTAAACAAAGATCCATTAGAGGTTCGTAAAGCGAATTACTATGGCGACGAAGGACGCAATGTCACACATTACTACCAAACGGTAGAAGATAACTTCATGCCAGAAATCACCGAACAACTTGAGCAAAGCAGTGATTATCATGCAAGGCGTAAAGCCATCGCCAAGTTCAATCAGCAAAGTCCTATCCTAAAAAAAGGCTTGTCGATCACCCCAGTTAAATTCGGTATTTCCTTTACCGCGACGTTTCTAAACCAAGCTGGCGCCCTAATCCATATTTACACCGATGGCAGTATTCACTTGAATCACGGTGGTACCGAAATGGGACAGGGTCTTAATATCAAAGTTGCACAAATCGTTGCTCAGGAGTTTCAAGTTGATGTTGACCGTATCCAAATCACCGCAACCAATACCGACAAGGTGCCGAACACCTCGCCGACCGCCGCTTCATCGGGCGCCGACCTCAACGGTAAGGCCGCACAAAACGCAGCCATGACCATCAAGCAGCGGTTGATCGATTTTGCGTCCGCTCACTTTTCTGTTACACCAGAAGAGGTCATTTTCAAAAATGGCTTTGTGCAAATTCGTGAAAAGATCATGACCTTTGCCAACTTCGCTGAACTGGCATGGATGAACCAGATCTCTCTATCGAGTACTGGGTTCTATCGCACGCCGAAGATTTACTATGACCACGAAAAGGCTCGCGGTCGTCCATTCTATTATTTCGCCTACGGCGCATCTTGCTCTGAAGTCATCATTGATACGCTTACTGGTGAGTACAAAATCCTCAGAGTGGATATTTTGCACGATGTCGGCGCATCGCTAAATCCCGCCATCGATATTGGACAAATCGAAGGTGGCTTTGTACAAGGCGCTGGCTGGTTAACCACGGAAGAATTAGTGTGGAATGAGCAAGGTCGCCTGATGACTAATGGGCCTGCGAGTTACAAAATCCCCGCTATTGCCGACATGCCGATCGACTTTAGGACTGAGCTTCTAGAAAACCGCAGCAATCCAGAAGACACCGTCTTTAACTCCAAAGCGGTGGGTGAGCCACCATTTATGCTTGGAATGTCGGTTTGGAGTGCATTAAAAGATGCTATTGCGTCTGTTGCCGTAGATGGTGCTATCCCTAAATTGGATACGCCAGCAACACCAGAGCGCGTGCTCATGGCTGTACAGGCTGTCAGCACACCGCTAAAAAACAATTCCACTTCAGCCAAGGGCTACCAACGCAGCGCCTAACACCGCCGCCACGCGGTCTCTTTTCAAAAGGGACCGCCTACTGAAGGGTTGAGGGATATTTAAGGAGAACGGTATGTTTAAAGACAATTGGATTCAAGCACTGGCACAACTTGAGAAAGACCATGAGTCTTGCGTCATGGTAACCGTACTAGAAGATAAAGGCTCGGTTCCTCGCGATGCCGGAACGAAAATGCTAGTCACGCATGATCGTATTATTGCCACCATTGGTGGCGGTCACCTCGAACATGTCGCCGCAAAAATGGCTAGAGAGATGCTAGAAACAAGAGAGCAAGGGCTGAAAGTTGAGCGCTTCAATCTTGGCGCCCGTTTAGGGCAATGTTGTGGGGGAATGGCAACTCTAAGCTTTGAACCTATCGGCACAGCAGAAAGACATCTCGTGATCTTCGGAGCGGGCCATGTGGCGAAAGCCTTAATTCATATCGTGGCTACCCTGCCATTTCGCGTTACTTGGATCGATGAACGAGAAGAGGAATTTCCTGATAGTTTACCTCATGGCGTGACTAAGCTTGTCTCCGATGATCCCGTCGGTGAAGTGAGACACCTGCCATCAAACAGCTATTATTTAGTGATGACACACAACCATCAGCTTGATTTTGAGCTGGCAAAGGCCATCATTGATAAAAATGACAGTGTGTACTTTGGTATGATTGGCTCCCTCACTAAACGCAAGAAATTCGATTTCAGATTGTCGCAACGTGGCTATAACCAAGACCAAATTAATAGCATGGTTTGCCCTATCGGCATTAGCGCGGTAACAGGTAAGCACCCTGCAGAAATCGCCGTTTCTGTTGCTGGCGAATTAATTGCCCATTATCAAGGGCAAAGTATCGAGCAAAAGCGCCCAACTCATGGCAATAGGAATGATAACCGCGCGGCGGTACGCACCTCAAAAGAGAGCAATATCATAGACCAAGACAACAATATTGCCCCAAACGATGAAGCGCCACATCAACATATCGCGTAACCCAAGCTCGCCGCAATTGCGAGTGATTAGAATGGCAAAACTCTCACGGCACACAATGTGCTGGGCATGCCCATCACGAGCATCAGACTCAATACGCGTTTAGGTTACACACAGAATACATACACTGGTAAGCATGCTTGCTGGTAGAAAAGGAAATCAAAATGACAACGCAACGCAGCGCCTATCGCGCGAGCATACTCCATAGTATCGCAGACCCTAAAGAGGTCGATTTAGAACAGTCGTACCAATATTTCGAAGATGGGGTGTTAGTCGTAGAAAACGGTCATGTCATCGATATCGGTCCAGCAACAGAGGTTCTCGCACGCCACAGCCCATCCATGCCTGTGACGAGCTATCAAAACAAACTCATTACCTCCGGTTTTATTGATACCCATATTCACTACCCGCAAACCGGTATGATCGCCTCCTACGGTGAACAACTGCTCGATTGGCTTGAAAACTACACCTTTCCGGAAGAGCGCCGCTTTAAAAACCCTATCTATGCCCATAAGGTGGCAAAACTATTTTTAGATGAGCTTGCCAGTAACGGTACCACCACCGCTCTGGTATTTGGCACCGTTCACAAGGAATCGATTGACGTATTTTTCTCAGAGGCTGAAAAGCGAAATTTACGCATGATAGCCGGCAAAGTCTTAATGGATCGAAATGCACCAGACTACTTAACCGACACACCAGAATCCGGCTATCAAGCTTCAAAAGATCTGATTGAGAAATGGCATCAGCGAGGTCGGTTACTTTATGCCGTCACGCCAAGGTTTGCCCCAACAAGTACACCAGAGCAACTGGCGACCGTTGGGAAGTTATTAGAAGAATACCCCGATGTATACCTACATACTCACTTGTCCGAAAACAAAAAGGAAATTGAATGGGTACTTGACCTATTCCCAGAACGTGATAGCTACTTAGATGTCTATGATCACTACGGCTTACTACATAAGCGATCCGTTTTTGCCCACGGCATTCACCTATCAGACTGTGAGTGTGAGCGCCTTGCAGAAAGCGAATCGGCCATCGCTTTCTGCCCTACCTCTAATCTATTTCTTGGGTCAGGACTCTTTAAACTCACCAAACTTGAAGAAAAAGGCGTGCGTGTGGGAATGGGAACGGATGTCGGTGCTGGTACCAGCTTTTCTATTCTTCAAACCATGAGCGAAGCGTATAAAATCATGCAACTGCAGCAAGAAAAACTACATCCGTTCAAGTCACTTTATCTCGCCACTCTCGGTGGTGCGAAAGCACTGCACTTAGAAGATAAGATTGGCAACCTTGCCGTGGGCAAAGAAGCGGACTTTGTGGTTCTCGATCTCCATGCCACGCAGCTCATGCGCTTTAGGATGCAGCAAACTACAACGTTGGAAGAGAAGCTGTTTGTATTAATGAGCTTAGGTGATGACCGCACTGTCTGTGAAACCTACATCTATGGTAATAAAGCGTATGATGTAAACCAGTCCCAATCCAAACGTCCTGAGAAAAAAATCGTCAATCTTATTTAGCGTGAATCTATAAGACTGACCATCCTCATCAAAAAAGTCGCCTTTGAATGGCGACTTTTTTGATTATGAACGAATTCTGAATATTCACTTCAGTCCTCATTAATTCAGCCTAGTGCATAGTAGCACCATCAACGAAACGCTCAGGCAGTGCTTCATTGGATTAGTCAACGACTCAAGAACATAGAGTTCTATGAATCCGTCGCTAAAAATACCAACGACACCGCCTATTAATAGCACTATAAACGAATACTATAAGTTCTGAGGTTCACATGAAAAACATCATCATCGCAACAACTCTTGTCCTAGCATCTGGCTTCGCAGCGGCAAATACGATGCCAGCTAATGGCGGTTTCAACGGTCCAACTGAAGGAATGCAAACCACCGTTGAGCAAGCGCTAAAAGCCAATGACGATACACCAGTGCAAATCACAGGCACCATCACTCACGCGTTAGGTGATGAAGACTATCAATTTACTGATGGTACCAATACCATTGTCGTTGAAATTGATGATCGTGTTTGGCAAGGGGTTGACGTAACACCGCAAGACACGGTTATCATTACGGGTAGCCTAGATAAAGATGCATGGGAAGACGCGACGATCGATGTCAACCGCATTGTAATTGCAAGCAAATAATCGCAAGCAGATGGTTCGGTGACAAAGACTCCACAACGTGGGTTCTTTGTCACGTAAATTTAACAAGCGCTCATGCAGCCAATAGTGGACACTCTGTTTAAATTCGATGCCGATCGAAAAATACCATTTTTTTCTTGCCATAGGATCCGCCTAGTCAAACTCCTAAAATAGTTCACTACTCCAAATTAGCCTGGTATTTTGATATTAAAAACCATGTAGAGTGCCTTTATAGCGTGATACATCTACAACTTTCAATTAACCCTATAGTGTTAATCCACCGCACCTATTGATCTAGATCAAATCAATTCTTTTGAAAAACGTTCATGTTAATCACTTGTTGTTAAAGGTTAATAGAAAGGAAGCAGTATGGAACTTAAACAAGACCCAAGATGTTATACAGACGTTTGTATCAATGGAAAATGGTTTCATCACGATCACTGTACTACCCGAGCTTATATGCTCAAAGGCGGCAGTTCAGCCTGTATTGAGCTGGCCAAAATGCCGAAGACTGAAAATGAGTTGGTCGACTTACTTAATGACCTTTTCTAAATAACCAGTACCACTTAAATCATCGCCGCTTAACTGCGGCGGATTTCCAGCAATAACGTCCCACGCTGGCTTTACCTACATCACCTAATCAAATACCGGCAATAAAAAAGCACCAGAACCTATCGATCCTGATACCTTCTTGTTCATTCACGTTTTACGTTCACAAGATACTACCTTGGGTACCTTCACGAGACATAAAGGCGACCTCACTAGCCCATCACTGTATTTGCGCTCCCTGTTCTACCCATTCGCCAATTAAAACACGTTCATCATCGGTCATTTGGGTTAAATTACCCAAAGGCATGACTTTGGTCGTCACTGACTGGGCGACAATGCGAGAAGCGTTAATTTTGATCTCCTGTGGAGTATCAAGCATGAGCCCCCCTGGCGCGGTTTGAAACGCGGCATGTGAAGGTGTGGCCGAATGACACACCGTGCAACGTACTTGAATCACTTGGTTAATCTGCGCAAAGGAAGACGCCGAATCCTCTATGGCCACATCGCTGCTCTGACTATCAGTGCTAACCACGTCTGTTGAGGTATCATTGGATTCCTTCTCGATAGAACTCTCAGTCACAGTGCTAGTGTGCCCAGCTTTCATTACCGATGGCTTATTGGCGTACGGCGAGGTAACGAACGCCAATGTGATCATACCTAATGCGGCGACGGGTATGGTCCATGCGAACTTTTGACTGCCATGGCGAGTATTAAAGTAATGACGAACCAAAATACTAAATACCGATAAGCCTGCTAATATCAGCCAGTTATAGTGTGACCCATAGGTACTAGGGAAGTGGTTACTGATCATGATGAATAATACTGGCAGCGTGAGATAGTTGTTATGTCTAGAGCGCAACAACCCTTTGGCTGGCAGACGTGGATCTGGCTCTGTATTCTCTTCAATCGCCTTCACCAGATTACGCTGTGCGGGCATGATAACAAAGAACACGTTACCCACCATGATAGTGCCAATTATCGCACCAACATGAATGTAAGCGCCTCGTCCACTAAAGACCTGAGTTAATCCATACGCCGCCGCGACCAAACCAAGAAACAGCACAACGCCTAGAATAACCGGGGTTTTTCCTAAGAATGAATCACAAAGAAAGCTGTACACCAACCAACCTACTGCTAAAGAGCCAATGCCAATCGCGATGGCGGTAGCAGAATCGATACCAGAGCCTGGGGCAACAAGATAAAGGTCTGCGTTGAGGTAATACACAGCGCCGAGTAAGCAGACCCCTGTTATCCAAGTAAAGTACGCTTCCCATTTAAACCAATGCAAGTTATCTGGCATTTTAGGCGGAGCCAATTTGTATTTCTCAAGGTGATAGATGCCACCACCGTGAATCGCCCAAAGATCGCCAGAAAGCCCTTCTTTTGGGTTACTGCGGTTAAGGTTGTTTTCCAACCAAACAAAATAAAACGATGCGCCAATCCAAGCGACACCGACGACCATATGAACCCATCGAATTAGCAGGTTCAACCATTCTGTCATGTGCGGATCCATAACATACTCCTTCTTAGCAGCCTCAATCTAAGCGCTGCATTCATTCCTTTTAACCCAGCTTATCGTCGTGCTAACTCATTGTTGGGATATCATCAAGATGAAGCGATACAAGGTTCTGATCAAAGAACACTTCATCGCAGTTGTGCCCATCACCTGCCCTGTCAACGACTAAGAACTGATCGTTCTCAGTCAGTGTCAGAACTGGGTGATGCCACACCCCTTTATGATAATTAACACCTTGTCGCCCATTACTGATGAATGCGCGACATTCTGTTAATGACGGTGTGTCCCCTCTCTTTGCAACGACGATAAGATACGGTTGACCAAGTAATGGGATAAACGCTTGCGAACCAAGAGGATGCCTTTCAAGCATTTCTATCGTCAGTGGGTATTTCAACGGCATGGCCTGAAATATACTGATGATCGCTTGCCCTTGCTGTTCATCAACATCGGTGTCAGCAAGGCGATGATAGCGACGTGTTGAACCGTTATTGATCATAAAGTAGTCTCGATTTTCGGTCTCAATAACGTCACCAAAATCAGAAAAACGCTCTTGGGTGAGAGGCTCAATCGCTAAACGGCGGATTCCATTACTCATTATACGTTCCTCATTCTTCAGTCTGCTTTGGTACCAAACAAACGAAGACGACTAATTCCTCCGTCAGGGAAAATATTTAACCTAACGTGTGTCACCGGGCCTATCTCATTCACTTGCGACACGAACTCCTGAATGTCATGAGCGTTGAGTTTTTGTGCTGGAAGTAGCTCTTGCCAGAAAAGGCTTTGTGTCGCGACTTGATCGTCCGTGCCACCTTTCACATATGCCGCTTGAATAGAGCAGCTATCTGGGAAATTACCTTTAAAGTGCGCGGTATCGACAACAACCCGTCCAATATTGCCAGCATGACCTAACGCGACAATAACCCAGTCATTACCAGGCGTCCGACGACGCGCCGTTTCCCAACCGTCACCCATGTTTTCACCACGTCCAGGGCCAAGAATATTAGACTTATTTCCATAGTGCTCATCACTACAAGCTAAAGCTCGACCACCATTCTCTACCGCTGCAAGATCAACTTGCTGCAGTGAATCAATCGCTTCCCAATCAACACTCGGTTGCCCGTAAACACGCAGTCGCGCGACACCGCCATCTGGGTAAATATTTAAACGAACATGAGTAAACACTTTGTCACTGGCAATGTCATTGAGATGGTGTTGGTCTCCAGATAGCGCTTGTGATGGTAAAATTTCTTCCCAATGAGCTAAATCCGTTGGATCTTCATTTGGACTATAAATCGCATCAACAGAGGCCGATGGCGGGAAGTTGCCAGTAAAAAACGAAGTATCAATATCTAATCCAGCAATGGTGCCAGCTAACCCCAACTTCACGACACAGTAATCGTAGCCTTCACTACGTTTGCGGCGGCTTTCCCAGCCATCCATCCATTTGCCGTTGTCATCATAAACATCATCTTTCCATTCTGGCGCTGCTCTGCGTAACAAACGCGACTTATCAGCAAAAAAATCATCGGTGGCAAAAAGCGCTTGAGCACCGAGTTTTTCATCGGCTAAGTTGATGTACTGTTCAAAATCTAAGGACATATCCGGTCATCCAGTTCAATTAATCAATAAATAATAAAATGAGTGTCAGGTGACGGCGTGTTAACGCCACTTCCACCTAACCAGTAGCAGAGATAGCTGTCTTCCTATGACTTACATATCTCTGAGGCGAAAAAGTGCTATCTTGTTGATTTCATTAATCGCCGTAGCAAACTCAGTTTCACTATCATTGCCTAATCGCATCTCGAACGATTCAAGAATTTGGTAACGATTGGCCCCTTTTACCGCCATGATAAAGGGAAATGTGAAGCGACTTTTGTAGCTATCGTTATAAGTGGTAAATTGTGCGAACTCTTCCTTCGAGCACTGGTCAATACCTGCCCCTGCTTGCTCTGAAGTTGAAGCCGCCGTGAGTTCTCCGTCTATCGCTGCTTTGCCCGCTAAATCTGGGTGAGCATTAATAAGCGCGAGTTGTTGTTCATAAGGGGCAGCCAATAACACTGACGCCATTTTTTCATGAAGTGATTCAATGTGGTTATCTTGCTCAGCAAGCCCTTGCTCAAAAACCGACTCCGCGACCCAAGGACTGTGCTCATAGATATCGGCAAACCGCGCGACAAAGTCGGTTTTATTTAATTGCGTCGGTTTGCCAAATTTAAACGGTGTCATATCTATGCTTCCTTCCATCGAGTTAAAAGTATGGTGGTGCTGAACGGCATTGGTAGCCGTGTTCACGACTTAGATTCAGCCTGATACGGATGAGTTTGATGCCAATGATTAGCAATATCGATGCGTCGGCATAACCAAACCTTGTCGTGCTGCTGAACGTATTCAATGAATCGCTTGAGAGACGCAATTCGTCCAGGCTTACCGATTAAACGGCAATGTAGGCCAACGGACATCATTTTAGGCGCGCTCTCGCCTTCGGCATAAAGCGTGTCGAACGTGTCTTTCAAGTATTGGAAAAATTGCTCTCCTGAATTAAACCCCTGCGCCGTAGCAAATCGCATATCGTTAACATCGAGAGTGTACGGAATCACAAGCTGAGGCCGTCCGGCTTCTGTATGCCAATAAGGTAAGTCATCATCATAAGCATCAGAGTCATAAGCAAACCCCCCTTCCTCAGCCACAAGTCGACGTGTATTCGGCCCCGTTCTCCCCGTATACCAACCCAGTGGGCGCTCTCCAATCACCCGTTGAATAATTTCAATGGCTTTCATCATATGATCGCGCTCTTCGGATTCATCCATATATTGATAATCAATCCAGCGATAACCATGGCTACAGATTTCATGCCCAGCTTCTTTCATCGCAATCGCAACGTCGGGGTAACGCTCAACCGCCATTGCCACAGCAAATACCGTTAATGGAATATCGTATTCTTCGAATAAACGCAAAATCCGCCATACTCCAGCACGACTGCCATATTCATAAATGGACTCCATGCTCATGTGACGCTCACCGGGAATCGCCAAAGCGCCCGGAATTTCAGACAGAAACGCTTCTGATTCATCATCGCCATGCAATAAACATCGCTCTCCCCCTTCCTCGTAGTTCAGAACAAAAGAAACCGCAATGCGAGCTTCATTTGGCCACTTGGGGTGAGGGGGCGTTGGTCCATATCCGATAAGATTTCGAGAATAATCCTGACTCATCCAATCGCTCCTGCTAGTCCGTAAGTTCTATGAATTTCGGCGTAGAGAAGCGCGCCGACAAATCCATTCAATACATTTATTGTATACAATTTTTTATTTTAATGTAAAGATTTTGTTTCTAAAGTTAAATTATTTATTTTACCTCTATTAAAACAATAAGTTAAAATACAACCCGACGAACATTTGTTCGTGACGACGATAAAAAACATCAAAAATATCGTTAGCCAAATCAACATTTTTATAACAACAACCTTTACTAATTGTAGATATTGTGTACATATTATTATCAAGAATATAAATGTGAGCGGTACCGATGGTGTTCTCATCGCGAAGAAAAACTCAGCGAAAGCACGCCATTGTTCCAACACTCAGCTTCTTAACATCGATAACAACGTCAAAAGACAGCAATAAAAACAAGACTAACAACAATACTGCGCGATCAATCGCGCATCACTATGGACTTAGCACGAGCACACATTATGGGAAAATTAACCACGCACGTTCTCGACACCGCGAGTGGTGTTCCAGGCGCCAACATTCAGGTGGTGCTATACCGCTTGGACGGTGATACGCCAATACGTATTCTACAAACCGAAACCAACTCTGATGGCAGAACCAATGCGCCTCTACTGGAAGGGAGGGCATTTGTTGCAGGCAGATATCAGCTCGTCTTTCATGTTGCTCCTTACTTCCAACAGCAAGGAATTGAGCTCGATGACGTTCCCTTCCTTGATGACGTGGTCATTCGCTTTGGACTTAGCGACGAGGCGTCTCATTACCATGTGCCACTTCTTGTTTCTCCATACAGTTTTTCAACTTACAGAGGCAGCTAATCGCCCAAAATAGACGTTCTACATAAGAGAAGAATTACCTCGCTCACTTAATCGTGATCGCGCCACACTCTCGAAAGCAAACCTCGACGTCGTAAAGACTCATTAATAAGCATCAAACTCCATTTTGATGTGATGGGCTTGGTCGTGTGCAGTTTAGGGAAATTCAATATTAGAAGGACTTGCTGAAATGAACGAAAGCAAAGCAGAAACGCTCAATCAAACCAATGAGAATAGCTTTCTCGAACGATGGTTTAAGATCAAACAACACGGTTCAAGTGTCAAAAATGAAATGCTTGGTGGAGTCACAACCTTTGCCACTATGGCCTACATTATTTTTGTAAACCCTAGCATTATGGCGGCATCTGGTATGGATCAGGGTGCGGTGTTTGTAGCAACCTGTATCGGGGCTGCAATTGGTTGCTTACTCATGGGGCTTTTTGCCAACTGGCCTGTTGGCCTCGCCCCGGGAATGGGCTTGAATGCCTTTTTCTCGTTTACGGTTGTAAGCGAAATGGGCTATAGCTGGGAGGTCGCACTGGGTGCAGTATTTATCTCAGGTATTCTTTTTGTCGCGATGAGTTTTTACAAAATTAGGCAATGGATCATTGAAAGTATCCCACACAGTTTGCGGTTTGCAATGACCGCCGGTGTGGGGCTATTCCTTGGTCTAATCGGGCTGCAAACGGCAGGGATCGTCGTTGAAAACCCAGCCACTTTAGTATCACTTGGTGATTTTACTAAGCCTGATGCGATTTTAGCTGCAATGGCCTTTCTTATCATTGCAGTATTGAGTGAAAGACGGGTATTTGGAGCGGTATTAATTGGTATTTTAAGTGTTACCGCCGTCGGCATGATGCTGGGATTAGTACAATACAACGGATTTTTTGCCGCGCCGCCGAGTATTGCACCAACATTCCTAAAAATGGATATTGCGGGTGCATTTAACATTTCGATGGTCAGTGTGATTCTTGCGTTCTTGTTTGTGAACATGTTCGATACCGCTGGTACCCTAATGGGCGTGGCGGAACGAGCCAACCTAGTCAATAAAGACACGGGTAAAATCGAAGGTCTGAGCAAAGCCCTTAAAGCAGACAGTATTGCCAGTGTAGCTGGTGCGTGTGTCGGTTGTCCCCCTGTCACTAGTTATGTAGAGAGTGCTTCTGGTGTTGCTGCTGGTGCACGAACTGGCCTGTCCGCCATTGTGGTGGCTGCCCTATTTATAGCTGCTATTTTTCTTTCGCCACTTGCCGGCATGATTCCTTCTTACGCCACCGCTGGTGCTTTGATTTACGTCGCCTTTGTCATGATGAGTAGCATGCAGCATATCGACTGGAAAGATTTCACCAACGGAGCACCGGCTGCTATCACAGCACTCATGATGCCCCTGACGTTTTCCATTGCCAACGGTATTGCGCTAGGTTTCATCACCTATACCGTACTTAAAGTGTGTACTGGAAAAACGAAAGATGTTTCCATCTCTATGTACGTATTAACGGCAGTGTTCGTCGCTAAGCTAATCTACATTTAATCGATAGACATTTCTGTGTAGAAAACGAGAGGACAAATACCCTCTCGTTTGTATTTTACGACAACGCCAACTATTCGCCTCCCGAACAATGTAGGCTTAACTCTCCCTTTCTAAGTGTGCGGTACAGCCCGCTTGGTGTGCATTGTTGCTCAGGGTAAATGACCAACCATAACTTGCGCATAATCGCTGCACGATAAGTAACCCCAGTCCATGCTCAGTTTCATTCTGCCCACCAATGCCACACCCAGAATCAGTGACAGTAATCGCCTGTGATGTCACCTCAACATTAATATGCCCTTGTTTAGTAAAGCGAGCCGAATTATCAATGAGGTTTTTTAAGAGCATATTTAATACCGCAGGAGGGAAATTCAACGGCGTGTTATCTGCGATTTTCAGTGTAAATTGCACATCAGGGTGTCGCTTACTTATCGATTTTTGCACATCGATATCGTCATACGAAAACTCAGTTAACGTATTTTTATGCTCGGTATTTTCTTGTTTAACAATGTTAAGCAATACTTCCACGGTTGCCTGCATGCCTTCCGCAGCATGAATAATGCGCTGACGCTGCCTAGCTTGAAAGTCTTTCTGTTGTTTCATCGCTTGCAAATTGGCCGCTCCAAGGATGATTGATATTGGTGTCTTTAATTCATGGCTGGCGTATTTGGCAAACATAAGTTCTTGTTTAACTAGCCGATCTTTCATCTGAGTGTACCTATTGAGGTGATCCGCCAGTTGTTTTACTTCATCAATCGAGCTCGAAGACACGGAAAAACGCTGTGCCTTTTCAGATTTTAGCTGTTCACTTAGATCTGCGATCGGTGACATTAATCCTCCAAGCATGCGCTGCAAAGAGACACGTAAAAATGCAATCAGCATGAGCATTAATGCTAAAGCAACCAGCATCAAGCTATCCCAACTGTCGTCGCCAAAATCCAGAGCTCGCATACCAACACTTAGATACAGGGGACGTAAAGTCCCTGTTTTGTCGATAAATTCAGTATGAAAGACAAGAAACCCTTCCTCACTGAAGCGGTTATAGCGAGTCACCTCATTAAGTGGGTAAGGAGCCTGTGCTTGCAACTTCTCGGTTAACGCTTGCTCGCTAAAGTACGCCGTGACATTGGGGCTAATCGACACCACTTTAGCGTTATCTAGTGCATGATGCTGGATGGCAACCTGCTCGAAGGACACTAAGTGACGCTCTATTTGATTGTCCTCATTGAAGACCAGATAGAGTGAGAAAGAAAAAAACACCAGAAACGAGGACGACAGTGCCATTATAGAAAAGGTCATAATGAGCCGCGCTTTCACATCTTCAATAGTGTTTCGTTGGCACTTTTTAAACCTGCGCTTTAACCCCATCATACCGCCACCAATTTAAAACCTACTTTTGGTACGGTGACCAACATCTGGTGCTCAAACGGCTTATCCAGTGCGTTTCTCAACAAATAGATGTGGCTTCGTAACACATCTTTATCAGGAATATCTTCACCCCATAACTGATGAATCAGCATCTCTCTAGATACCACCTCCCCCTGCGCTTTCGTCAACGCCAACAAAATTTGATACGTTGCATGGGTCACCGTTACCGGTTGAGAACCACGCATCACCTGATGGTTTTTTTGATCAATCGTCAGATCACCAAATTGAAGACGAGATTGCGCGACTTCACCTCGAAAACGCTTGATTAATGCCGATAATCGGACTTCCAGCTCTGGGAATTGGAATGGCTTACTAATAAAGTCATCAATGCCGTTTTCAAAGCCCATCAGTAGGTCCTCTTGTCCATTAAGTGCTGTCAGCATCAAGACGGGAGTGGTGTTGCCATGCTCTCTCAGTTCACGCGCCACTTGCATGCCGTCTTTTTTCGGCATCATCACGTCCAAAATAATGGCATCAAATTCATGCTCTAGGGCAAGCTCTAAACCCAATTCACCATTATCAGCAAAATCGACTTCTGCCCCTTTCACTTCTAAAAAATCAGCCAAGATGCCTTGCAACTCTTCATTGTCTTCAACAACCAGTATTCTTTTCCCCGCTAGCATGCGCTTTCCTCTGCCCCTAAAACATCCTTCTATTATAGATAAAACATGTCGAATTAATGTCGAACAATGACCAAATTCCACATCGTAACATCCGCCGCGCATTCGACATAAAATCGACACGCAGCACGACACACTATGGAAAAATCCATTTGTGGAGTTAGCCATGAAAACCTCATTACTCATTACTTTTCTCAGTCTATCCGTATTTACCAGCCACTCATACGCGGTTGAATTGATTGGTAAAACCACCAGCAAAAATGCCGTTCGTATTGTTTCCGAAGTGAGCGGCGTGATCAAAACAGCCTCATGGCAGGTTGGTGATGCGATCACCGCTTCCTCAGCCCTAGCCGAGATCAAGCGACAAGATTTTGAGTTAGCAGTACAGAAGCAGAAAGCCAGCCTGACGCTGGTTGAAGCCGATTTACATATCAATAAATCCACATACTCTCGCTACCAAGCCCTTCGCGCTAAAAACAGCCTGTCTCAAAATGAACTTGATGTTGCAAAGGCAGACTATGCGGCAGCGGAGGCTAATGTGGAATTAGCAAAAATAGAACTCAATAAAGCGCTGTTAGATCTAAAGAACACCACGGTCTACTCACCTATTGATGGCTATGTCGTCGAGCGAAATGTCAACGAAGGTGCCTGGGTGAACCGAGGTGATCAACTCTTCACATTAACGAATATAGATACACTCAATGCACGGCTACTTGCCAGTGAATTTGACCTCGCGTCCATTCATGTTGGGCAACCAATTCAACTTTGGGCGGAAGCCAACCCAAACCACAAAATTACCGCAATTATCAATCGTATTGGTGTGGAATTAGACGCTAAGACATTTGCTTATCCGGTCGAAATTGAAATCGAGAATAGCCAACACCTCTTTAGACCAGAGATGTCCTTACATGCCACGACAACATTTTCGTCAGGTAACTGAATCTGTGTAATTAGCTAAGTCTGTGTAATTAGCTAAATCCGTGTAATTAACGGAATCCAGCTAATTAACTAGGTTCACTTAATTATCTCGGTTCGCTTAATTAAGCCCTCGCGATTCACCACTACTCATTCAACCATCGTCAATCTAGTGATTGCTAATTCAACTTAAGGGGTCTCGAATGAACACTTTTCTTGCCTACTTTGCTAGGCGCAGTTTTCTCGCTCGTATTATTACCATAATGGTGCTTTTAGTGGGGGCTGGCGCAATCAGCATTCTCAAACTTCAAGAGCTCCCTGACGTGGCATTTGCGGAAGTCGAGATCACGACACAATATCCGGGGGCATCCTCGCAAGATATTGAGTTAAACATCACCAACAAAATTGAGAAAGAGCTGAAGTCGATTCAAGGGCTCACAACCTACTACTCTCAGTCTTTTGATGGCCAGTCTTATATCAACATCGAGCTCGATGAAAGTTATGAGGTCAATAAGACGGTTCGTGATATTCAACAAGCAGTGGATCGTGTTCAAGGTCTACCAAAAGATATCTCTAACCCCCCGTTAGTCGTCCAAAAGGACACCTCCTCTTTCGATGTTATGACATTCGGCGTGGTGACAAAACTCGATAATCGCGCATTACAGCAATACACTCGTGAGCTTGAGAAACGGTTAAGATCAGTACCCGGTGTCGGAAGCGTGCGTCTGGACGGCTACACCGAAAGAGAGTTTTGGATTGAGGTTGACCCAACCAAAGTACTTCGATATCAATTAACCTTTAATGATGTCATTGCCGCTATTAACACGCGTAGCCTGTCACTTTCTGGGGGAATTGTGGAGTCGTGGGACAACGACCAACGCATTGTTACCCTTACGCAAATTCACACGGTTGAGGAACTCGCCAATACCATCATCGATGTCTTGCCCACGGGTGAAATGATCCGATTGGGGGATGTTGCTCAAGTCTCCGATGGGTTTGAGAAAGCCACCGAACTGGGTATGGTGGATGGACAGAACGCCGTAGTGTTCTCCATTAGCAAAAATGCCAGTGCGGACATTATTGCCACGATTGATCGCGTAAAAACGATTTTAGATCAAGAAAATGCACGCCTAGAAGGTCAGTTTAGCTTTCCGATTACTTTAAACCTAGCAGATGATATGGCAGAAAAATTCTCCATTGTTACCACCAATGGTGGTGTGGGGCTCATTCTGGTTCTTATTGTCCTAAGTATGATATTGAAACGCCAAGTCGCCTTTTGGGTATCTGTATCCATTCCATTTTGTGTACTTGGGGTCATGGCCGTCTTACCCGCGCTTGGCATGAATCTAGACAGTATTACCCTTGCTGCTTTGCTTCTGGTGATCGGTATTATCGTCGATGATTCAGTCATCGTCGCCGAGAGTATTTATCAACAAAAAGAACAAGGGAAATCTGGCGTTGAAGCAGCGACCTTGGGGGTTCAGAAAGTCATTCGCCCGATCATCGCCAGTCTGACAACAACGGCGCTGGTTTTCATCCCTATGTTTTTTATTCCTGGCACCATGGGCAAAGCCATCATTGTCATTCCTATCACGGTCATTACTGCGCTTTTATTTTCACTGGCAGAATGTACCTTTACTCTGCCTGCACATTTGGCGACATCCCTCGATAGCCCCCCGAGAAATGATTCGGACAATGCGCGCTTCACGGCACTCATTCAGCGCTACAAGACGATACTTTGCTACTGTTTAGCTCGCAAAAAACGTATTTTAGTGATCGCACTTACGTGCCTTGTGGGCAGCTCAGCGGTATTAACCACCCTAAAGCTCGACATTTTCCCAAGTGATGCGGCCAAATACATTGAAATTTACACAGAGATTGCTCCGGGCACCCCGCTCAATAAAGTCCGCCAAACCCATACGGACTTAGAGAACGCTATCGCAGCATTACCAAGCAATGAAGTCGTCTCGCATCAAATCACGTACTCCAGCCCTGTGAGCCGTGGGTTGATCACGCTGACAAATGTTGATCAACGTACACGAACCGCCAATGATATCGCCGACTCGCTCAGCCACAAATTGACCAACTCAACCAGTATCAATTTTGTAAAATTTACGGTAGATGCAGGTGGTCCCCCTCCCGGTGAACCAGTAGAAATTCGCATCATCAGCAATAACCAGCAAGAGCGTGAACAAGCATTGAACCTTGTCATGGATTGGATGAGCCAGCACAGTGGGCTTGATAACGTCACTCATAACGAAGCGTTGACCGATCCACAATTACAGGTATTACCACAATACGAGTGGCTAGCGCGCTACAATTTAACAGTGCAAGATCTTGCTAACACGCTGCGCATTGCGTTTGATGGTGATACGGTGACATCAACATGGGTTGGCGACGAAGAAGTGAAGCTGCGCGTGATACTGGATGAAAAATTCCGCAATCTCGACAAGCTTGCCACCACTAAAATCACCACACCTTCAGGGGTAAAAGTGCCACTCAGCCGTTTAGCAAAAGTTCAAGAAATTCAAGCGCCACGAGAAATTCTCCACTACAACGGCGATCGCCACATATTGGTTAGCGCGCAAATTATCGATGACAACCTAAGCTCTGGAGCACTCAGTCAGCAACTGACTCAAGCGTTAACACCGCAGGTAGGAACAAGCGTAAGACTCGATGTTGGTGGTGAAGCAGAGAACACCGACGAAACCATGTCTGGCTTCTTTGTCGCTTTCCCTGCTGCAATGATTGGCATCTATTTTGTGCTCGCCATTATGTTTGGGTCGTTATTACAGCCGCTATTGATCATGGCCGTCATTCCGTTTGCTATTGTCTCTGCATTAATGGCGCTATTTCTCCACATGCAACCTATTTCGTTATTTGCTTTGGTTGGAATATTGGGGATGGCTGGGGTCGTGGTCAATAACGCTCTGGTCCTCATCAACCGTATTAACGAACTGCAATTAGAGGGCTTTCCCGTCACTCATGCGATTGTTGAAGCCGCAGCAAGCCGCTTCAGACCTATCATGCTGACATCACTGACAACTGTGGTAGGTTTACTGCCATTAGCCTACGGTATTGGCGGCACCGATGTCTATATGGGGCCAATGTCATTAACGCTTGGGTATGGACTGCTGTTCTCATTACCGATTGTGTTAATTGTAATCCCATGTCTATATGCTCTTTGTGTGCGACCTAGGACCATAAGCGACACCTCTCCTGTCACGAATGACCAATAAGTAAAATTCGCTAAAGCGACCCTAACCAATAGCGCTGCTCGGAACGTCTAACCGCAGCAGCGCTCACATAACACTTCCAAAGCTAGTGCCAAAAACCATTTAAGCCCAACTACGCACATATTACGACGTCCTTTGTCCAATCCCTCTCAAACGAATACGGCTGACATTTAGGTTCATAATGTGGCGCAATACGTAACGATATAATACCTTTTTGACCCCGGACAAATTACTACCATATTTTGAATAAAAGTCATCCGGCTGCGGGTACACTCCAAAATCATCGGCAATACCTTCACTCTGTATATAGGTATCACCGCCCTTCCAATCGACATTTGGCTGAGCCAAATTTTTTGTCGATATTGCATAGCCTGAAAAGGCGTCTTGTTGCGCGGCAAAACGCTGTTGTACCTGCCTTAGATATCCACTATCTAATATGTAACCTTCTAAATTAATCCAACGCCCTTCTTGGTAAACTTCCACCCAACTATGAATAATTCGCTCTGGAGCCACACGAAAAATCGCCGTAGGAATAGCGCCTCGTTGCAGTTCATTATAAATCGTAAAGCCATGCAGTCTGGTTTCAATACCCACAGAGCGAAGGAGCGCCGTTAATAACGTACCTTTGGTGTTGCACTGCCCATAACCATCTTTTAATACTTGGCTCGCAGGAAGACGGTCGTCACTATTGTAACCAAAACGAATATCGTCTCGAACAAAGTGATAAATTGCACCAATCGCATCATAGCGAGACAAGGTTTTCCATTGTTTTTCGTCAATCAATTTTTGGATGTCATCATGTAAAAAGTCCAACATCGGCGTGGGTTGCAAATAAGCGTGAGATAAGTCGTTCATAGATTACTCCGGTCACTGAATCTACCATTAGAGTAACCAACCACTTTTTAAAATAATTGAATAAACTGGCTATATGATTAATACCGAGGAAGAAGGGAGCCAGTGCCCATTAAACACTACGATGTTTGAAAGAGTATTTTTGCTTGTCGAATCGTCATCCCGAAGGTTTTACGAAAAGTCCGACTCAAGTGAGCACTATCCGCAAACCCTGCCATATAAGCTGCGTCTGTCGCTGACTGTCCATTAAACACGGCTTCAACCGCGCACAACATCCGACACCATAATAAATAAGGTCGCCATGGCACCCCTAACTCCTGGCGGAACAAATGCAAAAATCGGCTTTCCGATAATGCCAATGTGGCTGCCACATCACTAGCACGCCATGTATTAGGTTTCAGACACGTCGTCCCTAAGCATTGGTTGAGCTCAGTGATTAAGCGTTTGATTCGACTATCAATCACTCGACTATCATTAATAAGTGGCGAAGAGATAGGCTGTTCAAAATAGGCTAATAAAGGAGTAAGTAGCGAACCAATATCATCACTGGCATTAATGGGGTTGTCCCATTGAACACTCGAATCAGAGCAAATAAAATCAGAGAGCATCGTGATAGATAATTCTACTACACGATCACAAAGCGCCTCTCCAAGCGTGCTGCTTGGCTCCACCAATAAAATCCAACCCTCTTCCATCTGCAATTGATGCTCTTTATTAGAGGGAATGATGACCGGCGTTGTTGTCTCTAGCGAGTTGACCATGCAACGTCTTCCCGGCTTAGGCCACACAAGTTGTATCGCATGATGGCGATGGTAGCTCGCATCGATTGAAGCACCATACATAATCACGATTCCAGCTCTTATCCAAACCTTAGGCTGTCGCATTTTTCTTCCTTAAATATCCGTTATACCTGTTCGACTGCGTCTGTCGCGCTTATATCAAAGTCAGCCTAATCCTACGTTATGGTGAAATTAATCCGAGTGAAATCGTTTATCTCGCCTGCTCTATATCATTGATATAAAATCCGCTGCCCGCAAATACTGCTAACAAAATAGGCTACGCTGGCACATCTGTTTTCGCTACATATCATCTTTTTTCGGATAGCACTTTTTTCGGACAGAACTTTTTCTCGGATAGAACAACACCATGAAACAAAAGACAATTACCGCAGTTCTAATGACTGCCCTCATTTTGTCTGGCTGTAAGTCAGAATCGACATCCTCTCCTAGCACACATTCGGTGATCAATGGCCTAGCCTCCCAGGGTGGTGCGATCAAAGGCACCGTTACGGTCCTACAAGCTTCCCGCTCGAACCATACGAATAGTCTATCTGATGAATCTATTCATCCAAGTCACCTGCCGATAGGCAACACATTCATTGACGTCTTTGATAGCGGTAAATTCACTATCAAAGAGAGCTATCAACTCCGTTACCCTTTATTACTTAAAATAGAGGGTGTTCATGGCATTAAGCCAGCCAGTGAGTATTCTCTGGTGTTCGACGACACCAATCGTCAGGTGAACTTGTCGCCATTAACAAGACTCGTTATCAGCCGAGCGGCAAAGACTGACGCAAGCGTAGTGTTTGATAACTTTGTCGACTACCAAGGTGAATTAACTCGCGAGGCGATAAACGAAGCGCAAAGTGAACTATTACAAGTGCTAAAACCACTACTCATTGCAGGTAATATTGATGAGCACATCGACATTTTTACCACTCCTTATGATGCTGATTTCACTCAACTTGACGCCGTACTCTCCACTCTAAGCGTTGATTATCAACGAGACAAAGCCATATTACACTACCTACCAAACAAGGCTTACCAAGTGGAACTGCCTTATGCTGAAAGTTGGAGCGATCGTTCTCTTATCCCTGTGGACAGTAACCAAGACATATTGCAGCATGAACTTCGCATAATTCATCAAGCTCATAAAATCTTGGAAGAGATGATTCTACTTAAAGATGATGAAGCTCACTTCAATAGCCTTTTGGCACCTTCCGCACATTGGTTTGGTAGCGATGCAAGTCAATTGCATAGCAGCTACTTTGATATTCTTCCCAACGAAAATGATAGCACCTTAAATCGTTATCGCGACATCGTGCTACTGGATAGTCAGCCAGAAAAGTCTCGCTATTTACTGGGTTACACCACTGCATTTGAAGCGAGTACACAATCCAGTGTTGCTCGTGACCAAGCTTGGTTTGAAATTATTGATGGCGAACTGAAGTTTCTCGGGGATAACGAACCATTCCCTACTTCATTTTATGCTTTGTATAAGTTAAACACGGCACCAGCGGGTTACAACTGGGTACCGCAAGAAGCATTCAACTGGGTATTTGAAACCACTGGTTTTTTAGCGATGCGCAATTGCACCGATGAGCTTGATAGAGGTGACTGGCAATGGGGTTCGAGTGACTTCATTAGTACCTTACCGAGTGTCAGCGATGTTTTTGATGGACTGCAATACATCACGGTCACATCCCCGACCAGCGCAAATATTAAGCTTGATAAAATCTTTAGGGACCCAACCAACAAGAGCTGCCATCTTGTAGACAGTACAAATCAAATCAGTGGGCTACTGGATGGCTACCCGATTGATATTGCGCAGAATAATATCAAAAACAACTCAACCTACACCGCGACTTATGTCTATGACTCAAAAACCATAAGTAAAACCATATTTCTAACGCAAGCTCCAGAAAATAAGGAGGTTATGTCACCTTATATTGCCAGATTAGATGCGATTAATGGCACCGCACCTTCTTTCTTTTATGATTGGAGCCGAACAAATCCGTTCGTTGTTGAAGGTGATATCTATGTGTACTACCCATCTCACATCGGCTCAGGAACACGGATCACGATAAACTCAGGACAAACTAGTGTGAGCGAAACACTCAACCAAGATGTGGTTCGTGTCTTCCATTCAGCGTTCGATCCATATGGACGCGTCATCAACAATTACTATGTTTCCCAAGATAGTGAATCACCGCTAAAGTAGTGAGTCAGCAGCAATCTTAAAGCCGAGCCCGCTAAGCTCGGCTTTTTACTGGAAAATAATACCTTTTAAGCCATTAAATTCCGTTTGAACCAAACACCCCTTTCTCTATAAGCTTGGTTAATATCGCCTGACTCTTATCTCTAAACCGATCTCGCAATAGACGTACAGTGGGTGTTATCGATTGGCGACTTGGGCAAACCAACCATAATTCTGATGGCGTCGGTTTATATTCTGGCATCAAATTGACCACTCGCCCTGCTAGCAAATCACTCGACATATCGATACATGACTTAAACGCGATACCTTTTCCTTCTACACACCAACGTCGTACAAAATCGCTGTCATTAGAGGCTCTATTGCCCTTTAACTTAATTTTATAATCTCGTTCGCCGTCATTAAACGCCCACTCGTCTTGTATAATATCGTGTAATTGGTAGAACAGCGCGTTGTGATTCAGTAAGTCCTGTGGCGTTCGCGGGGTACCATATTCAGCCAAATATTTTGGACTGGCACATAGTACCCTTGGCGCATCACTAATCTTAAATCCGTATAGATTCGAGTCTAATTTGGGCCCATAGCGCAACGCCATATCAACGGAATCGCGATAAAAATCAATATTGCTGTCACTAATATGGGTACGTAGAGACACCTTCGGGTATTCAAGTAAAAAATCGTCGAGCCAAGAGGCCACGATATTACGCCCTAAATCAGAAGACATGGCTATTCGCACTTCGCCGTCAATGATACCAAGCTCTTCTCGCATATTGAGCTTAGCCTGTTGAAGCATTTTCACAGCTTGCTCACACTGTGGTAGATACCGTTCACCCGCAGCAGAAAGTCGTAAATGACGTGTGGTGCGAACAAATAGCTCCGCACCAAGTGACGCTTCAACACGCTTTACCGCGGCACTGGCGGTGGCAGTTCTCATATCAAGATTAGTTGCAGCTGCTGTGATACTGCGAAACTCCGCCACCTTTAAGATAACGTGTAAATCTTCAAGTAGCATTTACCTACCCCTGCTCTCTCGGTTTGATTAGATGATGCTCCGCACCACTTGCTTCACGCTTATTATCAAATAATTTTTGATAATAATTCAAATTATAGCCTCTTTATAACTATCAATCTTACTATTACTATGTTTCGACACAAACACTTTATCCATACTCATAAGCCGCTTATTACTGCGCCTTAAGAAGACGAGAACAGACTATGACGTCATTAACTATTGTTGCCAATATCATCGCTAACGAAGATAAAATTGAATTGGTTAAATCCGAATTATTAGCACTTATTGACGCAACGCGCGCCGAAGAAGGCTGCATCAATTACGACTTGCACCAAGATAACAACAACCCTGCGCACTTTACGTTTTATGAAAACTGGACGTCACCCGAGCTGTTACAAGCGCATTTGCGTAGCGCTCACATTGCGAAATACAAGACGGCAACCGAAGGTGCCGTTGCCAGCTTTACACTCAATGAGATGACTCGTATTGGGTAATGCAGTCAGAACTTCGACTACTTTTATTTCTAACGCTTTCTATTCCTAACTATTTTCATTTCGGAGATGACCATGACACATCCCATCATTGCTGATTTAGAGCAACGTTATACCGCTAAACGCTACGATGCGACAAAGCGTATCCCTCAAGACGAACTAGAGGTGATTTACGAGGCAATACGCCTATCGGCTTCATCTATTAACTCACAGCCGTGGAAGTTTATTGTCATTGAAAGCGATGAGGCTAAGCAACGCATGCACGATACGTTTGTCAACAAGCATCAATTTAATCAGCCACACATCAAAGCCGCGTCACATATTATTTTGTTCGCATACCACCCAAGCTACACGCGTGATGATTATGCAAAAGTCGTTGATAAAGGGATTGAAGATGGCCGTACGGCACCCGAACAACGTGAACAAGCCTTTGGCGGTTTTGCGTTTGCTGAATTGAACACCGATGAAACCGGCAACACGTCAACATGGACGAAAGCACAAACCTACCTTGCGCTCGGTAATACCATGCATGTTTTAGCCCGCTTAGGTATTGATTCAACGCCTATGGAAGGAGTCGATTCTGAGATGATCACAGAGCTGTTTAGAGAGGAGTTGGGTGGCTATCAGTGTGATGTTGCCTTAGCGATGGGGTATCACCATGCGGATGAAGACTATAATGCATCCCTGCCTAAATCTCGCTTAAGCCGCGAAGCCGTATTAACGGTTTTATAACCGTTTAGAGTGCCGTTACTTCCGCCAAAATAGTCAATTTGAACAATGGTTCGAACCATCCCTTAAACGATGGCTACTCTGGCGCTGTTAGTGACTTAATTGACTCTCTAATCACTAGCGAGCCCGATATTGAAATTAATTGGGCTCGTTCATTCTCTCCCAATATCCGTAGTATCGCCACCTTAACCATATTGCCCAACGGTACACTGACCGAGCTCAAGCTTGGTGATAAATACTCGCCCATATTGCTGTTGTCAAAACCTGCAATTGATATCTCTTCAGGTAATGACAAGCCTGCATTACTGAATGCACGCATGGCACCCATCGCCATATCATCATTGCAAGCCAGTATTGCTGACGGTCGTCGATCACACTCAAGTAACCGTACTGCGGCTAAATAGCCCCCTTTCAACGCCCAGTTTCCGCATTGCTCCAGTTCTTTATCAATGGGTAAACCATGTTTTTCCAATACCTCTCTATAGGCGCGATAACGCTGTTGATCTGTGCCTGAGTTTGGGTTACCACGAATAATAGCAATGCTGCGATGACCGTTTTGCACTAAGTGCTCCATCATTAAACATGCACTTTGATAATGATTGGTTGTAATCGCGTGTTGAGGGTGTTCGGAGACAGGGCGATTCAACACCATGATCGGGGTAGTGGTACGGCTAATGATTTCCGCGAGCTCTTTTTCGTTCAGATATTTTGAATAAACAATGATGCCGGCACATTTCATATCCAAAAGAAAATTAATGGCGTCCCTTTCCTCTGCTTTACTGTGTTTCCCATCCGTCATCACTAACTGGTGGTTCGACTCTTCGCAAAATGAAGCTGCGTGATTCATCAACGTTGAAAAATAAGGGCC
Source organism: Vibrio cionasavignyae (assembly GCF_050337155.1). Classification (NCBI taxonomy): domain Bacteria; kingdom Pseudomonadati; phylum Pseudomonadota; class Gammaproteobacteria; order Vibrionales; family Vibrionaceae; genus Vibrio; species Vibrio cionasavignyae. The sequence continues at coordinate 184,748 of NZ_JAKJSR010000013.1, forward strand.
ATCAAATAGGACGTTACTCATAACAAAACCAATGAAGTTGGTTTTCCTCATGGCAAGATTCTGCGCCAGAATATTGGGGCGATAACCCGTTTTCTGAATCGCATCAAAGACACGTTTAACAACATCTGGTCTCACGATATTTTTCCGGTTCAATACCCGAGAGACCGTCGATTTAGAAACACCAGCCTCATTGGCGACATCCAGCATCGTTACTTTCACCACCAATACCTCTTTGTTTGATTTAAAACGCCCACTTACCGCGGGCGTACTCTGTGATTTAACGTTATGATTTAACGGTGTGAGTTCAGATTAACCTAAAGCGTTTCACCATTTGACGCAATCACACTCTGATACCAGCTAAATGATTTTTTCTTGGTTCTAGCAAGACTACCCGCTCCATCATTGTGCTTGTCAACGTAGATAAAGCCATAGCGTTTTTTCATTTCACCTGTGGTAAAGGAGACCAAATCAATGCAACCCCAAGGGGTATAACCCATAAGATCAACACCATCAATACAGACGGCTTTTTTCATTTCGGCGATATGTTCACGCAAATAATCGATGCGGCTGTCATCTTCAATGCTGCCATTTTCCGCTACGTGATCCACCATGCCAAAGCCATTTTCTACAATAAACAATGGCACCTCATAACGCTCATATAATGATGCAAGGCAGTAACGCAGGCCTGTCGGGTCGATGGGCCACCCCCAATCGCTGGATTCAATAAATGGGTTCTCAACCGAGTTTTCATGTCCCCCATCCATACTCTCTTCCGTTGATTGATGAGAGGTAGAATCCAACGTATTCGACATGTAGTAACTAAAACCAAGGTAGTCTGCTTTGCCCTGTTTAAGAATAGCTTCGTCTTCAGGATGCATCTGAATGTTGAATCCTTTCATTGCCCAGTCGCGCTTTGCATAAGCTGGGTAATGGCCGCGCACCATCACATCGGAGAATAAATACCGATCTCGCATGGCTTGCTGCGCTAACATCACATCAGCCGGTTTTGAAGAGCGTGGATAAAAAGGCACCATGGCGCACATGGCACCAATTTTCATAGCAGGGTTGATTTCATGACCTTTAGTCACCACTAACGCACTCGCGACAAATTGATGGTGAACCGCTTGATACATCGCTTCTTGTGGCCGATCATAATCTGAGAATTTCACCCCAGAGCACATCCAACCGAATAGATCTGCAGAGACGTTGGCTTGATTATTGATTTCATTAAACGTCATCCAGTACTTCACTTTATGCTTATATCGCTCCATGACCACCGTAGAATAACGAACAAAGAAGTTGATCACTTTACGATTCATCCAGCCACCATATTCTTTCGCTAGGTGGTAAGGCATCTCAAAGTGGCTCAGTGTGATAACGGGTTCAATGCCGTGCTTAATTAGCTCATCAAACATATCATCATAAAACGCCAGTCCTTCTTCACACGGTTCTAACTCATCCCCTTTAGGGAAGATGCGAGTCCAAGCAATGCTGGTGCGAAAGCATTTAAACCCCATCTCAGCAAACAACTTTATGTCATCTTTGTAACGATGATAAAAGTCTACCGCATCTTGATTCGGGTAGTGTTCACCTTCTAGCACACCGTTAGTAATACGACGCTGAACACCATGCTCCCCAGCCGTCAAGACATCCACGACACTAACGCCTTTACCGTTAGCATTCCAACCGCCCTCTAACTGATGCGCCGCAACGGCACCACCCCATAAAAAATCGCTAGGAAAATCTGTTTTCATACTTTGTTCACCAAATTAACGGAATATATCCGGAAGTACTTTTTGTGCAGGTTCGAAATAAAGTCACCCAGCCTTTAAGGTCAACACTATTTCTGAAACCGGTTTCAACAATAACAAAAACAATAAAGCGTGAGATAAGTCACACTAACAAAACGGTGCTGCGTTATTTCCTATGATGCTGCGATCGCTAGGGTTGAGCGGATTAAGAATTTGCACTGCACTCTCTAAATACAGTTATATACTCAATATACAACTCGTTTAAGGAGAAACGTTATGTTGCGAGCATTGCGGCTGCCTACCATGCTAAAAGGAATCAAAATATGGTCATCTAAGCGATTGATATGGCGAGTATTATTTATTGCTTTAATCAGTGCAGTCATCAACGCGACACAATTCTATTTCTTTTATGCACAAACCCTAGACGTCCTCGCCCAAAGACTTTCCTTTCAGTTATTACCCGAAGAATTAAATGCCGTCGCACAATCTTTACCATCCATGTATGAAGCGATGAGTAACTGGCTGCTATTGCTGCTGTTATTACAGCTGGTGCTGGCGACGTGGGCTGGCTGCTGGTTAAGCTATCGCCTATATGGACCCGTCGCTCGAATTCGCCACGCCTTAGTCGATATTTCTATGGGTAAACTCTCCACCGTGATTCATGTTCGTGATGGTGATGAGCTCACTGACATTGCCGAAGACATCAATGACAGCTCGGCGAGACTGCAAATTGTGGTCATGAGCATGAAAGACAACCTCGATATGATAGACGGTTGCGATCTGCCCGCAGAGACCACGTTACGTCTAGAGACCATTAGAGAAAACTTAGCGTATTTTGAGACCATCAATCTGGCAGACACCGCAGCGAAACCAAATGAGCCAACGCAATAGCCGCCGGACGCTAGCCGACCTCCCCCTTGCGATTGTCATTACGATGCTCATATTAGGCTACATGCCACCGCTTTATGCCGCTTCGAATGTTGACCCGATTGGTTTGGGCATACAACTTATTCAGCAAGGTCAACTCACTCGCGCCAAAACCCAACTCGCCACAAGAGTGCCCCCTTATCAAGGGGAGGCGTTATTTTTGGCAGCGCGTATCGCTGAGTTTGAACATAATTGGAGCGATGCAATGTCGCTTTATCGACGCTATCTTGCGCAAGATCCCTTTAGTGTTCATCGACTAGAAGCACGAGCCGCCTTTGCTTTACTTCGAACATATCGCAATGATCCATTACTCGGCGACTACCTTGCCCTCATGCAACTACGTGATCAAAATGCGCTAGTAGAAATGCAGCAAATCAGCCTTCGTTTATCCACCAGCAATCCCTTAGAAGCTCTGGCCATAAAAGGACAACTGCTCGTCGCTCACAGCCTATTGGAATTTGCCCAGCAACCTCAACAAGCGTTGCAGCATTATCTCGAGGTTATTGCTTCAACCGAAAATATGGAAGCCGATTGGTATATTCAAGCTTTGTTCGGTGCGGTATTTTCCGCGCTAAGAGACCAAAAACCAGCTCAGGCAAAACAATTTGCCAATCAACTGCAAGCTAAACTCGATTCCAGTTGGGGAAGCCGAAATAGCTTGCTTGCTCGAAGTTGGCAACAACGCCTAGACGCTATGGCGTTTATTTTTGAGTTGCAGCAAGATACTCGCGCCACGCCAAGCGAGCCTTTTCTATGGGGTGTCGGCGCTCGACTATTACTGGATCACCCTGTGGGCAGCGGACAAAATTATGCACCGGTGTGGGAAACCTTATCGGCTAACCAACTCGATGTACAAAGTGTGACGTTGTGGATCACACAACACAGTGACTGGAACTGGTTGCGTAGTGATCTACTTCGTGGCGCACATCAGCACGGCTATATTCCCATGATCAATTATTGGTTTTTTGGCGACCAAATCAGCCCTGACTATGTACAAGCTAACCGACAGCGCTATCTCGATGAAATCAAAAACAAACTCATTCCACTATTACGCGACTTACCTCAAGCCTATTTGATCTTAGAGCCAGAATTTAATAAACAAGGCATTGAAACTTGGGATGGCTGGGATCCATTAATGTTGGAAGTCATTGCGTTAATTCGAAAGCATGCGCCACAAATTAAAGTGGGCCTTGGTCTTGGCGACTGGGATCAACCAGGCAGCACACCCAGCTATAACAGCGCGCAAAAAAGTATTGAAGCAAGCGATTTTGTCGCCAGTATGCTGATGCTCTCAAGTTACACTGAACGAGCACACTCGGCTCCGGATTGGTCGGCCTGGATACGCGCACTTCGCCTAGGCAAGCAATTGCAAAAGCGCTTTAATAAGCCTTGGATACTGGCTTATTTATCCATTGCCTCTCAACCTAACTGGCAAGCGCAACAAGCCAATGAGTTGGACAAACTGACCTTCTATTTACCTATGCTGCGTCAACTCGGATTATTTGCGCTTAATTGGTTCTCTCTTACTGATGAGCCCAACCAAGTAGGATGGTTTTCTGATGCAGAACAAAGTTTTGGTTTGCTCGATGCCAACTATCAAGCAAAAACTGCCCTTGCAACCTATCGACAGCTTACCGCCCAAAACCACGTAAACCATTCGGCTCCGCAGCTCAAACAATTCACACTAACAAAGCAAGCAAATAACCCATTGCCTCACTGGCAGGTCACCGCAACATGGGCCCACTGGAGCCGTTGGGAATTGCGGATCTCGCAAGGAAGCAACACTTGGACAACTCGCGGCGCGGGGGATAGTTTCAGCCTGAACTGGAACGGGCAAATGCTGCCTATTTGGGCTGAGTCGGGTATTGTTATCATTAACTTGAAATTAAATAATCAAAGCGTCAAACACGTCACCACCTCTTGGAAACGCTCCGCCCTGTCACTCATGGACATTAACGAGCAAGTGAACCTTGCCACTTGGCATACCTGGCAAAAATTACCTTGGCGCCCCCTCGAACCAACGGTACTGGGACAACCCAACAGTGGTTCATTCGAACTGGTGGTGACGGGGCTCAACAACAAGCAGCTTAACGGGCTCTACATCGGTTTTATCGATCAAAATGGTTTTTATCAAACGCTGTCAGCATCAGGGTATGCTTATCAAATTGGCGAAGAAACCGCCATCTATATTCCCCTTTCTGATTTTAAGCAAAGCTGGGTCAAATTTGAAAACGGCATGCCCATATGGCGTGAGGAAGCAGCAGGAAGCCCGGCTATTGTTCTACAAAATAATAGCCAGAAGCCACTGTCATTCAGAGTTAAAGCCATGCAGTTTCTACTCCCTGAAAATCAAAATTAGTGGCCCGAGCTTAGATAAAAAAGTCTCATACTAACGGCTACAGCTAACCTAAGCTGAATCAAAAAGCAAAATGAAAGGCCCGACCGTGTTAGGTTTTATTCCATCAATTTTGTACGCATTGACGTTAGTTCGTTTTTGATACGGCGTACTGTTCGACAATGAACGCTATCTCTTCTTCATTTAAGCAAGATTTACTGACATATTGGCGCTGTTTGCCCATATGAAAAATAAACCCTAAATCGCTTTGTTCAAGTTGGTCGATTTCACTCCAAACGATGCTACGGGTGTTGTTACCATTTTTATAAGTCACACCGTTAGAGTCACCCTGAAATACCACTTTACTACCAGCGCTCATACTGAGTGTTTGTCGCCATAGCCACCAAGTTCTCTTAAAGTAAACACTGAGCGCCTCAATAACACTCAAAACGATAAAAAACCAACCAATGTAACTGCTGGGCAATAACTCAAATTTAACTAAAACCACACCAAAAAGAAGAAAAAGTACGCCTTTTAAATAGGCTTTGGGGAATTGAGTAGGCAGACTAGTTTGATCGTAGCACTCGGCAAAAAAGGCCTTATCAAGGATGTATTCTGTGGTGAAACCAGTATCTTTAGGCATATGTGGTTACTATAACGTTTGCTGTGAATGAGTATCGAATGCTGCGATCTCGCAACTCAGGTATTGTATCCCTTCTCGGTGCTTATCCTTAGCTATTTTGCTGCTCTTTTGTAAATCAATGATACTGGCAGAAACTACTCTCTAACTACATTTGGCTAAGCTAGAAAGACAAAAATGGCAGCGTACCGATGCGATCACTGCCATTTAGTATGATTATTATGACTTGGTGTGAAGCGCTAACCCTCCCCCACAACAAACATCCATTTGTACAGCAAAATAGAAAATAATTACGCTACTTTTACTGCATCAGAGCACTGGTCAGTAGAGTCAAAAAACTCATCATGTAACGCGCAAATTGCGGCGCAGTATTCTTTATTATCCACGACAAACTGGACGTTTACATTACGCATTGAAGAGTGCAGTGCGACAGGTGTAATGCTGTTGTTCATTAACGCCAGTACTCCCTGAGCTAAGGATTTATTGGTATCAATCTGGGAGCCAATGACGGAAATTAACGCCACCATGCGGCCTTTTATTTCTGCGCTTGGGAAACGCTTCTCGGCCTTATACAGCACTTTATTCAGACTTTCCGTGCTGCCACCAAGATAATAAGTCATTGAATTAGCGTTCATTTCCTTACCAATCAAGCTAACGTGAGCGTCGGCAATGATCTGCATGAGCTCATAACTGACGTTATCAATCTGCCCTACCATGGCTTGATCAAACAAATGCAGCGCAAACACTTCCTCTTTACCCGCAATAATTTCCACTTTGTTCGCCGTTGGGCGGTGACCACCACTGATCAATGTACCCGGATGGTCGGGCTCAAAGGTGTTTTTTATCTGCAGTTCGATGTTGCTCTCTCGTAGTCCTGCTGCGGCATTAGGATGAATAGCCTCCATCCCTAGACTAGCAAGCTGATCCGCTACATCGTAGTTAGTATGCCCAATCGGAAAGACCTTCTCTGATCCCACCATGCGCGGATCGGCAGAGCTTAAGTGGTATTCTTTATGAATAATGGCGAGGTCAGCGTTGGTTATCGACGCAATTCGGCTAAACGTCATTTCGCTATAACCACGATCGTAAGTCGACATCAACCCTTCACTGCAAGACGCATAACCTGTGACAATCGGCAGTTCTTTGCTGACATCAATATCAGCAAAGACTTCTCGAATGTGATCATCCAGTTTTTGCGGAGTTTCAGAATTCCAGCCTGACAAATCAACAAACTTGGCATTAATACCCAAATTCTTTAATTTTAGAGCGGTATTATAAGCGCTGTGGACCTCTCCCATCGACGCTAAAAATTCGCGGACTTGCGGCAAATAATGACGTAATGAGAACTGACCATATTGGCAGGTTTCTAGAATGTTTGAGATGCAGTTTTTTGCCTCGGAGAAACGCGAACGAATAAATTTATCCGCGCGCATGCGGCTCATAGGGTCAGCAAACATATTCTCATTGGTCAGTAGCATTCGCTGCTCAACATAATTAAGGGCGTCTTGCCAATTTTCATCTCTCTTCGCGACTAACTGATAAACACCTGGTTTGCTGGTTTTCTTACATTCAAGTAGCGCATCTGTCATTCCGCCATAAGCGGACACCACAAATACTCGGTTATAACGATGTTCCGGAGCTGGGTGCAAAAAGATATTTTCGAGTACAGCATCAAATGCTGTCATGGAAGTACCGCCGATTTTCTCTACGGTATAAGTCATAAGGGGAGCCTTAATAAAGTGTTGGTTTGGTAATACAGGAAAGAGAGTGAGGGGTTAACCTCACTCGTCATAACGGGGGAAGCCTGCTCTATTTCCTTAGTCGACTAAGGGATAAACGCCATTTTCGTCATGCACTTCTTTACCAGTAATTGGCGGATTAAATACACAAGCCATCACCATTTCCGTACCCTTAAAAGCTCTTAAGTAGTGCTCATCATTTTTATCTAAAATGTACAGAGTGCCAGGCTTAATTGGGTAAGTTTTTCCATCTACCACTTCAATTTCACCTTCGCCGCTCATACAGTAAACCGACTCAAGGTGGTTTTGATAATGAATGTGCGTCTCGGTATTCTCGTAGATCGTCGTAATATGGAACGAGAAGCCCATCTTGTCATCTTTGAGCAACATACGGACACTTTCCCATGTTTCCGACGCTACTCTACGCTCGCTATCGCGACACTCATCTAATGTTCTTACTATCATCTTTTACTTCCTTGATTAAGATGCTTTTTTAAAGCGTTTCGCGACAACTGACTCAACCGCATTTTCAAAAATAGACAGACCTTGATTCAATTCAGCCTGTGTGATCGTCAGTGGGCAAAAGAACTTCACCACCTCATCATTTGGGCCCGCGGTTTCGATTACCATACCGTTATCAAAACAAGCTTTTGCGATATCACTCGCTAGATCGCCGTTGTGGCACTCAATGCCAATCATCATTCCGCGCCCTTTTTGCTGAACAAAAAGCTGTGGGTGACGTTGTAGGTTACGCTGAATAATGTCTGATACGGCTTCAGAGCAGCGGGCGATATGGGTTTCGAGTTGATTGTTTGACCAGTAAGTCTCAAGCGCTTTTGTTGCTGTCACAAACGCATGATTGTTACCGCGGAAAGTACCGTTGTGCTCACCCGGTTTCCAAATATCCAGCTCAGGGCTCAGCAATACCACTGCCATTGGCAGTCCATAACCACCTATAGATTTAGATAGCGTAACCATATCTGGCTTAATACCCGCAGGTTCAAAGCTAAAGAACGTTCCCGTGCGACCGCAGCCTGCTTGGATATCATCGATAATCAATAAAATATCGTGCTGCTTACAGATCTTGCTTAAACGCTGTAGCCATGCATTCGATGCCACATTCAAACCGCCCTCACCTTGTACCGTTTCCATCAGCACAGCGGCAGGTTTGTCCATTCCAGCCGAGTTATCACTTAACATGGTCTCAAAAAGTTTAAGGCCGTCGATGTCTGCATAACCTTCGAAAGGAATACGCGTGACGTTGTTTAAGCTCATTCCCGCACCCTGACGATGATGCTGATTCCCTGTCGCAGCCAAAGCACCTGCAGTACAACCGTGAAAGCCGTTAGTGAAAGCGACGATTGAGCTGCGCCCTGTTACTTTCCGCGCCAATTTCAGAGCAGCTTCAACCGCATTGGTTCCCGTAGGGCCTGTAAATTGAACCTTATAATCCAGCTCTCTGGGAGCCAAAATATAACGCTGAAGCGCCGTTAAAAATTCCGCTTTTGCGTCAGAGTGCATATCGAGGCCGTGAGTAATACCGTCTTTCTCAATGTATTCCAGCAAGGCTTGTTTAAATACCGGATTGTTGTGGCCATAATTCAGTGATCCTGCACCAGCAAGAAAGTCTAGATAACGCTCTCCTTTGTCAGTTTCAAGCCAGCACCCTTTTGCTTTGGTGAACATAACTGGAAAACTGTTTGAGTAAGATCGTACTTTCGATTCTTGCTTGTTAAAAATATCCATGATAGACCGTTTAATTTCCTATTTTTTGAGTGTTTTTTAGCGGGATTCGATACAAGAATTCGGTATCGTGCTCCCCCTTAAAATGAATTTGTTCGTCTAGAAATGTACTGACTTCACCTTGTTGGCCCTGTTGCGAATCAAGTTTTTTAAACAATGCCCATGACGCGCTATTTTGTTTGGTGATCGTGGTTTCTACCGCTACGACAGATCGAAGTATGTCTCGATTGAGCAAATGGCTAAGCATGTTAAAAGCAAGCCCCTTACCTCGATAATTCGGAGAAACCGCTACTTGCCAAACAAATAGTGTCTCGGGATCGTCCGGCTTGCGATAAGCAGAAATAAAACCTGCAATGTCATCACCGTAGCGCGCGATAACACAAGTTCGGCTAAAATGCGTAGATTGCAAAAAGTTGCAGTATGAGGAGTTCATATCGAGGGGAGGGCAGACGGCAATAAGGCCAAAAATGTCATTTCCATCATCGCCAGTCGGTTCTAAAAACGTCCATTCTTTACTTGGTTTTTCACTCGTTTCGGGATACATCACCCAAGGTGCTGATGTAATCATACGCTGATACATTTCCTTTGTACTCTAAGTAAAAATTCGCCTTTATTAGTTCATAATTAGAGAGCCAAATCAAAGTTAGGCGCCAAAAAACCCAAGAAATGTGAGCGATAACGCATAAAGGAAATATATACATGCACAAAAAATCATTCACATGTGATTAGAGCTCTAATCTTTTTTAATCATTCACTTCTATACGTTTCGCATAAAGATAAACAAAAAGGCGGTAAATAGCTTAAAAACTCACCCGGAAATGAATGCCAGTTTCTCGTCTATTTATGTGGAATAAAAACCATTAAACGCGCTGGAACTCGCGCTAAAAAATCAGCCACAATCAGCACAATTTTGGGGTGGCGAGAAGCAGTATTTGAGAAGGTTTGCGAAAGGCAGTCAACATTGAGGAAAATAACGACGCTATGACATGACCATGCGCTATCGCATTCGCAGATAGGCATGTACGCGAATAGGCACATCAACAGATGGACACATCATAGCTTGATAAGGGAATGGAGGGTTATAACGCGGCCAGTTGCGCTTTTCTGTCCTTGTTCACTACACAAAAATTACCACGTTTTGTGCGACACTTCGAACAACGCTCACATTCAACTGGTGAGCGTTCGCCGGTTTGCCAACGTTTAATCAGGTGCGGTTCAGAAAGAAGCGGCCTAGATAGCGCAAAATATTGAATATTGCTCCTGGTCGCGATCGCATCAATTGCGTTGAACTCCGTTAAGCCACCGACCGTTATGACAGGCACACTCACTTCTTGACTAATTACGTCACCATATTCATGAAAATACCCTTCTTCTTGAATGGTGTAGCCATCATAAGATTGCCCAATCATGGTGTCGGCTTTACCGTGAACATTGCCTGAAATAATAATGCCATCCACACCAACTTGCTCAAGTGCTTGACAGATTTTACGTGTGTCATTAAAGGTTAAACCACCAGAAAAAAACTCCGAAGCCGTTAGCTTTACAAGTATCGGGAAAGCGTCTCCAACCCGTTGTCTTGTTTGTTGATAAATTTCTAGCAGAAATCGCATACGATTATCTAAACTGCCACCATATTCATCGTCTCGCTGGTTGTAATATGGGCTAAGAAATTGATTAATCAGGTATGTGTGCGCAGCATGAATTTCTATTCCATCAAAACCAGACTGTTTCGCCCGCAATGCAGCTTTGGCAAACGCTTGAACTATATAGTCAATATCTGACTTTGTCATCGCCGTACCCTGGGTCTGCGTCCCTATCTCTGGTACGTCACTTGGCGCATAAATAATTCGCTCGCCAACATTGTAGGTCGTCTTCGTCCCCCCATAAGCCAATTGCATCACAATTTTTGAGCCGTGGGAATGAACACCTTCCGTGAGCTTTTTGTACTCATCAATAAAGGAATCATTGTAGATACCCATCATTCCTGCATTGGGTTTTTCTTCTTCAACAATATTGGCATAACCGGTAACAATAAGCCCTACTTCACCTTGTGCTAACTCTTCATAGATGGCGTATAGCTTGTCGGTCATATGACCGCTTTCCGTTGCCATATTTTCCCATGTTGCACTGCGGATAAAGCGATTTTTCAACGTCATGTTGCCAAGGCGCGTTTCTGTAAACAAAATACTCATTTCTTCTTCTCACGTTCGATCTTTCGCCCTACCTCTCTTTTTTCATACAAAGAGAACAAAAAGGACAAAAAGAGCGACCATTCACATAGATGGCAACTCTTTTTGTCCTTTTGTGTACGAGGTTAAAGGCTTACGGTTATGTTCGAGGGCGATCATAGCGGCAATAGCCTCAATGAGACTTAATCTAGATTAAGATCACGTAAACTATTACCTAAGCGGATGAAGAAAAATACACGGTCTTTGCATACAACGTCGGCGTACAAAATTAGGGGAGTGAAAGCCAATCAATCTAATTGGCTCTCACGGCTAGAATCTAAACCCTAGTAAGAAGCTAACTGTTGTAGCATCAATGCCAGTAGGTTCTTGTTTACCTTCAATATTGAGCGTTTCTATCCCGGCAAAACTTGCATGAACGTTAAATATGAGGCGTTCATTAATCGGGTACCCAAACCCTAAAAACGGCAGATATTTTCGTTCCGTCAGTTGATAAATTTCTGCGCCTACGACCTCTGAACCTACCGTGCCATACGCGTCTGCACTCATGTCTAATACCATCTGTGTCACACCCATTTTAAGTGTTAACCCTTCCAGCATCGTGTCTGAAAATTGATAACCTACATAAAGGGTACCCAATTGGCTAGAGCGCTTTTTAGTGTAAGTACCATTACTAATCGGTGGTTCATTATAAGACCCACTTTCGTAATTCTCAGTCGTACTTAAATTAATCTGAGCACCAAGCACGTAGTTGTCGTACACCACCCCTTCAATACCTGCGGCGAAAGATTTATTGGTATCCACCCCTGCATTAAATTGAAAATTGTAAGCGCTAGAAGGTGCGCTCATTATTAACAGAGTTAGAGGTAAGCCGAGTTTGCAAAATTTCACTCTTTAATCCTTTAATCGTTGGACGCCTAGTATTAGGTGCCTGTAACCACTAGACGCCCATAAAAATTAGCGCTTATGTTGTCAAATTATAGCGTACATTCAATGTTAAAAAGAACCACAAATACCAATTATCTGTATGAATCTACAACTGATTCTGTTCGACTTTTAACGACCCACACCCTCATCCTCACGTTGCTGGAAAGCCGTTAATAAGTAATCGATAAACACCTTTTTCCGCTTAGGCATAAGCTTTCTCTCTGCATAGACAAGACTCACCGACACCTCTGGCATTTTGTATTCGGGCAGTAAACGAATAAGACGCCCTGCTTGGATATGCTCTCGACAAATGAACTCTGGCAATACCGCTATCCCTAAACCGTCAATGCAAGCCGTCAAACAAGCGCTGATCGTATTTACTCTCAATTGATAAGGCAGTTCGATTTGTACCGACTCGCCACCTTTTAGTTGTAAATGCCATTTAGGTAAGCGCGCTGCTTTGTTAAAGACTTCAATCATTTTATGCGGTGACGTCAAATCCTGATGAGTGCTAACTTGACCAAATTGAGCTAAATATTGTGGGCTCGCCACCAACACACGCGATGAGGTAGTTAAATAGCGAGACACCAAACTCGAATCAACCAGCTCACCAATTTGAGCATACAGATCAATCCCTTCAGCAATGACGTCCACCTCACGGTTCGTCAGTTCCAAATGCATGGTGACATGAGGGTAGGCCTTTAGAAACCCGTGAATATAAGACGCAAGTACCTGATGGCCGAGCTCAACCGGTAGCACCACATTCAGCTTTCCTCGAACTAAATCTTGACTCGAAGATACCTGGATCTCGGCTTGATTCATGATTTCTAGCATCTGAACACTCGACTGATAAAACTGCTCACCTTCCGGGGTTAGCACCAAACTTCGCGTCGATCGCGTGATCAACCTCACACCTAAATGCTCTTCTAGTTCAGCCAGTTTTCTACTTACTGTTGATTTTGTCATATTCAAAAGTTCAGCTGCATGAGTAAAGCTACCACAATCAACAACTTGAGTGAAAACACTCACCGCATTTAAATCCATAGAGCTTCTCCATACCATCTATTAGTAAGAATATTGCAACAGTGTTTCTCTTTTTTCCCATCTTATCAATTAATGGGAATCATTTACAATTCGTTACACCTAAGGCCAACATAATGAGTAACGCTATGACCGACAACACCCCTACCTCTCCAGTAACCGCTAAGAAAAAACGTAATAAAGCACCACTGATTGCCACAGCGGTAATGCTGTCACTGGGTTTACTAGGAAGTGTCTATTGGTTTGGTTACGGTCAGTACTTTGAATCAACAGATAACGCCTACCTGCAAGGCGATATTACCAATATTAGTCCTAAGGTCTCTGGCTACATAGTGAAGTCCTACGTCACCGACAACCAATTAGTGAAAAAAGGCGATCTGCTGGTGCAAATCGATGATCGTGATTACCAGGCGACACTCGATCAAGCCAACGCGCATTTGTCCGTCGTCCAATCTAGCGTGCACAACCTTATTGCTCAGCAAACGCTACAGCGCAGTCAAATTTCTCAAGCAGAGAGTCGAGTTGATTCTGCACAAGCCGAATACGACCGCGCTCTGCAGCAGTCGGCTCGTTCTCGTAGCCTTCATCAGCGAAATTACGCCTCACAGGATGAAGTAGACAGCATGCTAGCACAACAAAAAGTCGCCCTTGCCGCCTTAGAAGAAGCCAAAGCCAACGTCGTTGCTAGCCATGATCAGATGGGGGTCATCGCCAGTGAAATCGCTCAGGCAAAAGCCTCAGTTACCGAAGCGCAAGCGCAAGTAGAACAAGCACAACTCAACCTTGATTACACCAAAGTATACGCACCAAATGATGGCATTATTGGTAAGCGCAGCGTACGAGAAGGCTTACTTGTGCAATCTGGTGCTCCGCTCATGAGCCTCGTACCGAACAACAATGTTTGGATTGAAGCTAACTTTAAAGAGACACAACTTAACGGCATTCATAAAGGCCAAAGCGTTGAAGTCGAACTCGATGCGTTTCCAGGTCAACCTCTTAAAGGGGTGGTCGACAGTTTTTCTCCGGCTACAGGGGCTAAATTTGCCCTACTTCCACCAGAAAACGCAACTGGCAACTTTACCAAAATCGTGCAACGTGTTCCGGTGAAAATCATCATCACCGATCAACAGCAATTACAAGACCGCTTACTACCAGGCTTGTCTGTTGTCGCCACGATTGACACTAGAGGCTAACCAATGAGCAATACCGCGACGATCGCCTCTAACACTCAAAATAACAGCCAAAGTAGCGACGTTTCGACGCGCCAGTGGATCGCCCTATTTGGCGGGTTAATTGGCGCTTTTATGGCTATTTTGGATATCCAAATCACCAACTCGTCACTCAAAGATATTCAGGGGGCGCTCTCCGCAACGCTGGACGAAGCGTCATGGATTTCGACCTCCTACTTAGTCGCTGAAATGATCGCCATCCCTTTAAGTGGTTGGTTATCCAAGGCACTAGGCAAACGCCGATACCTCACATGGACCACCACCATTTTTACCTTGTCATCATTGCTCTGTTCATTCTCATGGAATATGACCTCAATGATTGTCTTCCGTGCCATGCAGGGCTTTAGTGGCGGCGCATTAATTCCACTCGCATTTTCACTAGTGATCCAACTGCTGCCAATCAACAAACGAGCCGTGGGTATGGCCCTGTTTGGCGTCACCGCCACCTTCGCCCCTTCCATTGGGCCAACCTTTGGTGGCTGGTTAACAGAAAACCTGTCATGGCACTACATTTTTTACATCAATATTCCTCCCGCTCTCCTTGTGATATCGATGATTCGTTACGGGCTAGACGATGAAAATCTCGACCTAGGCACACTTAAAAAAGCCGACTGGTTCGGGATTATCACTATGGCATTGGGCTTAGGGTGTTTAGAGGTCGTGTTGGAAGAAGGCAACAGAGAAGAGTGGTTTAGCTCCGGCTTCATCATTGGCTTGAGTATTATCTCTGCCGTCAGCTTGGTCTACTTTGTGATTAATGAGCTGCAACATAAAAAGCCACTGGTCAACCTAAGGCTACTGAAAGACGGTCAATTTGCCATGTCTTGCTTGGCCTATTTGATTTTGGGGATGGCACTGCTTGGATCAATCTATGTATTACCGATGTACTTAACACAAATTCAGCAATATAACGCGATGGAGATTGGTGAAGTACTCATGTGGATGGGCTTTCCGCAGTTGCTTATCTTTCCACTGGTACCAAAACTTACGCAGATAATTAAACCGAAGTACTTGGTCACGTTTGGCTTTGCTATGTTTGGCTTTAGCTGTTACGTCAATACGCACATGACCGTGGATTTTGGCGGGCAACAATTGATTCTATCCATGCTACTTCGCGCCATTGGCAGCCCATTTATTATGGTGCCGCTATCGTTGGTAGCAATGAAAAACATCAGCAAAATGGATACACCAGATGCCTCTACCCTAACCAACGTGATGCGAAACCTTGGTGGAGCGTTCAGCATTGCTATCATCGCGACCCTGTTAGATAACAAAACCCGTGAGCACTTAGGACACATTAAAGAGTCTCTGCCAAGCGTGAGCCAGCTTGGCTGGCAAACCCTACATCAGCAGCAAGCCTTTTTTATGCAATCTGGAAGCGATGCGGCCACTGCAATGCACCAAGCGCAAGCAAGCCTACTGGCAACCATGCAACGCGATGCCGCAATCATGGCTTATAATGATGTGTTCTTAATGATGACGGCATTTCTCGCCTTTGCAGCGATGCTTATTTTGAATATGAAAGATTAACGCAACCAAAAACGAAAAAGGCGTTAGCGAACTCAACATCGCTAACGCCTAAACATCATATTATTGATGGAAAATCTATTTAAACTGAGTAAAGACGCTTAGTTTGATTCTTCTTCCGTATCGCAATCCGTGCAACTTTGCAGCGCAATCTCATGCTCAAAGACAACAACATCGCTACCTTCTTCCAGTAGTTCTGCTATTTCATCTGCGACTTCTTTTTCGTCATCTGCTTCAACTTGGCTTACCAGTTCTTCTGCGGAGTATCCGAAGAAATTTAATAATAAGTATTCACGCGCTTCGTCTTTAGTGCACGTCACATTTACCGAAAGATCTGGCTCAACGCTGTCTTGCGCAATAATTGATGCAATTTGCGCAATAACATCGTCTTTCATCGCAGCCGTCAACCAACCAAGATCAGTGCTTACAATGGTTTTTTTACAGTTAAAACAAGGCAGTTGATGAAAGTAATATTGAAAATCAGTCATAGGTAATTTCTTCTTTAAGTGTTGTATTGCGAGATTATGCGCGTTTTCTAGAAAAATACTATCTCAATAGGCATTGAAGTGTGGATTGGTAAGGCAATTACTTGGGCAGATTATCTAACTCATTCGCCATCACCACCAAACGGTCCAAAATACGTTCGCCATCTACCCCTATCCCGTTATGCTCATATTCATTCGTAATCCAAGCTTTCGATAATGGGAGCGCCGCCAACGTTTCTCGACTGTAATCTAGCTCGACATACATGTCATCCGCATAAACCGCACAAGCGACGGGGACGGTATTCTGGCTCAGCACTTCCGCGTTATATAACTCGCACCAATCTTCTTTCTGTGCCAACAAGTGGGCAGCTTCACGCAGTGACTTTAAGGTTTCTAATTGATCAAACATCCATGGATAAACCATTTCGCCAGTAAACCAAAATGTTTGTCCCGATTGATAATTATATTTCGAGTACTGCTCACGGACTCGATCGGCAGACCAATTAGACGCCGTGCCTTGACAGTAGATCGACTCATGCAAAATCGCGTAAATAGGGTTGGTGAGATAGGCTTGCTCTTGCTGCATCTGATTCAAAAAGCTATAACTCAACTGCTTCTGTCCTTCCACGTGTATAAAGGCGCTCTCAAGCATCAAATACAGTGGCATATTGGCGCCACCTCGGCCAAGATTAATGCCAATCAATTGAAACTGCTCAACAGTAAATTGCTGGCCATTTGGCAGTATCACGTCATTTTCAAGCAAGTACTGTGCAATATCACAACACATCGCTTGAGCCTGAGGAAACTGTTCAAAAAACGCCTTATTCTTGTCGGATAATCGTTGATACGTTGCTTTATACACCTCATCAGCATGGCGCGAGATTGAAGGGATCCCTCCGGTCACATAGCAGCGTAGTAAACTTTGTGGGAACAGGGACAAATAAGTTAGCGTACAAAAGCCGCCAAAACTTTGCCCTAACGTTGCCCATTGCTTAACACCTAGCTGCTCACGAATCGCTTCTGCATCTCGAACAATATTGTCGGCACGAAAGTGTGACAAGTAGTGAGCTTGCTGCTCTGCGTTAAGGTGCGCTAATGACTCTTGATTAATGACCGAACTATTTCCAGTGCCACGTTGATCTAACAATAACACTCGGTATTCTTGTAGCGCACGTTTCAACCACCCCGACTCTCCACCTGCACGAGGCGAAGGAAAACCCGGCCCGCCTTGAAAATACACCAACCAAGGAAGTTCTTGACCATCTTTAGCCAAATCGACAAGTTCACGAGCAAACACTTGAATCTGCTCACTGCCTTCATCTTGATAACTTAAAGGCAGGGTAAAAGTATGCTGGCGATACAGCGTGGTTCCATCAATAAAACTCGATTGCACGTCACTTTCCTTTTTATCACGTCGTGTATTAGAGGCTGCCGAGTCACCAAGGCAACGCTTAGCAAAAAATATTACCATTAATTTTGAAAGAAAGCGTAAAGCTAATGCTATGAGACACTACAGGAACTAACATCACAATAATGAAAGCTTGCAATGCCCCATCGTGACATTGACATTTTTTCGACATCGGCAATATTATTCTAACGGCACTTAGTTTCTCTACCCAATAAAGAGTGCCCTATGAACATAAAACTCATTTCATTAAACGTATTACTTGGACTCACCTCTTTTGGTTCATTAGCAACCAATATCGATGCGCATGAAAAATTCCGTGGCGAGCAAGCCTTAGAAGCCGACCAATCGCAGTGGTTTCGTGAATTGAGAATGGAAAACTGGACAGAAATAGTACCACAGCAGGATATTAGGAGTACGCTAAGCCGGATCAACTCTGGTCATAAACTCCGTGACTTTATCAATGACGATGAACCCGGTCACTGGACCTATGAGTTCACTAAAGCGGCAGATAACTATGCGGCATCAGCAAACGATTATGACTCATACCGAAAAGCTTCAATGATGTACCTAATCGCATCGTATCCAAACCATATGACGCCGCATGAACATACCGCCATTGAGCGCTCAGTCGAACTTTACTTAAAGGCAGAGTCATTAAGTCATACTATTGATGTCGAACGCATTGATATGCCTCTGGCCAATGGCCTATCGATCACCGGTTTATTACATAGACCAAAAGGGGCATCAAAACCGGCAGTGATCTTGTATACAGGCGGTGTAGACAAGATTCTAACCGAACATAGAGATTCCATTGATGGATTATTAGAGCAAGGTTTTGCAGTCGTTACGTTTGATATCCCCGGTGGTGGTCTCAATAATCAAATAATTATTGAGTTAGGTAAGGAAGATCAGGCTCACCAAGCCGCGCTCGCATACGTAAAGTCCGATAAACGACTCGATGGTAACAATGTCGGCGCGCTAAGTTCGTCTGGCGGGGGAGTTTCATTAATGACGTTCATTTTAAACACCCCGGAGCTAAAAGCGGGGGTTGCACGTTGCGCGGTCGTAACCGACGTACTCACCGATACCCAAGTGTTCCATCATGCCCCGCTCATGTCTTCCATGTCTTACGGCTATCGCATCGGGGTTGAAGACGTTAGCGACCTTGATTCATACGGCAAATGGACCATCCCGTTAGCACTTATGACAAAGGGCTTTAAAACGAATGAAACTAATGTGCCCGTTCTCGCAATCAACACCAAAGATGACATGGTGAACCCACCTAAAGAGATGGTATACACCGCAGGCCTATCTACGAAAGGAGAAGTGGCGTATTTTGGCAACTCAGGGCACTGTCCCGATGGCGAAGAGCCCGAAAAAGCGATCATTAATTTCTTTGATAAGTATATGTAACGCAAAAACGACGCTTACATCCAATGTAGACGGATATAAGCGTCGCTTCTTTATAGATTTAAATAACGCTCTTCCACCCATTCAGTCCGGTGTGAGACGTTAGATATCGGCGCTATTTAGGTTGGTTTACCTGCACGACTAGCTTACCAAAATTTTTCCCTTCCAGTAGCCCGATAAAGGCTTCAGGCGCTTGCTCTAACCCATCAACCAAGTGCTCACGATATTGCATTTTGCCTTCTGCCAGCCATGTTGTCATATCTTGAGCAAACTCATTGTAGCGATGAGCGTAGTCGTCAAAGATAATAAAGCCCTGCATCTTAATTCGCTTAACAAGCAGTGCACCCATCAAGGCTGACATGCGATCTGGCCCCTCTGGCAGTGACGTAGCGTTGTATTGAGAAACTAAACCACACAGCGGGACACGTGCTGCGGTATTCAATAGCGGCAATACCGCATCAAACACTTTACCGCCAACATTTTCAAAATAAACATCAATGCCTTTGTCACACGCAGCAGCCAATTGTTCAGAAAAATCCTCGGATTTATGGTCGATACACTCATCAAAGCCAAGGACTTCTTTTGCGTAACGACATTTTTCTTCACCACCTGCCACACCAACGACGCGACACCCTTTCAGCTTGCCGATTTGCCCAACCGTTGCACCAACAGGCCCCGTCGCCGCCGCCACAACCAGGGTTTCACCCGCCTTTGGTGCGCCAATATCAAGCAGTCCCATATAAGCGGTAAAACCCGGCATACCCATGATGCCTAATGCAAACGAAGGATGCGTAGGATTTTGACCTAACTTAATGAGACCTTCTCCATTAGATACGCCGTAATCTTGCCAACCCGTATAGGCAAGCACCCATTCGCCCACTGGAAAATCTGAATTATTTGACTGCTCCACTTGGCATACCGTCGCCCCAACCATTACGTCATCAAGCTCAACAGGATCAGCGTACGATTTCGCGGCGCTCATGCGACCGCGCATATAAGGGTCAAGAGATAAGTAGATACTACGTAGCAACATTTCATTGTCGCCAATGGCGGGTACATCGGCGTTTTCAATACGAAAATCAGCTTGAGTTGGCGCACCAACAGGACGAGATGCCAGCACGATACGGCGATTGGTAGGTTGAGTCATTGGGTTTTCCTTTTGTCGTAGTAACACTGATCCATCAATAAAATTAGACCAGTCGTCTAGTGTTTATTTCTAAAAATCCCGCTCTGTACTCGCTGTTAGAAAAAACGTCTACAACAAGTAATCTGGCGGGTCTATTTTCTATTCTCTATTTGGCTAGAAGCTGCTTGGTTGTTGTAAAGGCTTGCTCTAATCCTAGTTGATCTTGAGTCAGTTTGCTCATTAAGCTTGCACCAAGCCAAAGCTGATAAATGACTTGCGCAGTACTTTTGCTATCAGTCACATTTATCGAGCCATCTTCCATGCCACTTTGCAGGCAGTTAGCAATGGCAGCAACCACACTGTTGGCCCCTGATAACAAGGCCTCGCGCATCGGTGTAGACAGATCTGAAACTTCAGCACTTAACTTAACGACCAAACATTTATGTGCGTTACAACTGCCATTTTCCACGCTTAACCAGCGACTAAAGTACGCTAATACTCGATCAAGACCAGAGCCCTCCCCATGTTCTAAAATAGCGTTAATCCGCTCTAAATAATGGTGAAAGTAGTCTTCGATCAACGCCTCACCAAATTGCTCTTTCGACTTAAAATAATGGTAGAAAGAACCTTTAGGCACATCGGCCGTTTTTAATAATTCAGACAGGCCAACACTGGTGAAGCCTTTCGTTACCACTAACTGGTAACCGACATCCAAAATGTGCTGACGTGTATCGTTGGTTTTTATGTTCATGTGGCTAGCCTACTACAAAATAGACCAGTCGTCTAGTCAAGTGTCACAAACGTAAAAATTCTATCTCTCTTATTACCTAAAACTCACGACAATGAAAAAACCCAAAAAAAGACTGTACAAAAAACAAACAATCTATACTATAGCGCTCAGTTGTTCAGAGAGTTATTAAATGCAGCATCGAGTACAAGTAAAACTTCCACTACTAAACCTTAGTTTTGTAGTTAGGCGTTTCCCTTTTATTTTAGCGTAACATGATATAATTCAACCACTTAGCTAGCCATAATAGCTTGTTAATATTGAACTTTTCTTAAATCAAATGAATAAGGGGCATCACATGTCTAACACAACAACTGGTACAGTAAAATGGTTCAACGAAACTAAAGGTTTCGGTTTTCTAACTCAAGATAACGGTGGCGATGATGTATTCGTACATTTCCGTGCTATCGCATCTGAAGGTTTCAAAACACTTAACGAAGGCCAAAAAGTGTCTTTCGAAGTTGAACAAGGTCAAAAAGGCCTACAAGCGAACAACGTTGTTGCTATCTAATTAGCCACGATGAGTATTCATTCCGATGAATGCTAAAACGAATAAATGAAAGGTCGCCATTGGCGGCCTTTTTTGTGCTTACTGTAAAAAACCTATTTCGCATTAAAGCTCGCGTAGCTTAGTAAAGCTTAATGGCGTCTCCCCTGTATGCTGTTTAAAAAAAGCTATAAATGCGCTGTCAGATGAGAAAGCCAACCTGTGAGCAACATCCCCAACTTGCCCTCCTTCGCATAACCACTCAATCGCTTTAAGTAACCGCCATTGCTGACGCCAATCTTGGTATGGCATGCCCGTTTCTTGTTTAAAAATGCGCGTCACGGTTTTGGTGCTTGCGCCGACTTGTGTCGCTAACGTGGTAAGGCTGGGCACTAAATACGCGCCGGATGAGAGTTGCTGATTAAAGCTTTGCAGCCTCTTGTGCTTGGGAAGAGGTAGATAAAAGGCGTGCCGCTTGGCTTGGTGGAATTCTTCCCAGAATAACGTTGCCGTTGCATTCATTTTTACAGCAGGCAGATCCCAAGGCCAAAGCGCCATTTTATTGATCAGCGCTTTCATCACTTCATTCACTTCTATTGTCGTGATCTGTTTTGGTAGGGTGAACTCGCTCGGTTCAAAATACACCGAACGATAAGCCACCACATTGGTCATCAATGCTCGATGCCGTGTATAAGGCGGAATCCAAACCGCTTTTGTGGGCGGTAAAATACACAACGAACCTTCAAGTGCAAAGCTCATACAGCCTTGTGGGGCATACAACAACTGTCCTTTTTTGTGCTGATGTAGGCCAGAGTCATGCTGACCAACGTCTGCAGCAATACCGACAATAGGCATCTGGATACTATCGGCATCAAAGGTTGTATTCTCAGAAATGAATGCCATATGTCCTTATTTTGATGTTATTGGTATTAATGTTGTTAATGGGAATAGAGTAGTCCTATTTATACTTCTCGCCAAGTTAAACCAATACGAGAAAACACAATGAAAACCAAACCTTCACTGGGACTCATGGTGACGATGCTGATGTTTCCGCAGATAGTGGAGACGATTTATAGCCCCGTTCTTGGCTCCATCGCACAACATTTTTTTGTGACCGATGCACAAGTCGCACAAACGTTATCCATCTACTTTATCGCTTTTGCTATTGGCGTTGTGGCTTGGGGCGTGTTCGCAGATAAATATGGCAGACGACCTGCAATGCTTTGTGGATTAATTATTTATGCAGTAGCCTGCACGATCGCGTTATTGGCAGACAACTTTGCCACCATTATGTTGGCGCGAGCACTTAGTGCATTTGGCATTGCGGTAGGCTCCGTGGTCACGCAAACCATGCTTAGAGATGCCTACAGTGGTGAAGAGCTAAGTAAAGTATTCAGCCTTATGGGGATGGGTATAGCTATTAGTCCGGTTGTTGGCATGCTACTGGGAGGGCAGTTAGCGCACCTAGGAGGACATCAAGCGGTGTTCTTTACTTTGTTAGTGATGGCTATGCTGCTATTGCTATTTAATACGGTGAAACTGCCCGAGACTCAACACGAAAAGCGACCTCTTGAGTTAAAGGCTTTAGCAAAGAAAATGTTAACCGACGTCAAAGTGTGGCAATCGGCCATATTAGTGTCGGTTTACAACATTGCCCTATTTTCTTACTACCAATTGGGAGGATTTGCCTTTTCTGATTTAGGGTTAACGGCCGACCAGTTTGGTTACAGTGGCGTTGTCTTAGGTATCGGGACACTGTTAGGAAGCGCACTCAATCGCTATCTGCTGTCATCGCGTTTACTTACCAGTCCACTGTTATCAAGCAGTCAAGGTCAAACCCGCCTATTAGGGCTATCAGCAATACTTCTGATGACGGGAGGGGTCGGCGTAAATTTCACGCTAACGTCTATTTACTTCCTCCTTCCTATGATGATGGTTGTGATGGCCTTTGGAATCGCCATCCCAAACATATTGAGTATTGCGTTAGTCGACTATAAAGCACAGGCGGGCAGCGCTGGCGCATTATTTGGTCTGAGTTATTACTTAATGATTGGCGTTGGATTAGCACTGGCTGGCTTCGTTCAGCACTTAGGGACAGTCTTGATAGGGTGTGGTGTGATCACGATTGTCATCATGGTAAGCACCCACAAGAACGAAAGGCACTCATAGTTATCAACCACTGCGGCTTGTCGCTATGTGCAGAACAAAAAAATAGCCAACTCTTCCACGACTCAGGGCAGAGTTGGCATCACCAATTTTGTACTATACCCTTTCAGTTTATTGTGGGCTGGTATGCTTATGATGTTCTGTTAGCTGTAGATAAAGTTGGTCTTTTAGCTCCATCCGCTTCACTTTAAGGATGTGCATATTTTCATCGTCAATTGGGCTGCCGGAAATTTCTAGCTGGCGGATATCATAATCAAGCTGATGGTACTGTTGAAGGTCGGCTTTAAATGTCGGGTCATCGTGGTTAAGTTGAACAATATCGAGTTTGAGTTCTGGAAAATCCAAAATAAAAGCATGATTTTCGTTGAGCATCGGCATTCCCTCTTCCGTCTAATTACTTATAAGTATAGAAGTTCTCAGCGCGCAGAAATGTGTCTTAAAACCCAAAGCCAAACATTGTTCGACCATTGAATTACTGTTCCGCTTCACTTAATGCAAATTGAATCTCTTCCGCTGAGTATCCCTTACGGCTCAACATTCCATAGGCTTTGCTGCGTTCTTTTCGATTGGCAAGATCATACGCTTTCTTCTCTAGCTGCTCTAAGCATTGCTGGAAAAAATCAATCTGTTCCGACTCAGTCAAACGATTGACGACCGCCTCTAGATCGGAAATATCAATCTTTCTTTGCCTAAGCTCTTGGCGGATCACAATCAGCCCTTTCCCTTTACGTGCCAGCTTTAAGATCTCTTTCTCTATGTCGGCTTTTTGAGCCTTAATCTCCAATTTAGATTGAAGTTGACCCGCATCTGCGTGTTGGTTTACGGCTTCTTTTACTTGGGAAAAACTAAAGCCACGGTTTTGTAGAGTAGCGAACAATTTCTCTTTACTCATAGTAAGCGCTTGATAATAGTGATTCACCCTATCATTCAAAATAGTTTGTTCATCAATGGCTTTCTCTGCTTTTACCACATCGATGCATTCCAAAATAAGCGCGTCGCTTAACCCTTTAAGCTTTAATTTTTTAATAATATAACCGGACCCATACTCACCCATAAATGCACGCTCGGTAAATTGCAGCGCAAAGTCTTTATCTGACTTTACATAACCAAAGTCTTGCAGCTTAGCCATTGTGTCTGCAATCCATTCTTCGTTATCGGTTTTGACTCGCAATTTGCTCAATAACTCGCTTTGCGTCATGTCTTGGCGACCAAGATGCCACAAGGCTGAGTTCATCACGCTCTCAATTCGCGTCGCTTTTTTTACTGGGTTTCGATCGTTACTCAAATTTAATCATCCTACTTATCCATTTCACTCAAGGAAGCTCCATCTAGGTCATGTCGCCACACCCAGCCACTCAACTTAGCGTAAGATGCCCAATAGTCATAACAATAACACCTTTCTTTTCCCCAAAATGAAAAAGGCAGCCAGAAGGCTGCCTTTTAAATCAAATACGCTAGCAATTATGCTTTTTGAAGGTCACGTGCTGGGTAAGTCAGCGTCGCGCCATCCACTTTAACGTGAACGTAGTGACCGCCAGCGCTTGTGCCAACTACTACCATTTGACCCAAATCCACACCTTTCGTTGCTACTACTAGATCATCAATCGCGAACATGTATACACCTTGAAATAAACAAATAAAAAATGAACAACATTTATGCGCGCATTAAACCAGACCACTACCTTAGGTACTAATCGGATTATTTGTCGTATTGATTAGTTTTTATTGTTTAACACTGGCGATTTTTTAACGCTTTGCTTAACTCCGCTTTATGAGGAGATAACCTGTAAAATCACGGCTTAAAAAAACAATAAATGAAATGTAAACGTTGCCTTAGTAGTAAAAAACATCCCTCTATCAGGACAGGATAGAGGGATATTGGCGTCACACTTTACTTGAATTTTGCTTATAGCGGTCAAAGATAACGGCGGCAAGTAAGATCAGGCCGCGAACCACATATTGAGAGAACGGCGACATATTCAGTAGGTTCATCGCATTTTCTACGGTCCCTAGAATCAGTACCCCAGCGATCACGTAAGACACTTTACCAATACCGCCTTTCAACGATACACCACCCAGCACACACGCCGATATCACCACAAGCTCAAACCCAACCGATGTCATTGGTTGCCCACTGGTCATTCGAGCGGCCAAAATGACACCTGCCAATGCTGAAATAAAGCCAGAGATAGTGAAGATGATGATCTTTGTTTTGACCACATTAACACCCGCAAGACGCGCCGCCTCTTCATTGCCACCAATCGCGAGTGTATTACGTCCGTAAACGGTTCTATTTAATAAGAATGCGAACACGGCAAACGTAATTAACGTTAACCAAATGGGGGTTGGAATACCAAGAACCGATGAGTTACCAAGGGTAAAAAAGCTTTCTTCCGTAATCCCTACCGCTTTACCATCGGAAATGATATAGCCTAGCCCGCGCGCAATTTGCATCGTAGCGAGCGTAGTAATAAGTGCGTTGATTTGCAGCTTAGCAATAACAAAGCCATTAAGTAGTCCAAAGGCCACTCCAGACAGCAAGCCTGCGCCAACGCCTAACACCACGCTGCTGGTTGCATTAATGGCGACCGCCGTCACTACGCCTGAACAAGCGATAATGGAAGCAATGGACAAGTCCAAATCACCACATGCCAGGCAAAACAGCATGGCACAAGCCACCATACCACTCATGGAAATCGCGAGCCCTAGTCCCTTCATATTGATAAAGGTGGCGAAATAGGGGACAAATAAAGCACAAAGAATAAACAAGGCAGCAAATACCATTAGCATGCCAAATCGATCCCAAATTTGAGCAACACTAAATGGTGCCTTTTTCTTTTCGTTATTAAATATTTTGGTTGAACTGGTTAGAGACATTTTAATTATCCTTATTAAGCAGCATCAGAAGCATGGCCCATCATGGCAAGGCGCAGCGCCGTTTGTTCGTTAAAATCACAGCGAGATAACTCACCCGTTACCGCTCCATCTTTCATCACGAGTAAGCGGTCTGAAATACCAAGTACTTCAGGTAAATCACTTGAAACCACCAGCACCGTGACGCCTTTATCAGCCAATTTAAATATCAGATCGTAGATTTCGGATTTAGCCCCGACGTCTATGCCACGTGTTGGTTCATCGAGTAAAATGACACGCATGTCGGTTGACAACCAGCGGCCCAAAATGACCTTTTGTTGATTCCCTCCAGATAGATTGCCGATCAACTGATCCAGTGATGGTGTTTTCACATTAAGCGCACTAACTTGCTCAGCCGCATTTTGTTTTTCCCACTTAAAATTGATCAAACTACCCAATGTAAGGTGCCAAGGGCGAGCACTAATATTGGTGTTTTCTTCCACCGATAAGATAGGCACAATGCCATCCGATTTTCGGTCTTCAGGGCATAATGTAATACCGGCTCGAATCGCCTCTCGCGGATTTTTGATGACCACTGGCTTACCATCTAAAAGGATGTCCCCGCCGACTGCTCTCTCTGCGCCAAAGATCAAACGAGTTAACTCGGTTCGTCCTGCGCCAACAAGGCCAAATACCCCCAATATTTCTCCTTGTTGAATGTTAAGAGAAACAGGGGCGGTTAATCCCGGACCTATTAGGTTTTTAAGCGCTAAACCGCTTTCACCAAAACGGCGGCTGCGATAGTTATAAATATCATTGATCTCCCGTCCAACCATAAGCTCCACCAAGCGTTCGTGGCTAAGTAACGATAAATCGTCAAACGTTTGAACATGTGTACCATCTTTGAAGATCGTGATGGCATCACATAGATTGAAAATTTCTTCCATACGGTGTGACACGTACATGATGATTTTTCCATCATCTCGTAGCTCACGAATCACTTTAAATAATCGTTCTATTTCACGTTGAGACAAGCTGCTGGTTGGCTCATCAAAGGCAATGATATGGGCATTACGGCTCAATGCTTTGGCAATTTCTACCATCTGCCATTGTCCGATAGAAAACTCTTTAAGCGGACGTGATGGGTCAAAGTCTTCACCGAGTTTAAGTAACTGCTCACGCGCATTCGCATTCAAAGTTACGGTATCTACACGACCATTTTTGGTTGGCAGCTGACCCAAATATATATTTTCAGCTACGCTCAATTCCGGTACCAGATTGAGCTCTTGGTAAATAATCGCGATACCATGCGTCAACGCATCCGTTGTAGAAGCAAAACTTAACGGAACTCCATCAATAATTAGCTCCCCTTCTGTCGGCTGATGTAACCCACTAAGCGTTTTCAGCAACGTGGATTTTCCAGCTCCATTTTCACCCATGAGTGCGTGAATACTGCCTTTGTTGGTACGAAAGCTAATATTGGATAACGCCTTCACTCCCGGAAAGTGCTTAGAAATATTGCGAAACTCTAAATAAGACGGTGAGACTGACATATTTTCCTCCTATGAATATCCAAAGCGGCAGGCATCCCTGCCGCTCGGTTCGTCCATTACAGTCCTTTTTTCGCCAATTCTTCTTTGAAGTTATTGCGAGTAATCAGTACCACATCCGTCACTTCAACAAACTTCTCTGGCTCTACGCCTTCTTCAACCCATTGATATAGCGACTCAATACTCTTGAAACCATGAACGTCAGGGCTTGGCAATAACGACCCATAAAAACCCGTCGCCTTAGATTTTGCCAGCTCATTGACCGCGTCCACACCGTTGATGCCGATACCAATAATATTCTCAGCATTAAACCCTTGCCCCTCTGTCGCTCTCACACCACCAAGTACCGTATTGTCGTTCATGCCAACAATCAGCCATTGCTTCACATCTGGATATTGAACTAGTAGGGAGTTGGCTGCATCAAGTGCGCCTGGGATATCATTTGATTTGGTTGGTACACGGTGAATTTGGTCTTTAGGAAAACCAAGCTCGCCTAGCGCTTGAATAGAGCCACCCACACGGCGACGAGCCGTATCAAGTTCATCGGCAGTAATCGCCATTACTGCTGTTGTGGATTCATCCCAGCCACGTTTCTTCATTTCATTGTAAAGTTCTGTTCCTTGGCGATGACCAATTTGACTGGCGGCCATCATGACCAATGGCACATCGAGCATCGGCTCACCTTTAGCATTTAAGAATTGGTCATCGACCGTGACAACTTTTAGGTCATAACTCTTGGCTTTTGCCATAATCGCGGGCCCCAACTTAGGATCCGGGGTACAAATAACAAAGCCTTTCGCACCGCTCGCAGCCAAAGTGTCTATCGCATTAAGCGTTTTTTCACCATCAGGCACCGCCATTTTTATCACTTCAAAGTTATATTGCTCGCCAGCTTTTTCGGCAAAATTCCATTCTGTCTGAAACCATGGTTCTTCTGGTTGTTTAACCAAATAGCCTAATTTGAGGCCATCATCGCTACCAAAAAATGCGCTTACAGATGAACTCAGTAGTGTTGCTCCCGTCAAAGCGGCTAGAGTGAGTGTTTTTCTTATTTTACTCATGATGTCATTCCATTTACTGATGCAGGTTGATGTTCTATTGCATTATTAGAGGCAATGATGGGTGAAAGAAGTGATGAAAATCACACCAAAAATTTGTAGCCATTTTATCCATGCATATAGCAATCTCAGCCATGATTCAGATCTCACTTTGTCAGCCGCATATGCACTCACATGCCATAAACGCTACATCAATCAAGCTAACAACGTGATTTTCACGCCACTTCCTCGATATTCGTTATTTTATTAACTCAACCACACAATCCCCATTGCGGCGATTTTGTCCATGTATATGACGATTCAATTCATGGCTCTACCACCACTTGCTGGCTATAAAATAAAGGAAATACCGATTGTTATGTGGAGTCATCATGGACAAATTGAGTGCGGTGCATTCGCATGTTATTGGATTAGACTTTGGGTCCGATTCCGTGCGTGCATTAGTTGTAGATACCGAAACCGGCGCGGAGGTGGCGAGCGCTGTCACCTATTATCCAAGATGGAAGGAAGGGAAGTATTGCGAACCTGCTCTATCGAAATTCCGCCATCATCCCAAAGACTATATCGAAGCAATGAGTGATGCCATTTGTCACGCGGTCAAGGCACTACCTACTGAAATAGTGGCCTCAATTGTTGGTATTGGTGTCGACACCACAGGGTCCACTCCAGCACCCATTGACAAACAAGGTAAGGTATTAGCGCTCACCCCTGAGCATGAACATAATCCCAATGCGATGTTTATCTTATGGAAAGACCATACGTCGATTTCGAAAGCCGATCTGATTAACACCCTGGCACATTCTGGCCAATTTCCTGACTACACTCGCTATGTCGGCGGTGTGTATTCTTCAGAATGGTTCTGGGCGAAAGCTGCATGGGTTTCAGAGCAAGATCCCAACCTAGCACAGCACATTCATAGCTGGGTGGAGTTATGCGATTGGATACCTGCACTTCTCTCTGGTAATGAGCATCCAGAGACACTGAAACGCGGTATATGCGCTGCAGGTCACAAAGCCATGTGGCATGAAAGTTGGGGAGGGCTACCTTCACAAGACTTCCTTAGCGCCATTTCTCCGGCGTTCGATGGCATTCGAGACCGCATGTTTTCCAAGGTCTATACCGCGGATCAAATTGCTGGCTACTTAACACCACATTGGGCACAGCGGTTAGGACTTCCTGAAGGCATTGCGATTGCAATTGGGGCTTTCGATTGTCACATGGGGGCCGTTGGAGCCGGCGCCAAAAAATACGATCTCGTCAAAGTAATAGGCACCTCAACCTGCGATATTTTGATGGTGGATGCGAACGATGTAGCCGACCGCACCATTCATGGGATCTGTGGTCAAGTTCAAGGCAGTGCAGCACCAGAATGGTTAGCGCTCGAAGCGGGACAATCTGCGTTTGGCGATATATTTGCTTGGTACAAGCGCCTTCTTATGTGGCCCATCGAACAATTGGCTCAGCAGCAGCCAGCCCTAGAACTTGCCATTGAACAACTTGAGCATCAACTCATTCCGATGCTCGCTAATGCCGCTTCTCCAACAATAAGAGAAAACGCCCCTATTGCGATGGATTGGCACAATGGTCGTCGAACACCCTATGCCGATCAACGCCTCAAAGGCGCTATTGCCAACTTGAATCTCGGTACCGAGGCACCAGACATTTTCCAAGCTCTGGTTGAATCTACCGCACACGGAGCCAAAGCGATCGTCGACTGCTTCGTTTCACAAGATGTAAAAGTCGAGCGTGTGGTTGCTATCGGAGGGATTTCTAAAAAGTCTCAGTTCGTCATGCAGATGTGCGCCGACGTCATTGGCCGTGAAATCATCGTCGTCGAATCAGAACAAAGTTGCGCACTAGGCGCTGCCATCTTTGCCGCGGTTGCAGCGGGCATCTATCCCAACACGCAAGATGCCCAACGTGTCATGGCTAGCCCCATCTCACACGTCTATACACCCAACGCCAATGTGGTACCCGTGAGACAGCATCGAGCAAACTTATATAAAGAATTGGGTCGCGAGCTAGAAACATTCAGTGAAATTCAACAGCAGGGAACTCAGCATGAACAGTAATGCACCCCATATCTCAACGGCACATATCATGTCCGAACAAATCGCCCGATTAGCGTCGCTAAGAGAGCAGGTATGGCAATCAAACCTTGATTTGCAGCAACATCAATTAGTGACATTCACTTGGGGCAATGTGTCAGGCATAGACAGAGAAAGTGGTCTTGTGGTCATTAAACCTAGCGGCGTGGCTTACGAGGACTTACGTCCAAGTAATATGGTGGTAGTCGACCTCAATGGTCGCGTCATTGAAGGCAAACTTAACCCCTCTTCAGATACCGATACTCACCTTGCGCTGTATCGCGCGTATCCGGAATTAGGGGGCATTGTGCATACCCATTCGCCACACGCAACAAGTTGGGCGCAAGCAGGACAAGCCATCCCTGCATTTGGTACTACCCATGCCGATTATTTCTATGGACATATCCCCTGCACACGAGCGCTATCTGATGCTGAAATAGCGAGTGATTACGAGCTCAATACTGGCAACGTCATTATCGAAACAATTGGCGACACGGATCCTATGCAAATTCCTGGCGTGATCGTTAAAGAGCACGCGCCGTTTAGCTGGGGGAAAAGCCCAAATGATGCCGTACATAATGCTGTGGTACTCGAAGTTGTCGCCCGCATGGCACTGCAAACGCTACAAATCAACCCTAACGTCGGCACTATCAATCAACGATTGCTGGATAAGCACTATCTCAGAAAACATGGTTCAGATGCCTATTACGGGCAAAAAGATTCCACCAATCATTAGTTACTAGCATTAAGCATTAAGCATTAAGCATTAAGCATTTTAAATTAAGGGCTTCTCATGAAAACATATTCTGATAAACAAGTCTGGTTTGTCACAGGCTCACAACACCTTTACGGGCCTCAGGTATTGCAAAATGTGGCTCAAAACAGCCAAGAAATTGTGACCACATTAAGCCACAGCAGTGCTATTTCTACCCCTATCATCAATAAAGGGACCGTCACGTCACCTGATGAAATATCCTCGTTGTGCCGTGAAGCGAATAATCACCCTGACTGTATTGGCCTCATACTATGGATGCACACTTTCTCGCCTGCCAAGATGTGGATCAATGGATTAGGGTTACTAAACAAACCTTTCTTGCACCTCCACACTCAATTTAATGCTGCACTACCATGGGACAGCATTGATATGAACTTCATGAACACCAACCAAAGCGCCCACGGTTGCCGTGAATTTGGTTTTATTGGTACTCGAATGGGGATTGATCGCAAAGTGGTGGTTGGTCACTGGCAAAACCAAAGTGTTCATCATCAAGTAGATGATTGGTGCCGTGCCGCAATGGGCATTCACGAAGGGCAACATCTAAAAGTCGCACGATTCGGGGACAACATGCGACAAGTGGCGGTCACCGAAGGCAATAAAGTCTCGGCTCAGATTCAGTTTGGCTACGAGGTAAACGGTTATGGACTCGGTGAACTCAGCGACTGTGTTAACGATGTCTCGGACAGTGACCTCAACGCCCTTCTGGATATCTACGCCACTGATTACGATTTGGCACCAGCATTATTACAAGACAAAGCCAGCCTTCTCATTCTCCAACAAGAAGCTCGTTTGGAGCTTGGCATGGAGCAATTCTTAACCTCTGTGGGTGCTAAAGCCTTTACAAACACCTTCGAAAACCTGTCTGGTTTAACCAACCTTCCTGGGCTGGCAACGCAACGCCTAATGGAAAAAGGTTACGGTTATGGCGGCGAAGGAGATTGGAAAACAGCAGCGATGACTCGCATTATGAAAGTCATGGGACAGGGAAAACAAGGTGGGACTTCTTTCATGGAAGATTACACTTATAACTTCGGAGCAAACAGCCAAGTATTAGGTGCACACATGCTAGAAGTGTGTCCCACTATTGCCGCTAACAAACCAAAAATTGAAATTCACCGTCATACCATTGGCTGCGACTGTCATGTGGCAAGAATGATATTTAGTGGTAAAGCCGGTCTAGGGTTAAACGTCTCTATGATTGACCTTGGCTCACATCATCGCATGTTGGTCAATTGTGTTGATACGGTATTGCCACCGCAAGCCTTGCCTCACCTACCTGTCGCCCACGCCCTGTGGACACCACAACCCAATTTAGAGACGGCCGCTGCCGCTTGGATCCACGCTGGTGGTGCGCACCATACCGTCTACAGCCAATCTGTAACCGTTGATATGCTGACTGATTACGCTGAAATGACTGGGGTTGAGATGATCTTAATCGATAACGACACTAAGTTGCGCCAGCTAAAAACGGAGTTAAGACATAACCGTGCACACTACCGTTTCGCCTAGCGATCGAATGTCGTCATATTTTCATAAGGAGGCTCCTTCTTGGAGCCTTATTAGGTCAAGCTATGAATACAATGAATGAGTCGCTCCCATCTACCGCAATGCTCAATTGCAATGAATGGCAGCTCAGCCTGAACAAGCATACCCCCGATTGCTTTCAACTTTTGCACCATTCACATGCCATTTTTCAAGGGCAACTAGAAATCTACAACAATGGAAACCCGTTAGATTTAAGTGCGATCACATGGCAGTTTCGTGATAAACCCCATCAGTTTGAGCAATGGTGTAACCTACGAATCAACCATGCCATTTCTATTAGTATGACCTACTCATTTCAACAGGGCGTGTTCGTCATCGACTATCTCGCCAGAAGCCATAATCCAACAAGGTTAGATATTCGACATCATATAACGGAAATAGACCCTTCTCTACTGGGTGAGAGCGACCATCAGAGCCTAAGCCCCTTGTCGAATTGGCAGCATCAACGAGGTGATAACCCCAGCGCTTACTTAGTCGAGTCGAATGACCGTGAATTTCGTGAAGGGTTTAGCAGCACGCAATGGATTGTTTTGGAACAAATGGCAGACGAAATCCATCGCGCTTAATTCCATCTAGGCGTAAAATATCGACAAATTAACAATAAACTCAATAAGTAAAGTTCACATTATGCAAACTGACCCACTCAAACCCGGATTCAATTTCGATGCGCATTTGGTCGCGGGGCTAACCCCTATTATTGAGGGAGATGAGCTGGACTTTATTATTGACCGTCCTGACGGGATGAAAGGGTTTATTATCAACATCACCAGTAAGGGAGAAGGCACCATTTTTTCCGGTGATAATGCCTTTGACGTTAAACAGGGCGATATATTGCTTTTTCCTCCAAGCGCCGCGCATTACTACCATAGAAAGGAGCAATGCTCGTCTTGGTTTCATCGGTGGATCTATTTTCGACCGCGTGCGTTCTGGCATGACTGGTTGTCTTGGAGTGACAACATTAATGGTGTTTTCGTGACCCGACAGCTAGGGATGGAAACCATCAAAGCGTTAGAGAGCCTATTCATCGATATTGAATACACCTCAAAATCAGAAGTGCCTTATCGAAATGATTTGGCGATTAATTTACTTGAGCAGCTACTCATTCGTTGCAAAACACTGCAGCCTGACGTGATGAGTAAACGACTCGACCCAAGGGTTATTGAGGCGATGAACTACATGACTCAGCACCTCAATGAAGAATTTACCGTTGAGGACGTCTCGGCGCACATCTGCCTTTCCCCGTCTCGCTTAGGACACTTATTTCGCAGTGAGATGAACATGCCCATCACTCAATGGCGTGACGATCAACGAGTCAGCCGCGCCAAACATTTACTTCTGACAACCAACTATTCCATCAACCATATTGGACGAATCATTGGCTACTCAGATCCGCTCTATTTTTCGCGAGTATTTAAACGCAAAGCAGGAGTCAGCCCTAAGCACTTTCGAGAGCAAATTTCATAACATTTAGCCGTAGGATAAAAAATGCCAGCGGTCACCACTGGCATTTTTCTTTGCAAAGAATCGTTTATCTTATCTCGAGGCTGTTATATCGATGCTGTTATATCGATGCTCTTATATCGAAATAGTTAACGGCGGCTCTGGTACGTCAAGGAAGCTGGCGATCACTCGATAAAGTTCACCTTCGGCAACAGTAATCTTACCGTCTGACTCGATCGCTAAACGACACGCTTTCACAAACAAGCGGCGTTCTTGCGCTTTAAGCTGAAGCAATAACTCCAACTCGGCACGGCTCAAACGCCAGCTATTACTTGCAGGCTCTAATGCAACTTCCGGTAAGCTCAATGAGGCAATAGCGTTATTAAATGCGCTCTGTGCTTCTATGGGACTTGAGTGACTCACCCAAGACAACTCCCTCAATAGCCAATAAACGCTCTGCTTAAGCTGCTTCAAGTTTTTGTTTTGGCGAGTAGCGCCAAACGAAACGAGAATTTGCTTCTCTAATAAGTTGATCACACACCACTCTCCTAAAGAGTAATGATTGTCGGTTTGAGATAGCTCCCTTAGCACTTCACATAACCGATTCTTTTGCCCCTCACTGAGAGATTTTAGTGAGGGGGTGGCCAATTCTAACAAAGGAAGACGCAAGTGAAGAGGTAAGTCATAATCCAGCCAAGGTAGTAATGCTGCATGAGAAGCCATGGGAATATGGCCTTTGATCATTTCTCGCTGTATGTCGCTGCCATCAAATATCAGTTTTAGTGCGATAAAGCGCGCACTGTAGGGTTCACGAGCAATATCCACCAAATCTTGTGGTAGCTGGCT
Source organism: Vibrio cionasavignyae (assembly GCF_050337155.1). Classification (NCBI taxonomy): domain Bacteria; kingdom Pseudomonadati; phylum Pseudomonadota; class Gammaproteobacteria; order Vibrionales; family Vibrionaceae; genus Vibrio; species Vibrio cionasavignyae. Next base: position 220,819 of record NZ_JAKJSR010000013.1, read on the forward strand.
GATAAGCTGCTTACCGGTTTCCGTAAACTCAGTGAAGGTCGGCAATACATCTTGAGGTACAGCGTCGGCACCCGACGCAAACCCACTCACTTGTTCATGACTGAAGGCAGAATCTTGGCTCTGGCCTCTGAGAGAAAAGCTGCCGTCCCAGTTTGGCTCAATGCGGCGAATCCTTTCATCTAGCGGTGGGTGAGTAGCAAAGAAGCCCGTGAAGCCCGATAGACTGCTCTGTCCAAACATCATATGACTCATTTGATTGCTCGTTTGGGAATTTAAACTAGAGCCAGCCGTGTGACCGCCAATTTTTTTTAGTGCACCAGCAATACCTTGGTCATTACGTGTAAACTGAACAGCACTCGCATCGGCTAAAAACTCACGTTGACGAGAGATCGCCGCTTTGATCATAGAGCCAAACAAGGTGCCAACCCAACCGAAAACTAAACAGACAATAGCAATCAGCATAATCACCATGAAGCCTTTGTTAGAATCTGAGGAACTTCTAGAAGTACGACGGCTGTAGTGTGTGCTATCTAAAACCAAGTGACCAAAATGCGCAATACAAGTAATACCGAACAGCACGCCAATCAAACGCGTGTTCAAACGCATATCTCCATTTAAGACATGGCTGAACTCGTGCGCAACGACACCTTGAAGTTCATCCCGCGTAAAGCTGTCTAAAGCACCTTGCGTTACACCGATGACCGCATCATCAATGCTCATGCCTGCGGCAAAAGCATTAATACCACGCTCTTCCGACATGACATAAACAGGAGGAACAGGAATACCAGATGCTATTGCCATCTCTTCCACGATATTTAGCAGCTGTCTATGCTGGGCATCTAATGTATTTGATGAAATGAGTTTACCACCGATGCTCTCAGCGACACCTCTACCACCATTGGAAGAAAGCTCAGACAGACGAATCATGGAGCTTATGGCCACAACGAATGTCACCCCAGCAAAGCACAGCAGGACGTAGAGAATAGCGGTTCGCTGATCAAAGGGTTCGCCAGTCACCCCGTAATAGATACCAATCGATAGTACGCTTACCAAACCTGTGATAATTAATACCGCTAAGGAGAACAGGAACACGAGGAGCCCGGTGCGCTGACGCGCGGTATCTTGATGATCGAAAAAATCCATTAGAACTCAACCTTTGGTACATCTTGAATTGCTTCACTGTCTGCAAATTCCAGCAGTTTACCGTCATGGAAACCAAACATATTAGCGAACAAAAGTGGTGGGAATGTTTGCTTGTAAGTGTTGTAGTTGGTGACAGCATCGTTAAATGCTTGGCGAGCGAAGGCAACTTTGTTTTCAGTACTGGTCAACTCTTCTTGTAATTGGCTCATCGTTTCATTGGCTTTTAGCTCTGGATAGGCTTCGACAACCACATTCAACTTACCTAGCGCATTTTGCAACATGCCTTCTGCTTGTGCCAATTGGCTAATTGCAGCATCGCTGTCTGGAGCGTCACTTGCTGCCTTCAACCCAGAAATGGCTTGATTACGAGCTTGAATCACACGCTCAAAGGTTTCTTTCTCATGTTCCATATAACCTTTTGCCGTGCTCACCAAGTTTGGGATCAGGTCGTAACGACGTTTTAACTGAACCTCAATTTGAGCAAAGCTGTTTTTAAAGCGATTACGTAGCGTCACCAGCTTATTGTAAATGCTGACAGCGAACACCGCGATAAGCAAAATGATAACAATAAAAACAATAAGTGAAATCATAGTAAGTTCCATTTTATGAATGTATTGTAACTTTATATATTTACTCTAGATATTAAGCAAATTGGACTTACTCATATCTGATATTTTATCGTATAATGCGATATACGCTCCACTGCTTCGATTATAAATCCCTTTTTCAACATATAAGTGCACCATTTATTTCAGTATAGGTTTCAAAACGCCTTTCCCAGCTATGGTATGCCTACCAAAAATAAGATTTACAGCTTAGATGTTCATTCTATTTATAGATGGAACAAAAATAGAGAATAGCAAAAGTAAGTTAACCACAGTGTGTGACTAGGTGGGCGCGATCGGTAGGTTCCAGCCTGAGTAGGCTTATGACGAGTAAAATGACAGTATTTGAACGGGATAACAGCGTATGAAACAAAATGATTCCGCTCGCCTCGGTCGATTTAATCAGACAGAGGCAACTGTATTAAGATCATTCTGCCTTTATTATCCTCCTACATCACCAGCGATAAGCGTTTTTACCCCGCACCCTTGGATCACCAGCTGCGTTAAAAATGATGCGGCTTGTTCATAGTCTTCATCACTGAGCGTCGGCTTATCCATAACACTGCCAATTTGCCAGCTGAAATCGGCGTAGGTTTGTGTGGCTGCCCATATGGTGAACATTAGGTGGTGAGGAGGAACGCGCTCCATTAAACCTTGTTCAGTCCAAACGGAGAATTTATTGATTATCATTTGGGATTGTTTGAAAAGCTGCTCTCGAATACCCTCCGGAAGTACCTTCGCCCCAGACATCACTTCACTGGCAAATACACGCGAAGCATGAGAGTGGTCGCGTGAAATAGTCAACTTCGTTCGAATATATTGGCTTAACGCTTCGACAGGATTATCCAGCTCTTCAATAGGACGAGAAGCTTCCAATAAAGGTTTGGTCACCGTTTCTAATACCGCACAATACAATTTATCTTTAGAGCTAAAATAATAGAACACATTGGGCTTAGGTATATCGGCAGCTTTGGCAATATCTGCCATTGTTGTTGCCGCATAGCCATGGGTGGCAAACTGTTCGCTGGCAACTTCGATGATCAAATCTTGATTCTTTCGTCTTATCCGTGACATTGTTTTTCCTACATGCTGGCTGCTCGTGTTTCATGGTAATGATTTCGTTGGCTAAATCCAAGAAATATAAAAATGCCAATGGCATAAATAAGCTAAGAATAGTCTAAGAGTCAGAAGCATAGCGCAAACAATGATGTGAAAATAACACGCACGCAGACGTGACATTCGTTGATATATGAAGAAAAAATCCCACTACAACCCAAATCAATGCCTGTTAATTCGGAAACCGTCATGATGCAGAAACCCACGATGGTGAAAAACAACACCTTGGAATTTGCGATAAAGACGTTTCACAACCGATTGAATTGTAGAGGGAACGCGTATAAAAGGAGACGAAACTACGCGATTGAAACCCTTATGCTCAAACTCTACTAAGAGATAAGGGCGCGTGCGGAACGGATGTGTCGTTACTCTTAACGACGAATATCATGGTCAGAACGTTGCTCTATCGCCTTAATCAGTGCGGAGTGATCCCATTCCTCTCCCCCCATGGCAGCGCATTCATCAAACAATGTTAACGCGGTCTGAGTGTTTGGCAATGCCACCTGCAGCTCTTCTGCTCCTATTAGAGCAAGGTTAAGGTCTTTTTGGTGTAGCGCAATTTTGAAACCTGGATTAAAGGTGCCTTCCACCATTCGCTCACCATGCACCTCTAAAATTTTGGAGCTAGCAAAACCACCAAGTAGAGCTTGGCGCACTCGCGCTGGATCTGCGCCAGCTTTAGATGCAAACACCAACGCTTCAGAGACCGCTTCAATGTTCAGTGCGACAATAATTTGGTTAGCGACCTTGCATGTTTGACCTGCCCCATTATCCCCAACTAAGGTAATATTTTTCCCCATCACTTCAAACAATGGGCGCGCTGCATCAAATGCGGCTTCTTCGCCCCCAACCATAATGCTTAACGTACCATTGATTGCGCCTACTTCTCCGCCAGACACAGGCGCATCCAAATATTGAGCGCCACTTTCTTTAACGCGCTTAGCAATAGATTTGGTCGCCATTGGCGAGATGGAGCTCATATCAATCACCAGTTTTTCATCACGGCTTTGAGCCAGCCCCTGCTCCACGCCATCATCATCAAACAGTACGGCTTCTACTTGCGGCGTATTCGGCACCATAATGATGACCACATCGGCCAATAGCGTCGCTTCTTTTGGAGAGTGACAAACTTGTGCACCTGCGGCAACAAGCTCTGCAGGCGGCGCATTGAAGTGATCAGAAAAAATCAATTTATACCCTGCTTTTTGCAGATTTTCGGCCATGGGTTTACCCATGATTCCTGTTCCAATAAATGCAACTTTCATACTATGTTCTCCTTAACGTCTTCGTAATCTCTTAATTCCAACCTAGCGATATTCATTCAGCCAATTTAAGCCTGCTTGGGTGGTAGTTTGAGGTTTATATTCACAACCGACCCAGCCTTGATAGCCCATCTCATCAAGATAATTGAGTAAGTAGGCGTAGTTAATTTCACCCGTACCCGGCTCGTGTCGGCCTGGATTATCTGCAAGCTGAATATGAGCTATCTGCCCTAGATTCTGCTGAATTGTCGGCGCTAAATCTCCTTCCATAATCTGCATATGATAAATGTCATATTGCAAATTGAGGTTGGCACTACCGACCTCTTCAATAATGGCGTTAGCTTGCGCTGTCGTATTTAAGAAAAAGCCGGGAATATCACGAGTATTAATCGCTTCTATAACAAGGGAGATACCTGCCTCTTCTAACGCTTGCGCAGCGAAGCGTAAATTACTCACAAAAGTGGCTTGCGCCTGCTCTGTCGTCACGCCATCAGGTACAATACCGGCTAAACAGTTCACTTGTTTACAACCCAATACTTTGGCGTACTCTATTGCAGTTGGCACACCCTCTCGAAACTCAGCGACTCGGCTCGGGTCAACCGCGACTCCTCTGTCACCCGCATCCCAATTACCTGCCGGTAGATTAAATAGCACTTGCTCTAAGTGGTTCTGATCAAGCTGGCGCTTAATATCGTTGGCAGACTCTGCGTAAGGGAATAAGTACTCAACCCCGTGAAATCCAGCGTCAGATGCGGCTGAAAAACGTGCCATAAAATCCAATTCGGTAAACAGCATTGATAAGTTGGCAGCAAATTTTGGCATTCTCTTCTCCTCAAAGATTGTTAGTTAATTGCCACCATATTATTGGTGGCGTGGCAATGCTGTCGGTGCATCTTCAATGGATTCAGATAGCGCTTCGAACTCATTAATGGCGTTAATTTCTACGCCCATCGCAATATTGGTAACACGCTCTAATATCACCTCAACCACCACCGGAACCTTATGCGTTTTCATCAGTTCTTTCGCTTGCAAAAATGCGTCTTGCATTTGCTCTGGGTCAGTGACTCGTATTGCCTTACAGCCAAGTCCTTGAACCACGGTGACATGATCCACACCATAGCCATTCAGCTCTGGCGCGTTCTGGTTTTCAAAAGCTAGTTGAACACAGTAATCAATATCAAACTGTCGCTGTGCTTGACGAATTAGCCCTAAATACGAGTTGTTCACCAACACATGGATGTAAGGCAAGTTGAACTGCGCCCCTACCGCTAACTCTTCCATCATGAACTGAAAATCATAATCACCCGAAATAGCCACAACATCTCGATTCGGATCCGCCGCTTTGACACCCAGAGCCGCTGGTGCAGTCCAGCCTAGAGGACCCGCTTGCCCACAATTAATCCAATGACGAGGTTTATAAACATGCAGAAACTGAGTCGCGGCAATCTGAGATAAACCGATAGTGCTGACATAACACGTATCACGGCCAAAGACTTTATTCATCTCTTCATAGACACGCATTGGTTTAATGGGTACTTCGGTATAATGCGTTTTACGTAACAGGGTTGCTTTACGTTGTTGGCATTCACTTACCCACTGATTTCTATCAGGTAGCTTGCCAGCAGAGCGCCATTCACGTGCCACTTCCACCATCAGCTCAAGTGCAGCTTTAGCATCGGAGACAATACCTAGATCCGGACAAAACACTCGGCCGATTTGGGTTGGCTCTATATCAACATGAACAAACTTTCTGCCCTGCGTATACACATCAACCGATCCAGTGTGGCGGTTAGCAAATCGGTTACCCACACCAAAGACAAAATCTGAAGCTAACATGGTTTCGTTGCCGTAACGGTGGGCGGTTTGCAAGCCCACCATGCCCGCCATTAGTTCGTGATCATCTGGTATAGACCCCCATCCCATGAGCGTTGGAATAACGGGTACTCCAGTAATTTCAGCAAACTGTTGCAACAACTCAGAAGCGCCCGCATTGATAACACCACCGCCAGACACAATCAAAGGATTGGATGACGCACACATCATCTCCATTGCTTTTTCAATCTGTGGACGGGTCGCGACGGGTTTATAAGGTGTCAAAGGCTCGTAAGTATCGATATCAAATTCGATTTCTGCCAACTGAACATCTAATGGTAAGTCAATTAATACGGGACCCGGTCTCCCTGACCGCATTAAATGAAAAGCTTGCTGGAAAGCACGGGGAACCTGCGCTGGTTCGAGAACCGTTGTACACCACTTGGTGACAGGTTTCGCTATCGATTCAATATCAACCGCCTGAAAATCTTCTTTATGCAGACGCGCTCGCGGTGCTTGTCCAGTAATACACAAAATAGGAATGGAGTCTGCAGACGCGGAATAGAGCCCGGTGATCATATCGGTACCCGCAGGGCCAGATGTGCCGATACAAACACCGATATTGCCTTGTTGAGTACGGGTATAGCCCTCTGCCATATGAGACGCTCCCTCAACGTGTCGCGCCAAGATATGATCAATACCACCTAGTTTGTTCATTGCTGCATACATAGGGTTTATTGCTGCACCCGGAACACCAAAGGCGATGTTTACCCCTTCTCGTCTTAATACTTCTACCGCCGCTTCAATTGCTTTCATCTTCGCCATGTTGTTCTCCAATTCAGATTGTATACAATTCAACTTTGTTTTGTGTACTATGAATCATATTGGAGATATCGCAAGTTAAAATTGTACATTTTTGCAACATAGAGCTTATACACTAAGTAACCACTAACTCCAGACACCACACTCACACTAGCTTTATATTAAATATCTTCACATAAAAATATTTTCATTGATTTTTAAATGAAAAATAATTGTTAAATACCCTTTGATTGTTCACACAAATTAAAATATAAGTAGATTAATTAATGTACTTTTGTATACAAAATCAAAAGACATTGTTTAAAGGAGACGAGCAATGACAATGAATGACGCGAAGGAAGAAACAACAATGCACAGTATCCAAATCGTTGGTACGACCCGACCACAAGGATATAAAGATATTTTGTCGGATGAAGCGTTGTGCTTCTTATCCTCGTTAGTCGATAAATTTGGCCAACGACGTGATGCCCTACTTCAGCAGCGAGACGCTATACAAGCGCAGTATGATCAAGGAGCTACGCCTGATTTTCGAACGGACACCAAGGCCATTCGTGATGATAAAACTTGGCAGATCACTCCGCCACCTCAGGATTTGCTTGATCGTCGCGTTGAAATTACCGGACCCGTTGAGCGAAAAATGGTGATCAATGCCCTTAACTCAGGCGCCAAAGTCTTTATGTGCTGCTTTGAAGATGCGTCGTCACCCACATGGGAAAATATGGTTGAGGGCCAAATCAATCTGCGTGACGCCAATTTAGGAACGATCAATTATTACGATCAAAGCAAAGCAAAAAACTACACATTAGACGCCGACCCAGCTTTGCTCATTGCTCGTCCTCGAGGTTTGCATTTACCCGAAAAATCGATTCAATTTAAGCATCAAGCAATACCTGGCTGCCTGATGGATTTTGCCTTGTATTTTTTCCATAACTACCAAACGCGCGCAGCAAAAGGCCAAGGTGTGTATTACTACCTTCCTAAGCTAGAGACCATGGAAGAAGCTCAGTGGTGGGATGACATATTTTGCTTCACAGAGCGTTATTTCAATGTGCCCACAGGGACCATTCGCGCCACAGTACTTATTGAAACCTTACCAGCGGTATTCCAAATGGATGAAATACTCTATGTCATGCGCCAACATATTGTTGCGATGAACTGTGGACGTTGGGACTACATCTTTAGCTATATCAAAACACTTAAAAACCATGCAGACAGAATTCTACCCGACCGACATGGCATTGGAATGGATCAATCCTTTCTTAAAGCCTATAGCCAACTATTAGTGCGAACTTGCCACGCCAGAGGTGCACTCGCCATGGGAGGTATGTCGGCATTCATCCCATCAAAAGATACACAAGAAATGCAGCAAGTCACCCGCAAGGTCATTGATGATAAACAACGAGAAGCCCGTAATGGCCATGATGGCACCTGGGTAGCGCATCCAGCTCTAGTTGATTTAGCGATGTCGACATTTAACGAGCACCTGAAAGGGCAAGCGAACCAACTTAATTTCCCGAGTCCAACGCATACGATTGATGCCGAGCAGCTGCTTGCCCCTTGTCCCGGAACCCGAGATGAGGCTGGCGTTAGAAAAAACATTCGAATTGCGGTGTATTACATTGAGGCATGGATTCAAGGGCATGGTTGCGTCCCTATCTACGGGCTGATGGAAGACGCAGCTACCGCTGAAATTTCAAGGGCTAACCTTTGGCAATGGATCCATCACGCTATAGAGCTAGATGACGGACAAGTGTTCACCAAAACACTATTCCATCGCTGGCTCTATGAAGAACTCAACACTATCAAACAGGAAGTTGGCGAGACGCGCTATGCTGCTGGCCGCTTTGTTGAAACAGCTGACCTTTTTTATGAGCTATCAACAGCAAAGACATTCGCGAGCTTCCTGACCCTTCCAAGCTATCAACTACTGTAGGAGTCGCCCGTATCTAATGGTCGGCAAGGTCATAGACATCGCAAGATAATATCGACATTAAGGCCAGTCAAAAGCAGGCATGTGATACCGCTTCTACAGCATGCCGCTTTCTTGATGCCATCTTTCAATAGTTAGTAGCACCACGATAAACGCGATAAAACTAGGAGATTAACATGGGAAGTTTAACGCTCAAGCAAGCACTGACCATTACAGATGGCACCTTTGGCGCTGGGGAGGAAAGTCACAGTGCACCGCTCACTGTCGCGGTACTCGACAGTGGCGGAAAACTCATTACACTGCAACGACAGGATGGGTCCAGCATGATGCGCCCTGATATCGCCATTGCCAAAGCATGGGGAGCTCTCGCACTTGGCTGTTCTTCCCGAAAATTGGCACAAGATGCCGACGCAAGACCCGCCTTTATTTCAGCCATTAACGTACTGGCGCATGGCAATATGGTGCCAGTTCCTGGTGGGCTATTAATTAGGGATGCCGAGAAAACGGTACTTGGCGCCGTTGGTGTAAGTGGCGATCTTTCCGATCTTGATGAAAGTTGCGCATTGATAGGCATTGACCACGCTAATTTGTTCAGTGATGAACAACCTAATTAAAACGTATACCTCAATGACCTAAGCAAAACCTGTCACGTAATACTGAATACAACACTGACATAGACCCAGAATCAGAATCAGAAAAATAGTTAACAGCCATTAGTACTTTACAAAGCCTTCATTTATGGAGGCTTTGTCACTTCAACATCGCCAATCCTATTTATCTTTAGTGTCACTCAGCGTGCTCACCAAAAATGCTTCCGCTTCATCGAACGAAATAATATCCAAATGGTGCATCGTTTCAACAATTGAAGCAAAGGCGCAATTGATTAGACTATTGGGGCGTCCATTGTAAATTCGGATGCAACGATCCACGTATAATAGAATGTATTTTTTTGCCGCAAGCTTATCGAGTTCAGTACGTGAAGCCATTGGCTCTCCTGGCTCTAGAGCATATTGCTCCATTTCACCTGAAGTTAAATGAATAGCGCCATTCAGTTTTCCATTTAGCGCCGCATCTACGGGTAAGTCCACAAACTCATCCGTATAGCGTAAAATCATTTGGTTCAATTGCGCCATACACTTCGTTGTATCCGCATCAACACGGTGATTGGCGTAGAATTTACTCTCAAATGCAAAGTTATTATTCATGTGATGACCCCAAATCAATCAATAGCCTACTTACATTAAAAATACCATTCCGACTAAGTGTTGCAAGAATTATGTTTACATAACCATAACATTACTCAAACCAGCAACATCTGTCTTAAACCTTAATGAATGACACTAAACCGGAAACATCAACACTAGAAACAAGAGTACGTTCCATATAAAAAAAGAGCCCCGCACATGCGAAGGCTCAATTTATACTGTTACGAAAGCGCGGGTTGCAAAGCCAAAGTTTAGAACTTAAAGCCTACCATCACCGTACCTTGAGTATTATCTTTCATTACGCTACTTTTCTTAAATGGTGCGCGCTCTATACGAGTATCAACATAAATACCGATCGGTGTATTAACACGTACACCTAACGCACCTGTTAGCGCTGCGCCACCCAATTTTTCAACACCGCCTTCTATGTCATTCAATATATGCTGACCATCTGTATCTATGTAGTTATAGCGGAGTTCACCTCCTTGGGTCGCAACGCCCAACGTTGCATAAGGTTTGATGTCTACAACACCCACATCAAACGCATAGCCGACTTCAGCTTCAATACCAGCACGCCAACCATTGAGACTTGCCTCTCCTATTGCCGCCTCCGGAACGTCTCTCACTAAATAGCTGTCTGATACCGTCTTATTGTTCAGACCATGTGCATAACCATTTAAAGAAAACACTCGGTTGAAGTCATAACCCACTTCCAAGCGTGGCTGTGCGCTCATTTTACCTACATCAGATTCAAGGCCCGTTGTCGCACCCGCACCGATACGCCAACCTGCATAGTCATTTGCGAGTGCCGTGCTTGATAAAGAAATAACTGTTAGTGCCAAAATTGATTTTTTCATTGTAACCTCAGGGTATGAAAAAACCGTCCATGGGATTAATGCCCCGCAAACCATCGCGGTAGCCAAAAGGTATTGCCGAGGCTGACCCATCGACGAGGCAAATAGTACAACGCCACCACCGTATTCAATAATTAGCGGCCCTCTAACCTTTCGAATAGATGGATTTGCTTTTATTGACAAAACTTGATTGACCCGCAATAAAAAAGCTCCCGAAAATGCGGGAGCTTCATGAAAACTATCATTTGTTTCTTAGCAAGATAACATTTGGAAGAGCAGCCACGTGCCGGAATCGACATGAGATATGGCAGCGAAATAGACGCACTCTAATGCTTATGCTTATGCTTAGAAGACAACCATTATTCAAACTGCCCTAGCCAATGCTTCAACAACTGATTAAGGTTTTTCTTTTGTGGCTTGGACAAAGAATGGACCAGTTTCTGTTGCACTTCCACGTGTTCTTCCATCATCTTATCGATCAGCACTAGCCCTTCATCCGTCAGCTTGACTCTTACGCTGCGTCTGTCTTCTTTGCTATGCGTTCGTGAGATGTATCCCTTAGACTCTAACTTATCCATACGGTTAGTCATGGCACCGGAGGTTAACATCATAGAATCGATCAATTCAGAGGGCGTCAGCTGATAAGGGCTACCACTGCGTCTGAGCGTTGCTAGAACATCAAACTCCCCCATCTTTAAGTCATATTTTTTATGGACTTCAGCAACTTGGGTTTCCATATATTTAGCAAGGCGCATCATTCGCCCCATCATGGCCATCGGCTCAGTTTCTAATTCTGGCTTCTCTTTTGCCCATTGCGTGACTACGCGATCTACAGCATCCATTAGTGTTTACTCTCCATTAAGATAACGTTCGTTGAAAATCATAACGCCCGTCAAAATTACTTTAACGTTAAGATACTTTACATTATTCAACTTTGCTAGTACATTTAGGGCAAATATCTTAACGTAAAGATAAATCACCATGAATATATTACTCGCAATGATACCTGCTTTCTTCTGGGGAACGACTTACGCTGTGACGAAGTTCTCCCTGCCCGACTGGCCACCCATTCTACTTGGTGCATTGCGAGCACTACCTGCAGGTTTACTATTACTCGCAGTTAAACCCACTTTACCGAAGAAGGGGGGCTGGCAAATTTTGTTTAGCCTTGGCTTAATTAACATAGCGACTTTCTTTGGATTAATTTTTGTCATGGCACAAACACTCCCATCCGCTATTTCGGGAGTTGGAATGGTCTCGGTTCCTGTGTTTGCCATGCTATTTCACTGGCTAGTAGGTAAGCGTAAACCTAGCTGGATTCAGGCCATAAGTGGATTAGCTTTGGTGATTTTAGCGTACTTCTTATTTTCACCCGGCTCTATGACTCTTAACCCAATCGGGCTTGGCGCGATGCTGGCGGCTATCATGTGTATCGTTGTTGGTAGCAGTATCACCAAATCGCTCGGTAGCCGAATGCATTGGTGGACGGTACTCACTTGGCAATTAATTCTAGGTGGGCTCATGCTCTCTATCGCGGCCAGCATTCATATGACTGTCGCCCCATCGATGTACCTTAATGTATATCATGAATTTAGCAGTAAGAACTTAATGGGATTACTGTGGGTGATAGGCCTTAATACCGCTCTCGGCTACGGCATGTATGTGTGGTTGTTGCAACGAATGACCGTGGTCGATTTCACCTTTGGCGGCATTGCCAATCCGATTGCTGGTATCGTCTGTGGGCTTATCTTACTTGGCGAGTCTTTCACCCTACCACAATATTTGCTTATGTCGGGTATGATCGCAACGTCGCTATTACCACAAGTCATTCTTGCTATTAGACAAAATAAACCCAAAACTATCGCTCAGCCGTAAGGTAAGCACTCTTTATTGCGTTTAGTCAACATAAGAAAAAGGCGATACATCAATAGATGTATCGCCTTTTTTACACGAAAGATGACCTTACAAATCCACTTTAATAATGTTCAGTGTATCTAGCTGACTAATGAGATCAACTTGGTGCCCAGCTGGGTCATTAATGACATTTGCGTCAGAGATCCCCAACTCACTCCAACCGACGCCGTCAAGGGTAATGTCCGTTTGCTCACCCCCCTTAGTGACACTTATCACCGTACTCGTTGCATCATTGGCATCGTTAATATCATCATTAACCGTCACTGATATATTCCCAAGCAGCTCACCAAGGTTATTGTGCTCTGGCAATAAGTCTGAAATATCCAGCAAGTCATCACCAACATGGAAATCTGTGACCGTCGAGGTTGCAGGATTCAAGGTTGTACCTGCGGAGTCTTCCGTGAATAAGAACAGATCATGTCCATCCCCACCCGTTAAGATATCATTACCACCGCCACCAAAAATGATATCGCTCTCAGCGCTACCTAACAGCGTCTCAGATGTACTATCACCCACCACAATTTGATCTGGTAAGGTAAGTTGCTCTGATTGGTGTAGAGCAATAATGACATCTGCTGGTGTCATATCGTCTAATTCAAGTTGAGTGATACCGAGTAGTGAAGTGAGTGTCACACCTTCTAGCACAATAGACTGAATTACGGCACCACTATCACTAATTTCAATCACGGTATCACCTGATTGCTCTTGGATACTTAGCTGATCGGTCAATAGCTCATCCGCGTTAAAATCAACTGAAGCCAAATCAACAACATCATGCTTCACCGCTGGATCGCTACTGCTGAAATCACGAACATCAAAATCTTTCACCGTATCGGTACCCGCCAGTGCTGCGGTTTCCCACTTAAAGGTGTCTTGAGAGTCATTGTCGCTACTAACACCGCCAGAAAGCGGTATATCGTTACCAAATAGCCATTCATCATCAGCGGTACCGACAAGAATGTCGTTGGTTGCACTATCCCCTCTTAATCCCTGATTTCCCGTTACCGTGATAGTAATCGGTTGTTCTGAATCACCATTAAGTCCACCGTCACTCGCATCGATATAGAAGGTATCATCAGCCGTTTGGTTAGCTTCTAAGGCATTGCTGCTTCCCGCGAGCAGTACATACGCCCATACTCCCGTCATGACATTAAAGGTTAAGGTTCCGTAGGTACCGACTTTCGTATATGTGTCTCCTGCTAACGATCCACCTCGTAGGCTTCTTGAAATTGGTGTTGCGGTATCTACATCTGAAACCGTGATATTACCACTGGTCGTGTCTGTTACACCTTCTTGTACGCCTGCGGTGAAGTCACCATCAATTGTCGGTGCATCATTGGTGCCTTGGATGGTCACTTTCACCGTTGATACGGTGCCATCAATAGATTGAACATTAAATTGGTCATCAACAAAATCACCGACATTTAAACTGTTAAATGACTCATCAGCGGTGTAATTCCAGTTACCATTCTCATCAATGGAGAACGTTCCATGGTTCCCTGCAATACCCGTTTGTTCGATGAATTTATTATCATCGTTATCAACATCCGTCGAGGTCAGGGTACCGCCTGTAGACAGCGGTGCATCGGTTTCTTGCAATATCACATCGGCAGAACTGACTGTCGCAATATCGTTCGTTCCGTTAATAACGATATTCACCTGTGATGTTGTGCCATCTAACGACGTGACCGTGAATGACTCTTCCGCCTTTTGTCCGGTGTTAAGGCTGTTGAATTCACTGTTTGCAATAAAGTCCCACGCACCGTCTTCATCAATACTAAACGTACCAATTGTTCCCACTACATTCGTCTGCGCAATGAATTTGTCGTCAATATTATCGACGTCGCTCGCGGTAAGGGTGCCATTGGCGGTTAATATCGCATCTGTTTCATCAAGCGCTTTCGTCGCTGCGCTGATATCAGCCGCATCGTTGCTGCCGTTAATCTTCACAGTAACCGATGAGGTTGTACCATCCACAGAGGTCACTGAGAATGATTCACTCACACTTTGGTTCTCATTGAGATAATCAAAGGATTGGTTGGCAATAAATGTCCATGTACCGCCAGCATCAATGGAGAATGTACCGTGGGTGCCGACAACGCCAGTTTGCGGCGTAAACGTGTTGTTTGGATTATCAACATCGTTCGATGTCAGAGTATCCGTAATAGTAAGCGGCGCATCCGTTTCATCTCGCTCAACATCCGCAGAACTCACTATTGCCGCATCGTTAGTACCGGTAATTTTCACGGTCACGGTTGATGGTGTGCCATCAACACTGGTGACATTGAAAACTTCTTGAATTACTTGGCCTTCACTCAGCTCATCAAAAGTGCTGTTGGCAGTAAAGTTCCAAACACCATTCGCATCAATCGAGAAAGTGCCATAGGAGCCACTTACATTAGACTGAGGCGTAAAGGTGTTATCCGGGTTATCGACATCGGTCGAAGTTAACGTTCCCGTTGCCGTTAGCACTGCGTCCGTTTCAGTAAGCTCAACGCTACCGGTTGTCACCACTGCGGCGTCATTATTGCCTTCCACAGTGACATCAATGGTCTGGCTAATGGTATCGCCTTGACCGACACCACCGACTAAGCTTTCAATATACACCTCAAATTGCTCTGTTTGAGGGCCTTCATTCAATGCATTTGCTTTAGCTTGATCCAGCTCGTAGACCCATTTGACGCTGTCAGGTGTATCGCCTGCAACCAATGTTAACGTACCGTAGGTACCTTCAATTTCCGTCACCACCCCTGTGCTACTCAGACTGTAACGATGAGTATCACTTTGATCGACATCATCAATGGCCACGACACCGTTAGCCGTATCCGCCTGCCCGCCAGTAGGGTCTTCGTACACGGTACCTGTCGCAGTCGTGTCGCCAGCCACAATCGTTGGTGCATCGTTGGTACCAGTTACTTGGAATTCAATCACGCGCTCTGACGATAAGCCAAATTCATCCGTGACTTTTACTGTGTATTGCAGTGGCGTAGCCAGCGTTTCTCCTTCAGATAACTCCTCAAATGGGTCAACTAAATTAAAGGTCCAAGCGCCCGTTGTCGCATTAACACTCAACTCACCCCGTGCATCGCCAGAAACCACTTGCCAAGTCTGAGAATCCGCATCAGTGCCATCCACGCGACTACCACCAGTCCCATCTGCATTGTTATCTGGATCACCACTATCAAAGGTTCCCGATAGCGACGTTAGGGTATTTTCAGTCAAATCTTGAACACCAATATCCTGAATCTCAGGGGCATCATTGGTACCGACAATGGTAATCACAATCTCTTTTTGTTCACTCGACAAACCTGCGCCATTCATGTCGGTAGCGGTCACGAAAATAGACGTTTGCAGTGTCTCACCTTTTGGCAAGTGGTTAATATCAGGATCATCACTATTGACTGTGTAAGTCCAGTTTCCGTCAGAATCAATCGAGAAGGTCCCCATATTTGGGTTTGCTTCAGTAAAACTAAATACGGAGCTATCGCCAATATCTGGGTCAGCGACAATGAGCTGACCTTCAGCGCTGTCGTTAGGAGTATCGACGACCGTACCAATCACTTTGCCTTCTAATACTGGTCTATCGTTACTACCAATGACTTTCACTTCAACGCTCGTCATCACCTCTGCGCCAGATTCATCGGTTGCTCGTATCACAAACGTTTCTGTTACTTCTGTCCCTTCTGCTAGTGCATTAATATGAGCATCATCATATAGGGTGTAGCTCCACTGATTCGTGCTTGGATCAACATTAAATAGACCATAGGTGCCATTTAGTGTTGACGCTTGAAGAGTCACATCATCACCTAAATCACCCGGTGCATCTCTGTCGGTAAGCACAATATCACGGGTGATCGTCGGTGTTTGATCGACATCATCAGGTAAGGCTTCAACAATTTCGTTTTCATCAGCAAGTTGCAATGTTTCAATAACCGGTACTTCATTCGTACCGACAATATTGATCGATATTGGTTGAGTAACGGGGGCACTATTGTTATCGGTGACATTCACTTGCCATTGCAGCGTTTTAGTTTCACCTTGATTCAGTGCCACAATGTCTGGATGAGGTTCATCTCCATTAACGCCATAGGTCGTATTGAGCTCAAAGTCCCAACTTCCATCGGAATTAACCGTCAAAGTACCGTACGCAGGGTTAGCATCGATAGTGGTTAAATTAGACCACTCTAATACGTCTCCGGTATCAATATCATTGGCAGTACTACTCAAATTACCGCTAAGCTGCTGTGGCTGACTTGAGTCAGTTTCCGCCGTAAGAGTATCCACGTATGACGTCGCGGTTGGCGCATCATTGAGTCCCGTAATATCAACAACAATTTCCAACGTTTGTGGGAATCCATTGTCATCAACGATGGTTTTACCATATTGATCAATGGCGTAAACCTCGAAGGTTTCGGTAACGACATCCCCATCGGCAAGCTTTTGTACAGCAGGGCTATCGTTGTCGAGCGTAAACGTCCAATCACCAGACTCTGTGACAGTCATCGAACCATAAGGGCTCGAACCATCAATCAAGGTCCATGCGATTGTGTCACCAAGGTTTAAGTTATCAACAGGTGTACCATCTTGTTCTGTGACATTATCGAGCGATAATGTCCCGGAACTCACGACTTCTGCTGGCTCGGTATTATTCGCATCGGCAGTCGGATCGTTATTGTCTTCCACAGTAGAAACCGTTTGAACAATTAGGGGGGCGTCTTGATCACTTGGATTATGAGCGTTTTCTGCGGTACCAATAATCTTAATGCGAACGACATGTGTATCGCTCGTCGTGGCTGAATCTTCTGATCCCCCAAACGCAGCATCATCTTTATCGGTAACTTTAACCGTAAAGGTGTCGTACACCACTTCGCCCGGCGCTAACTCCGTCGAAGGAGAAAGCTCGTAAGTCCACTCGCCAGTATCAGGATCTATCGTAATTTCACCTAAGCTACTGGTTGAGGAAGTCCCTCCGTCAATGGTCCAATTAAACTGTTCATCTGAATCAGGATCTTCGACGCTTAAACGTCCCGTTGTTGATGGGATAGCATCTTCCGTTACTTCGCCAATAACGTCATTATCAACCACTTCAGTGTCGCCCAAATAAATCTCGGGGTTATCTGCGGTGCCATGAATCGTCACATTGACGACATAAGTATTGCCATCATCTGCGGTAAAGCGCCATTTTTCGGTTACGACGTCTCCTTCTTCCAACATTTGAACTAAATCTGAATCATTGTCCAGTTCATAAAGCCAGTTCGTACTGTCATTAGGATCGACAACCAACTCTCCAAATACACCACCTGTGATTGGCGTAATGCTACCAGCATCAATATTGGCAGAAACAGTCGCACTGTCAGTTAACTTCAAATCCTCTGTTACGTCAGCAGTAACTTCAATCGCACCGCCACCACCGCTGCCACCGCCAGTTTCATCTTGACCTACCACGTTGATGACGATTGTGAATTCTTGTGAAACACCAGGAGTATTCGTTTCTACATCAGTGATGTTATCACTCACCACTACCTTAAAGGTTTCGGTCGGGTTCTCACCAAAATCTAAACCCTGAACGACAGGGCTATCGTTATCGAGGGTGTAAATCCATTGTCCGGTATTATCTAATGTCAGGGTACCGTATAAGCCTTCCCCATCTCCGTTAGGTCCACCGACAATACTCCAGTTACGACCTGGACTATTATTGTCAATATCGGTTGCAAAAAGCTGCCCTTCAACACGTGTTAGATCGGTGCCAAAGACATCCGCCGTACCATCTTCAACCACGGTCCCTGAATTATCCCCTTCAACAATTGGGCGATCATTATTACCGGTAATGTGAATATTGATTTCTTCTGTCACTGTTGCGCCGTTAGTATCACGAGCAAGCACCACAAATCGCTCGGTTTTTTCTTCCCCTTCCGCTAGGGTTTGCAAACTCGATTCTACCGGAGTATAGGTCCATTCCCCTGCAGCATTTATCGTTAAGCTGCCATACAAACCAGTGTACAATCGCTCGCTAGCACCATCTGGTACAAGAAATTCAGCCGAGTCATTATTATCAATATCCGTTGCGATTAATTGCCCAGTGACCGCTAAACCACTATCTTCAACATAAGAGCCTGTCACATCACCAGAGATGACCGGAACATCATTTTCAGCCGTTATTGTCACCGTCACTGTTTGAGTGACCGTTTCACCAGTGCCTCCCATATCAGTCACTTGGACATCAAATGTATCCACTAAGGTACGGTCAGCAACCGTTGAATCTGTTGGATTAAGCTTTTGAATCTCTTCAAACTTATCTGGATTCACCAAATAGGTCCAAGAGCCATCGCTTTGCAGCAAGAATGTACCGTATTGACCGATGTTAGGCGTGCCGGAATCTAGGCTCCAAACATGAACATCATTAGCGTCAACATCACCGTCTTGAAGTTGACCCGACGTGGAATAAATATTGTTATCCAGATTCCCTTCAGCAAAGGTGTTATTAAGACCGCTAATCACTGGGGCATCATTAGCGCCAACAATATCAATGTTCAATACTTCAGTCGTAGTGCGACCAAACTCATCTGTCACTCGCAACTCGACAGAGTCACCATTGGGTAATGTATCGCCTTCCGCCAATGCATTAACGGTATTGTAGGCATCGCGTTTACTCGGATCCGCAGCGACATCTGCTGGTGTAAACAAAGTGTACGTCCATTCACCAGAAGCGTGGTCAATACTAAATGTTCCGTATTGCCCATTAGACACCACTTGCCAAACCGCACCGTCACCACTATCAGGGTCACCGGAACCAATATCGCCCTGTGCTAACTCCTCTGGGGTCGGTGTCCCTTTGACAAACTGACCTTGCAAAGCAGCCCCATCTTCAACCACTTCGTATGAACTTGCGGAGATAATTAATGGGTCCGTATTGGTACCCGCCACTGAAATAGTCACTGGAATTGAACTGGTTTCACCCAATTCGTCAGTAACAATAACGTTAAATACGTCAAGCTCTGTCGTACCAGGTGGGATCGCTTTAGTCTGTTCTGAAAGGTTATCGAGTGTATACGTCCATACGCCATTGCTATCCACGGATAAGGTGCCGTACTCACCATAGAAGGTACTGGTATTTGTCGTGTTGCTATCGTTGTTGTCAACAGTAAACGTATGCGAGTCGGTCGTATCTTTATCGGAAACCGCTAGGGCGCCTGTCGCAGTAATATCGAACGTTTCGTTTTTATGACCAGGCTCCACCACACTACCCGTGACATCACCACTAAGTACTGGCGCATCGTTTGCTCCCTCAATGCGAACTGTAATCTGTTGGGTGTCAACCCTGTCTGCGCTCGGGTTACCCCCTCGAGAATCATCGACAACGGTAACCGTAAACGTCTCTTCTAATGCCGTATCTCCAGGGCGAAGAGCTTGCACTGCTGGGTTATTATTGTTGAGTGTATAGGTCCATACCGCTTCGCCTGTCACTGGGTCTGAAGTAATAACAATCGTCCCGTAGTCACCGGTATTGGTATCGATAGACCACGTATGCTTGTCGTTAGTATCTACATCGCCGGGTTGCAAAGTCCCTGACGTAACAATATCCGCTGACGTATCGCCATTCGGGAAATCATCTTCCGTCACCGTGCCTTCAACCGTGCCTTCAATCTGCGGCTGATCATTGGTACCGGTCACGCGAACTTGTAATACTTGAGTATCCGTGGCGCCGTATTTGTCTGTGACTTGAACAGTAAAGTTTTCAAAAACTTTTTGACCCCGTTCTAGCGCTTGTGTATTCGCTAATTGCTCGGATGTCAGCGTCGTATCCGCGGTTGACTCTAGATCATAGCGCCATTGCCCTGTCGACTCGTCGAGTGATAGGTTGCCGTAAGTACCAATCGCAACACCATCAACAACCGATAGCGCATTACCATTGGCATCTAAAATAACCCAACTGTGTACTTCATTCTCATCAGGATCTTGATCATTTAAGGTACCTTGCTTAAATTGAGTTCCCGTATCTTCTTTAATCCGTATTTGGTTTACATTACGGATGTCAGGGGCATCATTATTGCCTTCAACATTAACGTTGACGACGTAGCTATCCGTGCCACCAAATCCATCATCAACAGTGATGGTAAATGGGTCTTCAGCATAAATCACACCCTCTTCCATAAAGTTGGCTTTGGCTTGATCTAACGTGTACGTCCATTCACCATCATCGTTCACCGTCAACGTACCATAGAGTCCGTCACCATCGACAACCGCCCAATCGTGAGTATCTTTAATATCATCATCCGCAACTTCAAGGTTACCTTTAGCGACACTCAACACACCGCCATCTTCAATGACTAACCCTGAGTTATCACCAGAGATTGATGGATCATCATTAGTCCCTTCAATCTCTACTGTAACCGTATCAAAACCAACTCCACCCTTACCATCAGAAACCTTAACTTGGAAGTACTCATAAACCTTCTCGCCTGCTTGCAAATGGTTGACTGAGTCATTCACTAAGGAATAAGTCCACACCCCCGAATTGGAGTCTAAAACTAGGCTACCGTAATCACCATTTGTGGTACCTACAACCGCCCATGTATGGCTATCATTTACATCAACATCGCTAGGTACTAAGGTGCCTGTCGCTGTTGGTATCGGGTCGGAATCTTCAAATACTTTGCCCGTTAGATCACTACTTGCAGAAACCGTCGGCAAATCATTGGTACCATGAATTGTCACGACAATTTCTTGCGTCGCAGTGCCATCTATCGAGGTGACTTGGAAGCGTTCAGTACGCGTTTCGCCTAACCCCAATGCCTGAACTGTGGCGTTGTCCTTATCTACAAGGTAAGTCCAATTACCTTCAGGGGTAATAGTGATACTGCCTAACGGTAATCCATCGGTAACATCTGCCACATTCGTAACAGTAGTGGAGAAAATATTCTCCCCACTATCAATATCATTAACTTGCAAGGTTCCGGATTCTTGCAAATTACTTCCAACCACAGTGATGTCTTCAGTCACTGAACCCGATGCAACACCGGATATTGACGCACCATCATTAGTGCCATTGACCACCACTTCAACTATCTGAGAAGTACTGCCATCGATGGAATAAACTCGAAAACGCTCTGTAAAGCTATCTCCAGCTCCGAGTTGTTGTACCGATGCTAAATTGTTGTCTATGGTGTACGTCCACGTACCGGAAGACGTAATTGAAACACTGCCTAAAGACGAAATGCCATTGCTGTTGTTCAATGTGTCTACACGCGTCGGATCAAACTGATTTTCACCAGTATCCACGTCTGTCACCGTTAGATTACCAACATGCGAAAGTGTGGTTGTCTCGTCGTCTTCCGTCACACTTCCTTGCACATAGTCAGTGATAAATGTTTGGTCTTCTGCACCATTGATTTTGACTTCAATTTCAATTGGCGTACCGTCTTCACTAAGAACGGTGAATTTTTCAGTGACCGAATCTCCCACATCCAAAGACTGAATCGCGGCCTGCTGATTGTCTACCAAATAGGTCCAGCTTCCATCGGCAGCAACGACCAACGAACCACCTAAAGTATTAGCAGCATCAGCGCTCCCCGCTCCTACTTGGAATGTGTTTTCGTTTGCATCAGGATCATCAATAACAAGATTGCCTTCCACCTTAATGTTATTGCCGTCTAGACCTTGATCCTCTACGCCTTCTGCGAATGCACCACTGACAATCGAAGGCACGTCGTTGGTACCTTCAATGGTAATAACAACGGTATGTTCAGTACCATCTTCAGATCGCACAGTGAAGGTTTCTGTCGCGGTATCCCCTTCACCAAGGTATTCAACGTACGCATTAGCAATCGAGTAATCCCACTCACCTTGAGCGTTAATTGTTAAAGTGCCAACCGCATCGGTCGCTCCATTCAGTGTGCTTGTTGATGTGATTGAGCTAGGGTCCGTTTGGAATACTTCCTCATCGCTTCCATCTGTATCTTGAAGCTCAAGTACACCACTATCAGTGAGTTCAATCAGGCTATCATTTTCTTTGACATCCCCTAGCGCTTGGCTTGGATCACTGATCAGCACAGAGTCATCATTGACCCCGACAATATCGACAACAATGGTATGTTCTGTGCCATCAATGGTTTGCACCGTAAAGGTTTGTGTCGCGCGTTCACCTTCAGCAAGCCCCTGAACATTACTGCTACCATTTGGAATCTCGTATGACCAATTCCCAGCCGCATCTATGGTTAAGGCACCATCAACAAAATTACCGGCTGCCGACGTAACAGAAGCGGGCACAAACGCGCCTTCACCATCATCAGCATCACTGATAGAGGCTTGACTACTAAAGAATAAATTCCCATCAGTATCTATCTGTGTCACATTGTCTTCCGTTGCTTCGCCGTAAGAGGTGCCACCAATAACAGGTTCATCATCGGTACCGGTGATGGTGATGACGATGTTATGGGTCGTGCCGTCTTCACTGAGTACTTGGAAGGTCTCAGTACGGGTTTCGCCTTCAGCCAGTGATTGCACTGAGCTGTCGGTGTTGTCGATTTCGTAATTCCACGCGCCAGTGGCATCAATAATCAAGGTGCCCACTGGTGTAAGCCCGTTGCCATCATCGACTTTAGTAACGCTAGTTTGGAACTGGCTCTCGCCTTGGTCGGTATCGCTAATCGTCAACTGACCACTTTCTTTAAGTAAATCACCACTTTGAACTTCAAAGTCTTCGGTGACACCCCCGATGTCAGTACCGGCTATCACGGGTGCGTCGTCAGTACCTTCAATGGTCACTTCGATGATTTGTGTTTTGCTGCCATCAATGGACGCCACTTCAAAGCGCTCAATACGAGTATCGCCATCGCCGAGCTCTTGCACGCCTTCTAGGCTGTTATCGAC
This sequence comes from Vibrio cionasavignyae, assembly GCF_050337155.1. Lineage (NCBI taxonomy): Bacteria > Pseudomonadati > Pseudomonadota > Gammaproteobacteria > Vibrionales > Vibrionaceae > Vibrio > Vibrio cionasavignyae. The sequence continues at coordinate 244,351 of NZ_JAKJSR010000013.1, forward strand.
TTTATAGGTCCACGTACCATCCGCCAAGATGGTCAGTGTGCCAAGAGGCGACTGACCTTGGTTGTTCGTTAAATTGGTGACGGTGGTGTTAAACGCCGCTTCTCCGGCATCCAAATCGGCAATATCGAGCATACCGCCACCGATAAGCTCACCTGCGACTTCGCCGGTGTCTTCTTTGACACTGTCTGGCACGTAGTTGGTGATGAAAGTTTCATCTTCCGCGCCATTCACCGTCACGCTAATCGTGTGCTCGGTGCCATCCGCTGAGGTGACGATAAAGGACTCGACCAAGGTGTCACCGACATCGAGGGCTTGCACCTGCGTTAAGGTGTTATCGATGGTGTAGGTCCAGGTGCCGTCCGCCAAAATAGACAGGCTACCTAATGTGCTACCAACTGAGGTGCCCGCGCCTGCGTTAAAGACATTTTCACCGGCATCTTCATCGCTAATCACCAGTTGCTCGGTCGCAATGAGGTTATTGCCCACCACACCCACGTCTTCGGTCAGTTCATCGCTATCACCACTGACGATGGTTGGTGCGCCGTCCACCCCTTGAATGGTCACAACAATATCTTGATAGCTGCTGCCATCAATGGAATACACGCGGAACACTTCGTCACGGCTGTCGCCGTCACCCAGCTCTTGCACGCCCGTCAACGAGTTATCGACTTGGTAATGCCACTGGCCATCGGCGGTAATGGTTAAGCTGCCTAATGGAGATTCGCCATTACCATTTTGTTGCCCTTCGACACGCGTAATATCAAATTGTGCTTCGCCACTGTCGGCATCAGCAATGTCCAAATCCCCACTGTCAGTCAAAATGCCCGCCGTATCTTCAATCACTGAGCCGGGCTCGTAACTGCTGATGATGCTTGGGTCTTCGGTACCATTCACGGTCACCGTAATGGTGTGCTCCGTGCCGTCGGCACTTTTTACAATAAAGGATTCGGTCAGGGTATCGCCCACATCCAAGGATTGGATTGGCGCTGAGCTGTTGTCGACTTTATAGGTCCACTGACCATCCGCGCCGATGGTAAGCGCGCCGTAAGTCGAGCCTACTGGCGTGCCTGCGCCGGCAATGAAGGTCTCTTCATTGGCGTCGGTATCGCTGATCACTAAAGTATTGCTGGCGACTAAGTTACCGTCGCTATCGAGATCCACCGCGGCGTCTTCAGTGGCRTCATCACTGGCRCCACTGACAATGCTTGGTAAATCGTTAACGCCGGTAATCGTGATGACGATGTTGTGCGTGGTGCCGTCTTCACTGAGTACTTGGAACGTCTCGGTGCGCGTTTCGCCTTCAGAGAGTGATTGCACCGAGCTGTCGGTGTTGTCGATCTCGTAATTCCACGCGCCAGTCGCATCGATGGTCAAGGTGCCCACTGGCGTGAGGCCGTTGCCATCATCGACTTTAGTGACGCTGGTTTGGAATTGGCTCTCGCCTTGATCGGTATCGGTAATCGTCAGCTGGCCGCTTTCTTTAAGCAGATCACCCGCTTGAATGTCGGTATCTTCAATGACGCCACCGATGTCAGTACCCGCTATCACGGGCGCGTCGTCAGTACCTTCAATGGTTACTTCGATGATTTGGGTTTTGCTGCCGTCAATCGAAGCGACTTCAAAGCGCTCAATACGTGTATCACCCGCACCGAGCTCTTGCACGCCTTCTAGGCTATTGACAACTTTGTAGGTCCACGTGCCGTCGGCCAAGATGGTCAGCGTGCCTAGAGGGGACTGACCTTGGTCGTTAGTTAAGTTCGTCACCGTGGTGTTAAACGCCGCTTCTCCGGCATCCAAATCAGCAATATCGAGTTTACCGCCACCAATGAGTTCCCCACCCACTTCGTCGGTGTCTTCTTTGACGCTGTCTGGGGAATAATTAGTGATGAAGGTTTCATCTTCCGCGCCATTCACCGTCACACTAATCGTGTGCTCGGTGCCATCGGCTGAGGTGACGATAAAGGACTCAACTAAAGTGTCACCCACATCGAGGGCTTGCACCTCGGATAAGGTGTTATCGATGGTGTAGGTCCAGGTACCGTCTGTTAGGATAGACAGGCTACCCAACGTGGTGCCCACAGACGCACCCGCGCCTGCGTTAAAGACATTTTCGCCCGCATCTTCATCGCTAATCACCAACTGCTCAGAGGCGATGAGGTTGTTACCCACCGCACCCACATCTTCGGTCAGTTCATCGCTATCACCACTGACGATGGTCGGCGCGCCGTCCACCCCTTGAATGGTCACAACAATATCTTGATAGCTGCTGCCATCAATCGAGTACACGCGGAATACTTCGTCACGGCTATCGCCGTCACCCAGCTCCTGCACACCCGTTAACGAGTTATCGACTTGGTAACGCCATTGCCCATCGGCGGTAATGGTTAAGCTGCCTAATGGAGATTCGCCATTACCATTTTGTTGCCCTTCGACACGCGTAATATCAAATTCTGCTTCGCCACTGTCGGCATCGGCAATGTCCAAATCCCCACTGTCGGTCAAAATGCCCGCCGTATCTTCAATCACTGAGCCGGGCTCGTAACTGCTGATGATGCTTGGGTCTTCGGTACCATTCACGGTCACCGTAATGGTGTGCTCCGTGCCGTCGGCACTTTTTACAATAAAGGATTCGGTCAGGGTATCGCCCACATCCAAGGATTGGATTGGCGCTGAGCTGTTGTCGACTTTATAGGTCCACTGACCATC
>NZ_JAKJSR010000046.1:0-5511 GCF_050337155.1 Vibrio cionasavignyae
TATCAGTACTTCTTTTAAAATCAGCTCATCTTATCAGTACTTCTTTTAAAATCAGCTCATCTTTACGAATATCTGTCGCCTTGAACCATTTTTTCATTGGCTCCGGCTCTGCACCGTCATAAGGAATAATTGCGCAGACAAGCTTTGTTGCCGTTTTATTGTCAGGACCATAGAAAGCAACGGTAGCTATGGGAAAACCTTTATTCCCTTTGCGTACTCTCTTACTGAGTGCTTTCTTATTATTTCCCTGAGCCATTATTCACCCATACTTAAAGAAAAATAAACGCCTTGCTAAGTTGCAGCTAACGAACACAACACCCAAGCAAAGCCACGTAATCAATGAACTCAACCAAACCAGAATCGCCGAGCGTTAGCTGTCTGCTTGTGCAAATTGTTAGTTGCACAATGCGCACTGAATTTTTTGTTTATTTTCAGTGATATATTCTATGTCACTTAGATAGGCTTGAAGATGACCTTGTTCTATGTTTTCAGCAAAGGATTTATTACCATTTTCAGCTTCACTGCGCATGAACAAAACTAAGGCCTGTAATCGCTGAATCATTGCGTCCGCTAGTTGATTCCTTTCAGATTCAGTAGCGCCGTAACGATCACAGAACAACTTAGCTCTAGCGACCTGCTCAGAGATTGTGCCTAACTTATCATTACTGTCAGTTTTGAAAGGTGACCAGCAATAAACTGAGTATGCTAAATCCCATATCCTTGGCGCTGGGTGCGCTGTATCAAAGTCAAACACACCTACAACTGTATTCTCGGATAGAGCAACATTGTATGGGGTAAAGTCACCATGACAAATAACCTCAAAAGGCTCTCTTGGCTCTAGCATCCACTTGTGCGTATTGACATCTACTTGCTCCAAAAGTGGCACAGTTGAGTCATGTATTTTACGCAATAATTTACCCGCAGACATGAGTGCATCCACAGTTGCGATTGCACCAACTAGAGGGTAGTTATAAGTATTACCAACGACAAAACTTAGGACTTCCTGCTCTTGGTTAACACCAAGAAATCTTGGACATTCAGCCACATTTTTTCGCTCAAGATGCTTCAAAATGAGGTGAATTGTAGGACTCCACGGCTGAAGAGGTCGATAGACAACTTCGCCATCTCTATATATTGCTGATTCTCTTCCTCCTGATAATTCTTCCACGAAACCTCCTCGTGCAACTAACGCCGCATTAAGGTGTGAGCAGCGCTGGGCTATACTTGAGCGAAGCGAAACTGCCAAGCGTTGCGAATGATCTTCACCCGATAAAATGGACACCCTATTATCTTTAACCCGTCGCTACTTCATATTCATGCGGGGTTCGATATCCAAGACTTGAGTGCAGTCTATAACGGTTATAAAAATGCTGGATATAACCGGCAAGTTTATCTCTAAGCTGCTTCTCACTTTTAAAGCTATTTTTCCTAATTATGTCGCCTTTGAGTGTATGGAAGAACGACTCTACCTCCGCATTATCAGTGCAATAACCTGGACGATTCATACTTGGGACAATTCCATTTTTTGATAATAAAGCTTGAACTTCATGGGCTCGATATTCAGAGCCTCTGTCGGTATGAAACAATAAGCGCTCTTGTGGCTTTCGATTTCTAATTGCCATTCTCAACGAACTCATCGTTAGCTGTGTACTCTTCTTACTACCAAGCGACCAACCGACGATTTTACGCGAGTAAAGGTCGATAACGACCGCTAGATACATCCAACGTTTACCTTGCTTTATATACGTTAGATCTCCAGACCATTGTTGATTAACTGCCGTTGGTTTTGGTGTGTCTTTTTTAATATTCTTAATCGATTGATAGAACCGATGTAGCTTGGCCATTTTTATGTAAATACGATAACTTCGCGCTCTCAGCCCTTGCTCCCTCATGATCCGAGCCACACGCTTGCGGCTAACCAAAACTCCTTGGCGCCTCAGCTCTGCATGAACTCGTGGACTACCGTAAGTCTCTCGACTCTGAGTAAACACTTTAATTATGCACTTCTTCAAAGCCTGCTCTTCTTGATCGTAGCGGCTTGGCTCTCTATCAAGCCATGCGTAGTAACCCGACTTGGAAACAGATAGAAAACGACACATCAATACAATGGAATAACGCGTTTTGTAATGGGCTATGAATCGGAATTTTGTCGATTTTCTTGGGCAACGAATCGTTGCCACTTTTTTAGCAAGTCATTCTCGAGCTTAAGTTGTTCGTTCTGACGTTCAAGCTCTGCAATCCGACTAGACTCAGTTTTCTGACTCGGGATCTTAGTCCTTTTCTTACGTTTATCTTCCAAAATAACCCCTTCTCTATAGTCCTTTCGCCATTTAGAAAGCATATAAGGGTGGATATCCAATGATAGCGCCACGCTTTTAACTGTAGCTCCTTCTCGAAGCGAAAGTCGGACGGCAGTTACCTTAAATTCCGTGAGATATTGTTGAGTTTTTTTACCTGATTTATAAGCTGGCATAAACACCTCCAATTACAATTGAAGGTGTCCACTAGATCGGGTCAACTACAGAATCACTCTTAAATGCTTTGTTATGTTTATTTAAATGCCTTCAGTAGTTCGACTGGCAGTCTATTTTCCAAGTCACCAGTTTCTTTATATACAACGATTCGTTTTGACTTGATATCTGCAGGAAGCTCATCAATCGCATTTGATATTAAAATAGTAGTTTTATCAAGAGCATGAGCAATACCCAATTCATACAAAACATTGGGATTTCGACCACTTAAATTTGCAACAACCACTTTTGCTTGAACAATGTTTCTAAGTACATGTGAGAAAATATCACCTTTGAAATTCTGCTCATCTCCACGCACGCAACGAATATCCGCTTTATCACAAACATTTTTAATTTCATCATATACTCCATCAAATTTTGAATGGAATGGAGTAAGAACAAACACAAAGTCTCTTTCGATTAGATCTTCATCTTTAATACTTGCACTTTTTAAAAACTCATTAAGTTTTATCGGTTTTTTTACATCAGATTTTCTATTGCCATCAAGTTGCAAGTGGTAAGCATCTTCAAAACGAGAAGGAGTTTTCATTAGCCTCTCATTTAAACCATAAACTTGCGATTCCACGTTATGTCGGAGCAAATCAAGTTCAATTTTATTTTTTTCTTCATTGAAATGAGACTCACGCCTTTTTTGCTGCATGTAGAACATAAGTCCCATAACTACAGTCATAACTAGCAAAAGCAGAGCAATGGAAATTAGCATTTCAAAAGGTGTTATTTGTTCAATAATCATGCAATCACCTCAATTAATAAGAATGCAAAAACAAGAAAAGTACATAACGTATTTAATAACCATAAACCAAAGGAATGCCATGGTTTATCTTCATCAACATACTCTTTGCAAGGCTTGTATAGAGCTCCAATCTGAACTGCTGCTACAACTAATGCCCCCACAATTAAGCTTGGCCGATTATTAACCCAATCAACCGCAAAACTACTAGCAGAGATAGTTATGACTATTGATAACGCTACAAATGTCAAATCGACAGGTAGCCCCATCCCGATCTCACCTAGCACTGATGGCGTACTACTCTTATTAACAATAAAGCTTCGTAAAATTGCGCTAAGTAAGACAAGTAGCGCAGGTAGAACAAATGTATCCACCCATTCACCTCCAAAAAAGAAACGATAATACAATGAATTAGGTATAAACGCACTTTTTACATCCCAAAGCGCGGTAATAAACATAACGCCTTGCTAAGTTGCAGCTAACGACCACGACACTCAAGCAAAGCCACGTAATCACTGAACTCAACCGAACCAAAATCGCCGAGCGTTAGCTGTCGACTTGAGCAATTTGTTAGTACTACATTTCTACGGTTAGATCCTTAAACTGACTCTCTTCAATACGTGACGTTGTAATCTGAGATTCGTTAAACCCAAGACTACGCAAAACTGGTGATGTTGCTGAATTAGAACACAGCTCGTCACGTTTCTTAAAGCGATCTTTTTCTTGTCTTAATAGATTGATTTCAAAAATCAAACGACATGATAATTTAATTGTATTCTTTATAGATTGAATACAATAGGTTTCCTTTTCAAGAACCGAGTCAACAGAAGACTGCGAGTTATTCATTATTACAGCCAGTGTTCTTGGAATCCGTTTAATAGCGATCCTCTGAGAAGAGGTTAGTATTGTAGATGATCTGTTGTATAAATCTGACAACACCTCTGCATTAATTTCTCTTGGCATCGGTACTGGTAACTTACCACTATTTACAAGCTCACTTTGAGTTCTAATATTTAACAGAAACTGAAAATGTTGCTCAATATGTTCGTTAAGCTCATTTTGGATATCTTCAAGTTCTACCCACAAGTTTTCCCGACTTTGCTTACGAAGAAAGTCTACTTTCTTTTTTTCTATAAATGGTACGAGAATGACTGAAAATATCGCACCTAGCAGAAACAAACCAACTTTAATCAAATCGTCCACAGATCTCCCCTATGTAGTACTAACGCCCAATTAAGTAGTGAGCAACGCGACCACCACACCTCAACCGTTGTGCCGTAAACACTAAAATTGATTCAAACTAAAAATGCCAAGCGTTGCGAATCTGCTTAAATTGTTTGTTATAGCGCAACTTCGCCTATCATTTTAACCGCAAGCAACGTCAATAAAAGCTTGATTATTTTAATAATATAATCATTTTTTGTACTTAGTCGAAGCTTCGTTCCTATAAACGAGCCTAAGATAGCGCCCAAAACCATATAAGCAATAAGACCTAAATCAGAAAACATGCTCTCAGTGAACGACAAATACACGGGGACTTTTGCTAGGTGACTAATTGTCATAAATAACGAACTTGTCGCTATGATTTCATCTTTAGATTCCAGTTGTTTTGTTAACACGCTCAAACTCAAAGGTCCAGTTGCACCTACTACCAACCCTAACCCTGTTTGCAAAAAGCCGATCAGATAATAGCTTTCGTATCGACTGACAGACGCTGAAAACCTTGGGCTCCATAGGTTGAGTAAAATATATAGGCCAATTGCAACTGGGACATACTTCATTGAAATATGAGACAAACCATACCCGATCATCAACGCACCGACGACTGAACCAACTAAGAAGCGAGGAAGAAGTTGCCATCTAACATGTTTCAATGAAAACAGCATACGTGACGAGTTACTTGCCAATTGAACCAAGCCATGAATTGGTATGATCAAGGCAGGACTTAGAAAGAAAGGAAGGATCGCAATTAGAAGCATTCCACCGCCAAACCCAACGATGGCAGCAACCATTGACGTCAATAATGCTATTAATCCCAATAGATATTCGATCTTCGATTTCTCCTTGCGCTATAACGCCTTGTTAAGTAGCAGCTAACTGCCACCGCACTTAAACAAAGCCACCGTAATCACTAAACTCAACCAAACCAAAATCGTCAAACGTTAGCTGTCTGCTTGAACAATTTGTTAGCCGTTCACTGCCCAACGAAAGTAAGGTCTATCACCATCCATTCGCTCAATCTCTGCACCT
>NZ_JAKJSR010000047.1:0-5443 GCF_050337155.1 Vibrio cionasavignyae
CGGTTCATTTCGCAAGCACGGCACGACAGTGAAACTTGTGAGTTGAAGCGAATGTACTCAAAGTACCGAGGAGCGGGTAGTTATCTAATCACCCAGCTTGAGAGTTGTGCAGTGATTAAAGGTTACAAGCGCTCAGTACTTTCAACACGCAAGGTTAATGATAATGCAGTGTGTTTCTACGAGCGACATGGTTACTCAAAAGTTAGCGCTTATGGAAAATACGTTCATGCAAGCAAGTCTGTTTGTTTGGGCAAGTCGTTAGCCACATAACAAACTACTCAAGTGGACGCCATAAGCTTGGCGGTTTTGGTTTGAAGTTAAGTGCGCTTGGTAAGTTAATCGTCAGCGCCACTTAGCAGGGCGTTATATGCCTCTTGAGTTTTGATGAATAAAAGGAATTTCAATGATTTTAAATCATGTCTCCGTTGGAGTTAAAAATATCGAATCAGCAGTGAATTTCTACGACGCTGTGTTTGAAACTCTATCTATTAATCGAACGCACCTAATTGAAGGTGTCGCGGCAGCTTACGGCACCAACTTCGAGTTTTGGGTTGGTCTACCGTCGGAAGGTTATGCGTCAAATGGTAATGGAACTCACATAGCCTTTAACGCTCCTAATCAAGAGGCAGTTGATGGTTTTTATGCAATAGCTATTGAGTTAGGTGCGACGTGTGAAGGGAAGCCCGGCTTACGTCCAGAGTATGGTGAAAGCTATTATGCAGCCTTTGTCCGAGACCTTGATGGTAACAAGATAGAAGCGGTTTCAATGTAGTTAGTCGCAAGGCATATAACAAGCGCTTCAAGTTGATTCGTAACGCTTGGCAGTTTAGGTGCCAATGTTGGTTTGCGTGATTACGGTTTAAAATTTGGCTTCAGTGGTGCGTTAGTCACAACTTAAGCGGGCGTTATATGTATTAGTGGGTATTTCCACAAAGGTTGTAGAAATAAATGGTTATCAACGACTATATAGAAAATACGGAGTTTACAGAACTCCCTAATAATCTACTAGATATCAGTGAAGTGCCTGATGATATTGCGGGTATATGTAAATTTGTTCAAGGCAACCTTATTCATTCGTATTGGCTTGAACACTATGGTGTCGAGGTTGACCCCTCAAAAAAACTTACAGAAATGCAAACTCGATATGCTAAAGGTTTAGTCTCTTTAGCAATGTTGAAATCAGGCGAACCTTCCCATGTGTTCAAGAAACCAAGCCATAGAGTTGTAAGTATTTGTAGAGACTTTTCACTATTGGCTTGCTCTATTTTGAGGTCAAAAGGAATTCCAGCCCGACTAAGGAGTGGGTTTGCGACTTATTTAGCTCAAAACCATTTCGAAGATCACTGGGTTTGTGAGTATTGGGATAAAGGGAAGGGATGGGTAGCGGTTGATGCTCAGCTTGACGACATTCATCATCAAATCTTGAAGTTTGAATTTGACCCGTGTGATGTACCATCATCAAACTTTATAGTGGCTGGGCAGGCTTGGAAGTTATGCCGTGAAAACTTGGAGTCTGGTGAAAATTTTGGTTTTCGGGATTTCAAAGGATTACCGTTTATCAAGGGTAGCCTTATTCGAGACTTGTATGCATTATCAAAATTTGAAATGCATACGTGGGATACAGGGTGGGGCATATTGCCTAAATTCATCAGCCCTATTTCTGGAGAGTATGAATTAACTCTGCTCGATGAATTTGCAGATGTTAGTTGTGCTTCGGATAGCTCCAAAGCTCTTAAGTTAGTTGAGTCGTGCAAGGAAATAAAGCTTCCAAGCGGTTGGGATTGCTCGAAGTTTCCGACACTAAGTGAGCTATATGCTTCACTGTAGGCGCAGAACACATATAACAAGCAATTTAAGCAGACTGCCAACGCTCGGTATTTTCAGTTCGGTTTAGCTTCAGTGATTTAGGTGGTAAGTTTTAGTGTATTGGTAGCATTGTCAGCTACTTAATTGGGCGTTAGCATGCAAGGGATAGAATCGATGCAAATGATTTTTGATACTAGAGAACACTTGGAAGTTGTTTGGAGAATATCTGAACAAATCGAGACTAAGTCAGATGGATATAACGAGACGATTAGTGCGATGCTTTTTGTATCTATAAACCATTGCGATGCATTGCAATTGCTGTGTGAGAAAAAGAACTTTGCATCGGCTTTCGCGCTTATGCGTCCTACTATAGAAAACACTATGAGAGCTGTCTGGTTGCGCAATATAGCTACAGAAGCTCAGTCCAACAGAGCCTTGTATAAAGACAAGTGGCCAAAAATTTGGGAGTTGATTGAACTCGTCGAACAGAAAACTGGCCAGACAAAACTGTTTTCAAAGCTTTGGTCTGATGTTAAGAATTTTTCTCATGACTTTACTCATGGGGGTATTCAGCTTGCAAATAGGCAAATAGCTGCGAACGGCATAATCACGCCAAATATTCCAGATGACGAGGTACGCTTATTACTTCGGCTGTCGGCAGTCGTGTCAGTGTATGCTCTTGGCGAGCTAATTGAATTAGCAAATGAAAAAAGAGCCATACCACTTTATGAAAAACTAGTAAATCAGACAACGGAGCGTATGTTTGGGCAAGCATGCTAACAAACTGCTTAAGTGGACGCCATAAGCTTGGCGGTTTTGGTTTGAAGTTCAGTGCGCTTGGTAAGTTAATCGTTAGCGCCACTTAGCAGGGCGTTATAAGTCAAAGAGAAATTATGTGGACAGATGAAGAAATAGACTCATTCGTGAATAAGTGTTTCGGCAATATGGTGTTGGCGAACGATAGATTAGAAAAAGAATATGACTTGGGACATTTTGAAAGATTTGACTTTGATGTTCCAAATGGTTGCTTAGTGTTTAGCGATACACATCGAACAGTTAGATTTGAAATTGCATTGATTTGCTCAACTGATACAACGAAGGGTACTTTACAGTGGGCTTGGGCTAATATTTCACTACCGCATCACCTGACAAAAGAGTCATCAACACTCAAAACGCTCGCAAAAGAATCTGGCCTGAACATTTTTGATACTCCTATCTGGGAAGCGTCTGAGGAAGAAGGGTGGGAAATGGCTGCAATCGCTTTAGAGAAGCTGGGTGGTCTTGGCGTTTATCGGTGTCCGACTGGAAGTTCAATGCTTTTTGTCGTTCTAATGTCGGTTGTGTGAATGACTTATAACAAATTGTTCAAGAGTGATTCGGCACGCGTGGCATTTTTACTATGCGTTGGTCTTAGTGGTTAAGGTGTTATGCGGCGGCTTCGGCATTGCGTGCCTCACACCTTAACAAAGCGTTATGTTTCCATTCAATCACGGAGGATAGATGAACATAGAAAGAAGATTAGCAGAACTTGGCTTGGAGTTACCTCAAGCCAGTGATCCGCAAGGTAGTTATTTTAATTGCGTTCGAACAGGCAATTTACTTTATGTCTCAGGAAAAGGTCCAGTAGCTGGTTTAAGTGTCGTACCCAGAGGTAAGCTTGGCCGGGAATATACCACAGAAGAAGGGTATGCTTTCGCTAAAGCAACTGGCTTAGATATATTAGCTGCCTTAAAGCTAGAGTTAGGTTCATTGGATAAAGTTAACCAAGTCGTCAAGCTTCAAGGTTTCGTAAACGCCACAACGGACTTTGAACAACACCCTAGGGTGCTGGATGGTTGCTCAGATCTAATGGCAGAAGTTTTTGGTAAAAAAGGTGTGCATGCCCGCTCAGTTTTCGGTGCAACATCCGTGAGAGGTAATTTGCCAATTATTATTGACTCAATATTTGAAATTAAGGACTAGAAACATAACAAATTGTTCAAGCAGACAGCTAACGTTTGGCGATTTTGGATCGGTTGAGTTTAGTGATTACGGTGGCTTTGTTTGAGTGTTGTGGCAGATAGCTGCTACTTAACAAGGCGTTAGTTTTATGGAGGAAATATTGTGGAAATCTGGAAGTTATTGTTCTTTATACCTGCGTGTTTTGCGCTCAATATGACTCCTGGTCCAAACAATCTATTGTCCATGAATAATGCTCGTTGTTACGGTTTCAAATCCGCTTTTATTGCTGGACTTGGTCGTATTGCTGCATTCGCTGTAATGATTGCCTTGGCTGCTTCTGGTTTAGCAGTCGTCCTCTATGCTTCTGAGACTCTATTTCTAACGATTAAAATTGTGGGCGCTGCTTACTTGTTGTGGATAGCCTTTAATCTTTGGCGTTCGGAAGGAAGTCCTGTTTCTGAGCTAGAAAACACTCGCAACCGACTAGGCTTAGCCAAACAAGAGTTCTTGTTAGCTGCTGGTAATCCAAAGGCGATCTTAATCTTTACTGCCTTTCTACCACAGTTCGTCGATGTTTCAGCAAGTGTAAATGAACAGTTCTTCGCTTTAGGGGCTACTTTCCTAATTTTAGAAATGGGTGCAATATCGATTTATGCGATATTTGGAATGTACTTAAGGCAGTGGTTTACGAAGCCGAAAATGGCAAAGCGCTTCAATAGAGGTTGTGCAACTTTTTTGGCTATGTCTGGAGCAAGCCTGTTACTGAGTCGCCAACAATAAAACTAACAAGCTGTTTAAGAGTGATTCGCAACGCGTGGCATTTTAACTATGCGTTGAATTTAGTGTTTAAGGTGGTATGCGGGAGCTTCGGCATTGCGTTGCTCACACCTTAACAGGGCGTTATATGCCTTGTCAGATGGATACGAAATAATGTCAGAAGTTTATATGCTCAGAGCGTTGGAAATATCGCAATTGGCCTTACCTGAGTGTACTCCGAATCCTCCCGTTGGTTGCGTACTCGTAGATGGAGACGAGATTGTTTCTGAAGGTTTCACGCAAGCAATAGGTGGTAATCACGCGGAAGTTCAGGCACTCAATTTGTATGACGGAGTGATGGACAATATTACCGCCTATGTAACTCTAGAACCTTGCTCATTTATTGGTAGGACGCCAGCCTGTGCAAATACTCTTGTTAAATCAGGCATCAAACGGGTGGTTGTGTCCATGTTAGATCCAGACCCTCGTAATAGCGGTAAAGGCGTGGCGATTCTGAAGCAAGCAGGAATCGAAGTGGAGATTGGTTTGTGTAGCAAGCAAGTTAGCCTGTTTCTTACACCATATTTGGGTAAGTCGTAGGGCATATAACAAATTGCTCAAGCTGACAGCTAACGCTCGGCGATTTTGGTTTGGTTGAGTTCAGTGATTACGTGGCTTTGCTTAGGTGTAGTGTTCGTTAGCTGCAACTTAGCAAGGCGTTAGCTTTCACGGTTTAGTTTATTGGTGTACGGGTTCATCGTTCTAGCTTTACACCTGTTCTTTAGTGGTAACCTCACATCTCTCGTGTGCTTTTTCTTTGCTACTGAGTTATTTACGTTTAATTGAAAATTGGCGTATGTGGTTGTTGGCTTAGTGGCAAACTTTGAGTTGCCTCTGAGTTTCGTCAACTCAGGCTACGAATTTTTGGACAGTTCAACTC
>NZ_JAKJSR010000048.1:0-4563 GCF_050337155.1 Vibrio cionasavignyae
ATGCTCCATAAACGCTAAGATTTGAGCTAATGGGTAAGTCATATCGCGTCATATCGCCTTCTCGATGAAAAGAAAGCTTACCGATATCAATACCCATTATCCCCATCGGTCGGTAGCCCGTTTGGTTTTTGTTCTCAAATTGCAATACGATATTTAAGCCAAGGTGGTTTTCTAATATCCCCATTTTGTCAAATGATGCCGCTCCAACCCTTTCATGTCGCCACGAGTAGACAATTTGCCGGTTTCGATCAAAGTAAACTTCCGCATCTTGAGGTTTAAGTAAGAAAAGCAACCACGCTCCTAAAGATAAAGCGCACATCAGGGCAAGGAAGCCTGTCGTTGAGAGAAAACTATCTAATTTTCCTAGTTGCTTAAGTGCTCTCATATGAGTAGACAGTGTCACATCACCGTCTTGCTCAAAATAGATGCGGTAGCCTTGAATTTGCTTTTCATTCTCAGCTAGCCTTCGGTGATAATATACCTCTTCTTCTACGTCGCCTTCATTTTTGGCATCTTGAATCCATCGTTTGTAATCGGAATTTCTACCTTGATGAAATTCAATCATACGCTCAGCTCGAGCCTTTTGAGACTCAAAGTTATATTTGTAGCTGGAATCGTAGATAAAATACAGGGTTAATATGGTTAGCATCAGCATCCATGGCAYGACAATGGTATTTCGGCGAGTATGATAACCAGTCCTTAACGTCAACAGATGGTCATTGACCGTCATAAAGGGTTCGAGCGGGTCTTTCATCGGGACGACRATCACTTCTGCTCGAAATTGCGSCCACCATTTTGAAAAAGGTTGCGCTTTGGTTGTGAATATTCCTTTAGAGCCGCGATTCATTTATTTTCTCAACACTCCATTATGTCCAAAAAAGTATTTACATAGCCAATGGTTTAATAACATTCTTCTTGTGGAGCTCGACTAAATTCTCACTTGCGTCAAGCACCATTTCTAATCTCTGGTCAAAGTTGTTGGGCTTCTTGTCATCGAACAGGAAAAAGCGTGCAGCGCCAATACGGCCCCAACGCCATGTTGTAAACAATACCCGACGTCGGTCAAAATAAATCTCAGCATCTCTGGGCTTTATAACCACGACACCAAAAAAAATTACAGTGAGCATTAAATAAAAACCAAACCCTACCAGTTTAGCTACGGGACCAGATAAATTACCTTATAGGTACCTACTCTCTAGGTAGGTAAATATGGTTGGGTCACCTTCTTTTTCTGCATAAACCCTATAACTTTTAATCAATTGGTCATAGTCTTTAACTCTACCTGAATAGTATTTCTCGCCTTCTGAATTATTGTCCTTTTTTGCTTCTAGAAGCCACTCTTCTATTTGTTCTTTATCTTTCTGTCGAAGTTCAATTTTATCGATAGCAAATTGTTTTTCCCAAGCTAGGTCCGGTATTGCCTCAGACCAAACATAAGTAAGAAAAATCGAAACGATCAACCACGGTAACGCAACCATATTTCTCCGTTTATGAAATCCAGTACGGACGGTTAAGATGTCATCATTGACGGACATGGTAGGTTCCAATGGGGCTTCCATTGGCAGCACGATCACTTCCGCTCGAAATTGCGCCCGCCATTTAGAAAAGTCCCTTTACGCGCCGTTATTTAGTGGGAATTTCTTGTATATCGCCGACTTATAAAGGCAAAAAAAGACCTAATGGGATGCTTCGCCTCACTCCCAGTACAGCTTCAAATGAGCCATGATGTGTACGAACATACATCAAATCAAATGAGACCTTATATGACCCCGTTTGGTTTGCGTTTAGTGATGAAATGGCTCAATTCACAACTTTAAGATTCGCATACAGTTCAGGAAGAATGTGCTCATGTTCGAGTAACTTTTCTAATCGTTCTTCAAAGGGCTCTGGCCTTTTGTCGATACAGAAGTAAGAGTGTGATTCTGAACGGCGAAAACTTTCTCCAGTTATGACGGCGCTCTTTCCATTGTCCATGAAGTTAAATATTTGCGCTAAGAAGTAATCATTATCTTTTTCAGTGTTGAAGTGCACTTTGCCTGTTGGCTGAACTATGATTGGCACTACGTCATAGCCGCCTTTACGCTTCTTATTTTCACTATACAGGTAAAGCTCCATCCCTGTTTTACGCTCTAGAAAGCCTAAATTCTCGAATCGACAGGCAGCTAATCTTCCAAAGAACCAAGTATACACAATCTGGCGTTTTCGATCGAAATAAATATTGGCAGGCTTTGGGGTTCTGATGAAAAACACCGTAAAGTATGCGGTGAGAGATAAGACTATCGCCGAAAGAATTGAGTAAGTAACCAGAAACTCACGTTGTGTCTCAGTTCCGTGAACTAGTACCGCTTTTATATAACCGAAAAGAGAGTAACGGCCATCTTCTCCAAACATCAATTTGTAATATTCATAATTTTCTTGGTGATAACTACTAAATGATTGTCCCTGAAGTTCCATTTCTTGATATCTAGCGATCCTTTCTAAACCAGTGTGAATTGAAGCAGAGTCGGACCCCAATTTCCCAACAAAAAGGAATGATAAAACCCAAAGCCCAACAACCAAGGGCAAGAGATAAGCAAATCTCAACCCGTTTTTTGCATCTCGCACGGATAGAACATCATCAGTGACTGCCATGAAAGGCTCCTGCGGGTCATCTGAAGGCTGAATTGCTTTAAAATGGGAAGAGAGCGACTCTCGCCACTTGATGAGCCTCTGTGGGTATTGATATTTGACCAAGAAACCTTGGTTATTAGATCTTTTCATTTCTCATCCTGTTATATGCTGCTTGGCTTGTCGTCTACCATGCCATAATACGTTTTTTCTAGTTCGCCTTCAGAGGTCAGCATTTTCATGGAGTGCCAGTCTTAGTAACACAGAGAGTATTTCGCCCTCTTCTAATACAATCGGAAGCGTGTGCGCCAACACATGGTATTGGCCACGTTCATTGTCATTTGGTCAGAAAGGCGCGCGACGCCTTTACCTTCAATGAGCACATCCGGCGAAGCAGAAATAAACTCTGCTTCAGCTTCAATAGTACAGGAAGATATACCTTTCTTATCGCCGCCTGCATCACCCCTACTTTTTGAAAACGTACTGCCTTTTAGCGCTTTGCTATTACCTCCATCTGCACTAACCGAGGTTGAACCACCCGATAAATCCGCCRATTTAGCATTGCTTTAATAGTGTATGTCTTCACGTCTCTCATCCACATTTAAAGTCCTATATCGCATGCCCTTTGGGCCTACGGGTTTGGTAGTGATRGACTAAGTCACCTTCTGCCTTCAATGCTGCATCTACACGTGCTTCAAAGTTTTCTGGCTTAGGATCTACTCGCCAGAATAACTTTGCAGGTTCGCGATTAAATGACGGCACTGTGATGACGGCTTCTTTGCCATGGTCCATAAAGGCGAGAATTTGTGCTAATGGGTAGGTGGTATCGGCTTCGGTATGAAAAGCGAGCTTACCGGTATCAATGCCGACAATCGCCATCGGGCGGTAGCCCGTTTGGTTTTTGTTCTCAAATTGCAATACGATATTTAAGCCAAGGTGGTTTTCTAATATCCCCACTTTGTCAAATGATGCCGCTCCAACCCTTCCATGTCGCCACGAGTAGACAATTTGCCGGTTTCGATCAAAGTAAACTTCCGCGTCTTGAGGTTTCAACAAGAAAAGTAACCACATACCTAAAGATAAAGCGCCCATGAACGAAAAAAGGCCAATACCGAAAAGGAAATAATCTAGCTCTCCAAGTTGCTTAAGCGCTCTCATATGAGTAAACAATGTCACAYTACCGTCTTGCTCAAAATAGACACTGTAGGCTTGAATTTGTTCTTCTTCCTCTAGAATCCAGTGTTTATACTTAGTCGCTTTTTCTTTATATCCTTCCTTCTCGGCTCTCTGAGCCCACTTATCGTAATCAGCTCTCCTTTCTTGATGAAAATCAATCATACGCGCTGCCTGAGCCTTGTGAGCTTCAAAATCATATTGGTAGCTAGAATCGTAGATAAAATACAGGGTCAATACGGTTAGCATCAGCATCCATGGCACGACAATGGTATTTCGGCGAGTATGATAACCAGTCCTTAACGTCAACAGATGGTCATTGACCGTCATAAACGGTTCGAGCGGGTCTTTCATCGGGACGACGATCACTTCTGCTCGAAATCGCGGCCACCATTTTGAAAAAGGTTGCGCTTTGGTTGTGAATATTCCTTTAGAGCCGCGATTCATTATTTTCCCCAAGGTGTTGAGTTTGGTTTTTCATCAAGCATGCCTACTTGACTCGTGCTTATGTAGCCGCTGTTGGTTAAATAGCGTTTTGGCACAATGGTGTTTGGTGTCGGTTCGTAACACCAGATCAGACGCGCTGGATGCGAAAACTCGACATTGACCGTGACATGCAGACCGTCTTCTTTGGCGATACATAACGTCCTATCTTCAAATGCCGCCGCCAATGCACTCCTGAAGGTTTCGGTCATGGCCTTATCGGGATCAGGGACTGAGTAAGCCGCGTATTTGGCATCATCCAGTACACGATAAATCGAGCCATGCAGTTGAGATACGTTC
>NZ_JAKJSR010000049.1:0-4529 GCF_050337155.1 Vibrio cionasavignyae
GTTCAGTTCAAAGACAGAACCGTTAACCGTATACTGACCTTGTGCGTCGGTTTGTACGGTATGGGAGTTACCCACCGCATCGCTTAAGGTCACATCCGCGCCAACGACAGGCTGGCCATTTTCTGCGTTAAGTACCGTCCCTGTGACCGTGGTCGCCTCTCCTTGCTCTCCGATGATGGCGGTCATGTCGTCATCTTCAATATCGGTAGCAAATTGCAAGAGCTCAGCTTGCGTCACGGTATAGGAGCCATCTTCTTCAATTGTGATCGGCACATCWGCTGAAATAATCGGAGCGTCATTCACCGGATCGACGGTGAGTGCTAAGTTTCCGGCAATAGGTGTACTTCCATCACTGATATCATATGAGACATCAATGAGGCCGTTAAAGTTGGCGTCCGGTGTGATGGTAAAGGTGCCATCGCCATTATCTACGATAGTGGCATTGGTCGCAGATAAGTTGTCTGCACTCAGAGCATCCCCATCAATATCAGCAGCATTAGCAAGTAGTTGTGCTTGGTTGACAATGATGCTGTWGTCTTCGTCGACACTTGCCGTGACGGTGTCTGTAGTCGGTAAGTCATTGACAGGATTAACCGTCAACCCACCCGCTCCTTGGACGGTGGCGTCGCCATCAGAGATATCAAACGAGACATCAATATTGCCGTTAAAGTTTGCATCTGGTGTGATGGTAAAGGTGCCATCTTGGTTATCCAGCACCGTTGCATTACCCGAAACCGACACATTACTGGCGGTTAAATCATCGCCGTCTACATCACTGGCTTGAGATAGCAGCTGATTTTGTGACAGGGTAATGTTGCCATCTTCATCCAAGGTGTAGGCGATGTCACCGCTAACGGGCGCATCATTGACGGCCAACACATTAACATCAAAAGTAGACGCGACTTGAGCGCCATCTTCATCCTCAATAACAATATCCAGCGTCACGGTRCCATTGAAATTTTCATTCGGTGCAAAGCTGCATGTTCCATCGTTATTAATGGTGAAGATCCCGTCAGTCCCGTCGTAACTAACACCCACTAATGACACGTCCCCTTCGATATCAGAGGCATTCGACATTAGTTGGTCTTCATTAAATATCAGTGTGTTATCTTCTTCAACGGTATAAGATACTGAGCCAAATACAGGCAGATCGTTGACGGACTCTACGGTTACACCAATATTCGCTTGGCTTGATTCTGCGCCATCCGTGACAGAATAGCTAAGAGTTAACTCGCCATGGAAATTTTCATTGGGAACGAAGGTATAGCTTCCTTCGCCATTGTGAGTAAATACACCTTCGGTGCCTTCATAACTTACGCTCTCGACAGTCAGTTCATCACCATCAATATCAGATGTCGCTAACAGGATATCCTCATCACTGAACAACAAAGAGCCATCTTCCTGAATGATAAACGGTAGATCACTGGCGACTGGCGCATCATTGACAGGTGTGACGTTAACAAAAACAGTAGCGGTATCGAATGACCCGTTTCCATCAGTCACTGTATAGTCAAAAGACGTTTGCCCATTAAAATCAGCCTCTGGTGTGAATTGAATCTGGCCAGTTGCATCCAGTGATACACTACCATGGGTATTATCAGTGGCTTCTACACTGACTAACGTTAGCTCGTCGCCATCAATGTCAGAATCATTGACCAAAAGATCACTGGCTTGAAGTGTCAGAACCCCATCTTCTTCGACATCTATGGCTTGTGAAGTAATTGAACCATCAATTTCTACCAGCTGCTCAGTGACGTTTAAAGTATCGTTTGCTGTACTGTGGTTAAGGTTAAGTAGCAACGAATTCGTTACCTCACTGCCATCACCTTGAATTGTTGTGAGTTGAATCTCCTCTGACATAGTTCTGGACACGGTCATATTTTGTACGACATAGGTACCGCTACCACCAGTGGTCCCTAATTCAAATTGGTGAACAGGCACATCCGTGGTGAAGGAATAGGTATCCTCATATTCGCCTGAATCTCTGTACCCACCTTGTGTGCTAATTAAGTTGCCGTCTATGTCAAACGCACGGATATTAACTTGCGTTGCTTGAGAGCTGCTTTCATCGAAATAGCCACCTAATCCGTCGAGCTGAAAAGTAATTTGGTTAACATCTTCACCTTCAACGGTTACCGCTAAGGTCTCATCTTCACTCAAGCCATTATTGGATTGGTTGCCGATGCCAGCGCCAATATGACTATTCGGGCCATTCCAAGCCGCTAAAGCACCTTCACTGACAACAGTGGTAATCACCACTCCATCTTCTGTATAGATGGCAGTATCACCTTGAACGTCACCCCAATCACTCGTTGCTGCGTTGCCGTCAAAGCCTGGGCTATTTTCATCATTATCAAAACTACCAACACGGATATCCCTTGTGTCAGCTTGAATTTCTACTGTATTTGGTACAAATTGTACTTCTGTGTCGGCTGGATACTCTAAGCCAATCACCATATCAGCCCACTCTCCATTCTCATCGAGATATTGGACGGCGCCGTGCTCTGGCGCGACATCGAGACGTATCATCGGGTCAGCACTAGATAGCATTATGTCGTCTCGTGCTATGACGGGATCATTAACCGGATCAACCGTTAAGTTAAGCGATGTTGCTATGGTCTCTTCTCCATCGCTCACATCAAAGGTCAGTGATAGCGGGCCACTAAAGTTTTCGGCTGGGGTAATGGTAAACGTACCATCCCCATTATCAGTCACATCGCCAAACGCTTCGAGATATAGGTTGCTAGCTACTAATTGGTCGCCATCAATATCTGATGCATGAATCAAAAGTTGTTGTTGTGATAGTGTAATAGAGTGATCTTCGTTGACCTGATAAGCTATCGGTCCAGATACAACGGGAACATCGTTTACCGAAATAACATCAATGTTAGCGGTTGTCGCTGAAGTAAGCCCAGACTCGTCAGCCACAATGACTTGTAGCTCAATGTCACCATCAAAGTTTTCGTTTGGTGCGAAATAGTAAGTACCATTTTCATGTACTGAAAAAATACCGTCGCTGCCAGAATAAGTTACCGATTCTAGCGATACTTGTTCGCCATCGGCATCACTGGAATTCGCTAGGAGTTGCTCTGCAGTAATATCAATGATGCCTTCTTCGTTAACTGAGTACGATGTTGAGCCCGCAATCGGCGCATCATTCACGGCTGCAACCGCAATATCAATGATTGCACTTGATATATCAGTTCCATCAGTCACATCAAAACTAAGGTTGATCGCGCCATTGAAGTTTTCATTTGGCGTGAATGTATGTGTTCCATTGCCATTTGAGACAAGTACCCCATCCGTACCTTCGTAGTGAACACCTGTCACCATTAGCGTATCGTCTTCTACGTCAGTCGCTCCGATCAGAAGCTCCGCATCAGTGAAGGTTAATGTGCCGTCTTCATCCATACTGAACGTTTGGTCATAAATAACCGCCGCATCATTTACCGCGGTAACGGTAACATCGAGTTGAGCTGGTGAAATACCACCATTACCATCATCAACGGTGTAGTTAATTTCAAACTCACCATTAAAGTTCTCATCCGGTGTGATGGTATAAGTCCCATCACCATTATCGGTAATGACGCCGTTTGGCATGCTAATATCACCAACAGTGACGTTGTCACTGCCATCGGTGCCATTTTCTCCATCGGTGCCTTCATCGACGTTAAACAGCGCAGCAATATCAACACCATTTTCGGCGTTGGCCGCTTCTTCACTGGTCGGTAAGGTAAACGCGGTTTGTCCTCCAACCTCTTGGCTTGGTACCACAATGCCATCTACGACATCAAACACATGCCAGTGGTCACCACTGATGTTTTCTGGAAGCTCCGGAGTAAAGGTTTGTACTAAAGTATCGCCAACAAAGACCTGAACTTGTACTTCATCCACACCATCCACATCCCAACTGCGATTGGTATAGTTGTGGACCGAGTAATGCATATTGGCATCTTGATAGTTCGGCACGGTGATGGTTTCAGGGCCATGACCATTGGTATCATCAACGTCTTGTTGAACGGTACCCCCGCTCAAGTTATGGCTCATATCTTGATAAAATATATGGTCAAGCTCGGCGCCTGTATCCGTATCATAAAGCCACAAATGGTTATCCATATCGCGCGGTGATGCACCCCACGTCACAACAATGCGCATATCGGTGGTTTCGAGCACATCAGACAAGGAAATCACGCCACTGTCAATGGTTTCACCGGCAGGCACGAGGAAGCTATTAGTAATAGCGCCTTCTTGCTCAATGGTAATGGTCCCTTGTTCAAAGACAGAACCGTTAACCGTATACTGACCTTGTGCGTCGGTTTGTACGGTATGGGAGTTACCCACCGCATCGCTTAAGGTCACATCCGCGCCAACGACAGGCTGGCCATTTTCTGCGTTAAGTACCGTCCCTGTGACCGTGGTCGCCTCTCCTTGCTCTCCGATGATGGCGGTCATGTCGTCATCTTCAATATCGGTAGCAAATTGCAAGAGCTCAGCTTGCGTCACGGTATAGGAGCCATCTTCTTCAATTG
>NZ_JAKJSR010000050.1:0-3906 GCF_050337155.1 Vibrio cionasavignyae
TGTGCATACGGGACACGACCAAATAACGTACTCTCGATTTTGCCGATAGTTGTAGAGATCTCTCCAGTAAAGCCTTTCATTGCGCGATCAAACTCGGCCTTGAGCTCTATAAGCTCTAGTAACTTGGCAGAATCTTCACTCGTTGCTTTCCTTACAATCACAAGTTTCTCCGTAAGTCGCGATGAACGGCTAACGCCTTGCTAAGCTGTGAGTGAACGTGAGCCATGTCTGAGCGTTAGCGAGTTCGGCACGCGTTTATGAATCAGACTTAAGCAATTTGTTATGTGTGAAATTCTTGCGACATTTCTCTCGCTTTATTTTCAATTTCCAATGTACTGCTATTAAGTGAATCCAAGAGTGAGCTATATTTATCCATATGCTCTTCGCTTACTCTAGCATTCACATTGCCATTTTTACGTTTTTCTACGACTTCTGTCATTCCGTTTCCGAGCCAGCGTTTATAGTTCGCAAATGACTTTCGTAACCCATTGTGCTCTTGATCCAATTCAGGAAAATATAGTTTTTGAATTAGTTGAGCTTTATGCCAAAGCTGTTCATCGTAAGAATGGTCTTTACCAAAGAACTTTTCCTCCATTTCCTTATGAAGGACATCTGATAGGCACATAATTAACAAAACATACTCTTCAAGCTTTGCCCTGCGCACTTGTAAAATTTCTTTTCGGTTCCACGACTTGTACTCCAACTCATTCATTATCGTTCCAGTTGTCTTAGCGGTCACCTCAGACTGAAGTTTGATCGTATCCAAACTAGATTTAATTGCTGAATACTTCGCCTTCTCTGAATACAAAGCCTTAAAGAAAGCTAGGAGTGAGGCTAGTATCAAAACTAACAATATGACAACGACGTAGTATTCTAGATCGCTCCATGTTGGTTTATTCAATAACGTAACAGCCATTTCATTGACAGATTCTTCTTTCATTTATTCCTCGTAACACATAACGCCTTGTTAAGTAGCAGCTAACTACCACCACACTCAGACAAGACCACCGTAATCACTAAACTCAACCAAACCAAAATCGCCAAACGTTAGCTGTCTGCTTGAACAATTTGTTATGTGGTTATTAGATCTTCGTAGCCCTCTTCAAGCCACTGAAGCTCAAAACCCAACTTTATAAGGCGCTTAGGAAAATAACTGTCAGTTAAAGGCTGTTCTGTGCGAACTTCTTCCTCACTAACGTCTAACTCAAAATGCAAACTAAACTCCGCAGAATCTTCTGAATAAGTGATCGCTTCCACTATGAAGGATAAACTGCCTATAGCTCTGTTAAACAAGACCTTAGTTCCGATTGGAGGCACGCATGGCATTTCAATACTCTTTTTGAAGTAGCCAATATTGGCATTATCTCTTCTAACCAGTACATAATTGTTAACTATCATCTTTCAAACTCCGGAAACCACATAACGCCCGCTTAAGTTGTGAGTGACGCTCCACTGAACTTAGCGTGGACACTGTAATCACATAAACCAAAATTGACGCAAAAAGTGCCGAGCGTTACGAATCGACTTGAAGCGTTTGTTATGTGAATTTACCCAATGTTCGCCATTGCAAACATTGCCATAAGTACAATCCCAGAGATAAAACCCAAGAAGTTAATGGAGACACCGACCAGCCCCAAAAAAGCATTTATAACTTTCGTCTCCCTTCGCTCACTCCCCTGTTTTAGTTCAACAAACACTATCATGGCATACCCTAAAACAGACCCAGCGATGGAAACAATGAAAGCAACGAAGGAATATTTCAAGTATGGCTGATACGAGTCCAACAACTTTAACTTATCTAAAAAAGCGACCATTAAGAGCAAGGACCCCGTTGATAATGTCGAGAGATATTTCAAAAACTCAATAATGTCCTTGAGGTATGCTTTTCTATATTTGATGAACTCGTCCAACTTGACCTTTCCTCATTCACATAACGCCGCGTTAAGCAGTGAGCAACGCAGAGTCCCTAACCTAAACCATTGTGCCGTAAACACAAAATTCAACGTAAACCGAAAATGCCGAGCGTTGGGAATCTGTCTTAAACGCTTTGTTATACAATACCTTAGTGATACTTTATGGTTTTCAGCAACTCGATATTCTCATACTTTGCTAGCCACCTAACTCCACGTTCTATTCCGCCACGGGCTCTATTCAAGTTGTGTATATGCCACTCTAAATGAGATTTATGCCTATGTTGAGGCAAGTTAGAACTCATTGCCTTTAAAAACGCTTCGTTCTTTATCTGTAACGCTTCCACGCTAGTAACGAGCTCTAGCATTTGATTCGTTGATTGCAAGTCATATAAGCCACTTTCTGCCGCGATTTTCAAAGAGGTCGGACTAAAAAACATTACTTGATACTCTAGCTTTTCATCTTCACCATAAGTGATTGATGCCTTAGCCTCGTTATCAGTTAAGTGACCTAACATTCTTGATAGTTCAGTCTGCAACATTAAGTCTAATTGTTCCTTTCTTTGTTCGTTTTTGAGGTTTTCTTGATAGCTAAAGATGGAAATGGCAACCGTCACACCAATAGCGATTGAAGTTAAAGACGCTATTATTGTGTGAATCCAAGCTTGATGCTCACTAGCTGGCAGTTTTCTAAACGCAAAAGCTGAGTACAGCGCAATAACTAAAGCAGCAATAATTGCTGGGAAATAAACCATATACTCGAAATCTCCAGAATTGTATAACGCCCTGCTAAGTGGCGCTAACGATTAACTTGCCAAGCGCACTTAACTTCAAACCAAAACCGCCAAGCTTATGGCGTCCACTTGAGCAGTTTGTTAGCTTTTTCGTGCGATAATGCCTGCGTTGCTCACCAAGATTTTGAAGTAACGCTCTCCCCTCAAAACCRATGACCAACATGACGGGACAGAGTTGAACTGTCCAAAAATTCGTAGCCTGAGTTGACGAAACTCAGAGGCAACTCAAAGTTTGCCACTAAGCCAACAACCACATACGCCAATTTTCAATTAAACGTAAATAACTCAGTAGCAAAGAAAAAGCACACGAGAGATGTGAGGTTACCACTAAAGAACAGGTGTAAAGCTAGAACGATGAACCCGTACACCAATAAACTAAACCGTGAAAGCTAAAGCCCAATTAAGTTGTGAGAAACGCTGCCACCTTACCCGAACACTTCACCTTAATCACTAAACCAACTGAAACCGAAAGTGCCGAGCGTTGCGAATCAGCTTGAATTGCTTGTTATGTGTGTGAACTCATACAGACCAAACCTGTCTTGAGCGCAAATAGATTTACTAATTGTAAGAATAAGTCAAATCGTCACTACTGCACTTAATCGTATAAACAATACTTACGTCATTGTTTATAATACTATTATTCTCAAAGTAAGTTACATTACATACTAATTCATCATTTAGATATTCAGTTAAGAATTGTCCATTTCTCGGGCTCGAGCTTAGTGCACGAACTTTGAGACCATTGTTTAGAATATAATAGTAATTTTTCGTACTATCTCTTCCGATATAGCCAGAATCGATAAACTTCAAAGTTGTTGATTTAACTTCTATTTTTTTACCTGTTTGCCCAGTAACATCTGCCCATAGCAATACACTGGCTACAAATAGGCAAAATGATACAATCCGCCCCCTCATTGATATTTGTGCAAAAACGCCCATAAAAGTAGATCCTTCTATATCCTAAGTGCATACAACACTTTGCACACATAACGCCCTGCTAAGTGGCGCTAACGATTAACTTGCCAAGCGCACTTAACTTCAAACCAAAACCGCCAAGCTTATGGCGTCCACTTGAGCAGTTTGTTAGCTTTTTCGTGCGATAATGCCTGCGTTGCTCACCAAGATTTTGAAGTAACGCTCTCCCCTCAAAACCAATGACCAACATGACGGGACAGAGTTGAACTGTCCAAAAATTCGTAGCC
>NZ_JAKJSR010000051.1:0-3295 GCF_050337155.1 Vibrio cionasavignyae
TATCTTCTCGGTTCGCCCTACACGCAATGTCGTAATTGAGCTCTTTCATGAACCAACTTAAGTTCCACAGCCTTTCTCGCCATATTTCAATGAGCTCAATACACTTGTCTTCTTCTACCTGGTGAGTGAGTTGCTTATTTTGCCAACGTTCTATGAGTGCCGGTAATTTATGTTCACGCCCCCAGTGCTCGACCACATCGTGTAGTGACAATGCTAACGCTTTGTCTTTATTGATATGAAGCACCAAGTGATAGTGATTACTCATGATGGCGTAAGCGCAAACATCGATGCAGTATACGTGTGTCAGAGCGTGAATTTTTCGCTCTATCCACTCTCTTCGATGTTCGTAGCTCGTGTTGGTGAGCGGGTCTTCCCCGCACAAAAAGCTACGCCTCACACAACGTGATACGCAGTGGTAATACGAGGTAGCATCCACGGAGATAAGTTGTTTTCTGGCCGTTGTCAAAATGAGGTCTGCTATAAAGGTTTTAAGTAACTTAGCAGCTCTCTTTTAATAGAATTGTTGGTGAGTCGGCGAATTCAATAAAATCAAACTAATTTCATACTTTTGGTGTGTGTCCTTTTAATCGCGAAACACTGTTAACAATCATACAGAGTAAACCTCTAATTCAGATTCATTATCACTTATCTCAATATCCTGCATCTCTGTGTTTTCCCATAATTTTTTGAACATGTGTAGATCTTCATTACTTTCAGGAATAATAATACTTGAATCTTGAATGACTAGTTTTACACAATGTGATTGCTGAGGAGGAATGCTCTCATAAAGGGCTGTGATTTTTTTATTATCAGTAACCCCTCCAATCACTAGTTCTGAGGCATCGATAATAATGCACTGGCAAGGAATAAAACTACCTAAAGTACCTAATTTAGATTCTAAGTTGTTCAGCAGTTCTGAATCTAAATGATCTCGTTCCAAACATCCAACAATGGCAAACTGATAACTATCGGTCTTTCTAACGACTTTACCTGATAGCCAAGGTTTGTAGTCCGCATCAACGATTTGCACCCACCATCTCCATTTTTCAAATGTGTTACGAACCTTTTTATTCTGTTGTTTCTTTTCAAAAAACACACACAGAATCATCACAATAAATGCTGCGGCTATTAAACTAATCGTCATACTTACCTCTTAGGTTACATAGACCTTACCCATTTTCGGTAAATGCTTGTTCCTGCATTCCTGTTAAGCTCGTCACTGTAGACGTAGCCGTATTTATCCATCAAATCAAATGTATGGAACGTCCACCCCGCTGCAAACGCAATGCCAATGAGACAGAAAAATAAAATGATCTTGTTCCACTTGGCTCGTTTCTGATGTGATTCTAATTGAACGATTGTTGTGCCGTAATAAAATGCCTTGGGTGTCATGAAGATCAAATAAAGAACCACTCCAAAGCCACCAATAGGAAGCCATAGAGCTAGAGGGGAAAATGTCACTACTTGCTCATGATTCAACAAGTCTAAGTAGTTTTGGAGTGTATCGTTAGATATCAAGAGCCAAGCACCAAACCCTAGCAACCACATAAAGATCACTGCTAATCTTACTCTAGTTTTCGACTGCATTTTCAAGCTCCGTCACAATTGATTTTGAGATTTCGTATTCGCTCCATATCAGTTCGATAGCTAAATAAGCTAACGCACACACAATACCACCAATGAGTATTGAACCGGTCATAGCGACAACAACAAACAAAGCTGCTTCTCCTGCCCCATATTGTAACAGTGCTTTAAACATATCAGCACCAACGTTACCAAACCAATCCACTAGATGATAATCATCCTTAAAGATAAGATCAGAAGTGGCAATGCTTGCAGACACTACAAATGTGAGTACCGCAGCTCCTTTGAAGTTTGCAGCTCTTGATTTCGGGCTAAAGCCAGTTTGCATTGCTTTAAATGAGTTGAGTGGATATTTTTTTCCGTTCATGTTGATACGAGTGCCATTTACAAACGCATGTTTGAGTGCTTTCCCGTTCTGATCTGTCCCATTAAAGGCAACAAAGATTTTTCCTTTACTCTCAACAAGATCAGCCTTAATGTTCATATCCCCGAATTGCCTAGCAATAGACGCAGCATCAAACATCGGCTCTGTGTGGTTAAACCATGAGTTGGCAGTATTAATACTCGCAGCAAGAGCAGCAACGTCTTTACCTGATTCAAGCCAAACGTTATGCAATATCTTGTGCGCATCTTCTAAATCAGTGATAAGCACATGTTGCATATTCTTTGCCATTTCTTCTTCAAGAGAACACTCTAAAGCGAGAGAGTCACTCAATCTTTTTTCAACCGTTTGAGTTTGACTATACAACAGAGGCTCTGAGCTACAGGGGTCGTTAACTGGCGAACTGGGTTGAACGGAAGCTATATCGGCACTTCTACCTGACGGCTCATGAGCGAGTTCACTAGCAAACTGTTCAAATATGCCGTTTGATACTTCACCCATCGGTTTTAACGGACGCTCAAGCGGATTAGCTAAACCATCTTCCGTAGGATTTAAACGACCACGGATAGCATCATTCATGTTTTTAAATGCCTTGATGCCTCTTGATTCAAGCGCAATCTGTTCCTGCTCTTTCTTTTGGTAAAAGGCATTCTGGTCCTGTGTGTATGCCCTTTGAGCATCAAAAATTGTCGAATACTTCACTCTTTTGTAAACCAATGAATTAACAATTGGAGCATGCCCTAAATGTTGCTGCATCGCGGTTTGGTCATAAAACATATCAACGGCTTGATCGAATGTGACATGACACTTTTCCCAAAAGGGACTACCACGCTGTGCGAACGGATAGTTTCGACCTTTGGGTGGAGGGGGGCTGCTCATGATGTGCTCACATTGTTGAATTAAGAGTGTGTAATCATAACGATTTTTCTTGGTGTGTAATATTGGAAAATTGTTAGATAGGTAAATTCACTATCAAAAACAACACTTAGAAGTCAATCGAGCGCTCTTAGCGAAGATTTTGAACATTTGAATCTTATAAAGGACACACACCTAAAAAGAAATCAAAAGCAATCCCGTATTCAAAGTAGCAATCAACTGCATACTTTTGCTTTCTTCAATCTAATTTGGTGAAACTGTCTAGTTTCTTAAGAGACGTTACTGACGTTTAGGGACTGGGCAAACGACAGTATCCAGAATTTTTACTGGCCTATTGGGTAGGAGTGGCGGTGAAAGTGGGGCTTATTCTAGTTGATAGGTTTGCATCTTGCTCTTTTTTAAGGCGGCCTTAGCTTGAACTGTATTAATGTGACACCCAACCGCAGTCGAACG
>NZ_JAKJSR010000014.1:0-226351 GCF_050337155.1 Vibrio cionasavignyae
TTGGCTTAAATATCGTATTGCAATTTGAGAACAAAAACCAAACGGGCTACCGACCGATGGGGATAATGGGTATTGATATCGGTAAGCTTTCTTTTCATCGAGAAGGCGATATGACTTACCCATTAGCTCAAATCTTAGCGTTTATGGAGCATGGCAAAGAAGCGGTAATTACAGGAGAATCATTTAGAAGGGAACCAGCAAAATACTTCTTACGTAAGGATAAAAAGCCGGATAACTTTGAGCAGCGTGTTGAAGCGGCCCTCGCAGCCCAAGATGACCTCGTTTCTCACTACCAAACAAATCGGGTAAAAGGTCATGCGATATAGGGCTTAATAACAAAGGGAAATAGATGAAACGTCGATTTTTGGGCATGCTTACCACCAATGAGAGACGTGAGGACATACACCATTAAAGCGGTGCTAAATCGGTAGATTTAGCGGGTGGTTCAACCTCGGTCAGTGCAGGTGGAGGTAATAGCATCGTGCCAATAGCAACACTTTAGGGCTAACGTTTGTTTTAGTGGGCTTGGCGCAGAAGTGTTTCTATATTTTCCGGGTGGGTCGGTTTACTAAACAGGTAGCCCTGCGCAACGTCACATGACATAGGTTTGAGTAGTTGAGCTTGTTCTTGATTCTCCACTCCTTCTGCAACCACGTAGTACCCGAGGTTGTGAGCCATACCTATCATTGACTCCACGAGGTACTGTGATTTTCTATCAATCAATATGTCGTCGATAAAGTACTTATCAATTTTCAGTACATCCACATCTAAGTGTTTGAGTGATGCGAAAGACGAATAGCCGGTTCCAAAATCATCAATAGCGAGTTTAATGCCAAGTTCTTTTAAGCGTTTAAATACGAGTTGATTTTTGGGTTTGGTTTGAATAACGGTTTCTGTTACTTCTAACTCAAGATCGGAAGGCTCCATCTTAGTTTCGTAGAGTATTCGTTCAACCAATGGGACAAAGTCTGGGTCTAAAAAGTGCGCTGCCGAAATATTGACCGCTAATCGAATTCGAGGGTATCCCGCGAGTCGCCACAACACAGCTTGTTTGCATGCGGTGGTGATGACGAATTCAGTGAGTGACTTTATCATCCCTGTACGCTCGGCGATTTTGATGAACTCATTCGGAGAAACTTGGCCGAGTTCAGGGTGATACCAACGACAAAGGGCTTCAACGGTAATGACTCGCTGAGTATTTAAATCAATTTGCGGTTGGTAGACGATGGTAATTTCTTGGTTGTCTATCGCAGTACGTAATAATTGCTCGACATTGAATTGATATTCGGCCGCTACTGTAAATGCTTTATCATAGATAACATATTGACTTTTCCCTGCATCTTTAGCGCGATATAGGGCCGTGTCAGCCGACTTTAATAATGTACTGACATCGCTACCATGTTCAGGATAATGAGCGATACCGATACTGCATGATTGTACAAACTCGCGACCTGAAATTTCTGAGGTCTGTGATATTTCATTAAGACAGCGCTGCGCGATTTGTTCGCTGTTGCATTGACCGGATGACTCTTCAACAATAATACAAAACTCGTCTCCGCCAAGGCGGGAGATTAAATACGAGTCGTTGATAATTGGTGTCAATCGGCTTGCGATATCTTGAAGGTAAAGATCGCCTACATCGTGTCCAAAGCTGTCATTAATATTTTTGAAGTTATCTAGGTCAATAAATATGACACCGAACCGCTGATTGTTGTGCTGAGATTGTTTTATTAACTTTTCAAGGTTGAGGTAAAAATAGGCTCGGCTTGAAAAACCGGTCAACCCATCGGTATAGGCTAATTCTTTAATACGTTTTTGGTTTTGATCCCGCTCCATAACAATACTCGCCAACATAGCAGCGGAGGCGAGGCTTTTAGATTCATCTTTGTTTGGTGTCGCGGGGAAGTCGTAA
Organism: Vibrio cionasavignyae; assembly: GCF_050337155.1. Lineage (NCBI taxonomy): Bacteria > Pseudomonadati > Pseudomonadota > Gammaproteobacteria > Vibrionales > Vibrionaceae > Vibrio > Vibrio cionasavignyae. The sequence goes on from NZ_JAKJSR010000014.1 coordinate 1,913, forward strand.
TACATACCAAATGCACCAAGTACTTCGCCACTTGAGCTTTTAATCGGTTCAGACCAGCAGCAACGCATACCATGAGGAAGGGCGAATTGTTTGATATTTTTCCATCTTAGATCGGTCTCGATGTTTTCTACGATGACTCGTTTACCCGTGTAAGTTGACGTGCCACAAGAACCGATATCCGGACCTATCTTTAAACCGTTGACGGCTCGGCAGTATTCTTCGGGCATACTCGGTGCACCACCGTGAATCAGAGTATCACCATGAAGTTCCAACATAGAGCAACGTAGCCCAGGATGACGAGATTCATAAAGCAAGCCGATTTTGTTATATATATCAGCAGCAGGAATTCCTTTACCGATCATTTCTAGGATTTGAGTGTGCTTTTTATTAAAGTTTCGGCTGCTGTGCCGGCTTATACGCCGATAATTAATGCGAACATTTTTTACAATGGTAATGGAGCGGTTTACCGTCTTTTTGAGCAGCTGTGGAGCATTAAACTGGGACAAATTCATATAAAATCCACATCGGGCTCGATGATATTAACGATAAAAATGAGACATTAAACAATAATGTTCGCTAATTATACAGGTTTGCAACAATCGAGAAAGTGGAATTTATCAATAAGCTACCTACTATAGAGGTAATTAATAATCATTAGGGAGTTGACTACATAAGTCGTAATGCTTGTATGTTGTCGACTTCTTGGTCCATGAGCTATGGTTACTACAGCTCATAGATGCAAAAGAACTATACAAATACAGCATAAAGCAAGGGGGGAACGTGCGAAATATTGCCGATAGTTCAGACAACTCGAACAGCGATATTGGCTCATTGTTGGGCTATGACCACCAGATGAGTTTTCACGAGCTTATCGCTCAAGTACAAGGAGCTACAAGGCCACTCTCATTAGCCGTCATTCGTTTTTTACTCGACAATGTTGCGCTGAGTCATAAAGAAATACGATCGTTGGCCAGTTTTGAGCAGGATCATTACAGCCGGAAGAGGCTGTTTCGTAATGAGCATTGTGAAATTCTTATTTTGAGTTGGCTTAGCGGGCAGCGCAGTAAAATTCATGACCATCGAGGTACGGCCTGCGGAGTGAAAGTATTATTGGGCGATGCGACGGAGACTGAATTCGAAGTCGCGGCAAATGGTCATATTTATGCCACTCAATCCGCGTTATACACTGAGCAGACAGTGACGGTCAGCCGTGACCAAGATATCCACCAAATATCCAACTTACAATCGGATAGCCAGGCATTGGTCACCCTACATATCTACTCTCCGCCCTTAAAAACCTTTTATCTTTATCAGCTAGATGGCACTGACCCAGAATTATTGAATGTCCAAGAGGACACTTGGTTTTATGAGATTTAGAGCGAGCAGAGTAGATTGCACTTAATGACATTTACGCCTAGATACACCTATACCTAGATACACCTATACCTAGAACATCGATACCTAGATGCAGTTACACCATGACAGTATCGCTAGCATTGTTCGGGCCATTATCTCGCTTCGCAATATGCAGCCCCCACATGGCGAGCAGCGCCATGACCAACATAATGATACCGAGCGGTAATTGGCTAGTCGCTGGTATGAGCGACGCGCCTAATGTTGTTAGTCCGGCACCAAGGTTTTGCATCCCACCTAACACCGCTCCACCTGTTCCTGCGTGATTAGGGAATGGTGTTAACGCCCCCGTTGTAGCTGCAGGAAAAAGAACGCCAGCGCCAAGAAAGTAAATGGTAGAGCCCGCGGTCAAAGTCCAAGCGTCTGTCGAGCCTTGCAAGCCAGGAACTAATACAACAATAGAACCAATCATTATGGCAATCAGGCCAAATTTAAAGGCCGCGCGATTGCCGTAACGTTTTGCAATGACCGACGAGAATCCAGCGCCGAGCAAGTAGCCGGGAATAGGTAATACAAACAAAATGCTAACCGTAAATGCAGAGAGCTTGAGAACACCAGCAAATAGTACTCCCGCCGCTGCTTCAAACACGGCGACACCCGCAAAGGTAGCCACTAGGCAGACCACATAGCCTTGGAAACGTTTGTCAGATAAGACAAAGCGATAGTTTTCTATGGCTGAGGTTTTGCTTCTTCGCTCTTCTGGCAATGTTTCTGCAAGTTTTGACGACATAATGATCACGACAGCGACGGCGAACAGGGTTAAAAATAGGTAGCTTGAGCGCCAACCCATCGTCTCGGTCAACACGCCCCCTAACACCGGGGCAAGGAGAGGCGAGAATATAACGCACATACTAATGATACTGTTTGCTCGATGTAGCTCTTCACCAGAAAAACAATCGCGAGAAAGCGTTCTAGACATTGCGCCGCCACTGCCTATTCCGGCACCTTGAATAAAGCTACCGAGCAAAAACAATTCAAATGAGTGTGCAAATAGGCTAATGAGAGCACCGACTAGGTAGATCACGAGTCCAGCGACAATAATCGGTTTACGGCCAAGTTTGTCAGACAGAGGGCCATAGATAAATTGCGAGAGACCATAAGGAATAAGGTAGCACGCCATTACTGCCTGAAGCATTGCTGGGTTGACGCGAAATTCTTGCGCCATTTGTCCAATGGAAGGCACATACATTGTCTGTGTCATCTGTCCTACAGCAGTTAAAATAGCAATAAGAAAGGTCAGCTTAGCTAATGGGTATTTGGGTGCCATTTCTTTTGGTTCTCGTTTTGGTAGTAGGTGGTTAAATGAGTGATAGAAAGCCCTATAGGCTTTGAGGCGCAGATAGTAGAGATTCGAAGAAGTTCTAGCAATAAAAAAGTGTGATGTTAATCACGATAAATATTTGGATAGCTCATTACTAAAAGTAATGCGAACTGTGACTAGACTGGTTTTTTGTTCAATGTAGTGGGCTTAGTGTTCTACTTGTTTTTTACTAAGGAGTGCGGGCAAGTTTCTGTGCAGGGCAACATGAATTGCCGTTGCTTGAATACAAGTACGACTTGAACTTAAAGAATAAAGACAATCAAGGCTGCGAGTCATGTAGAGAAGGAGGTTCATTGGTCGCTGGTTACGATAGTCTAGTTAGTTATTGAGTTGTCACAAAACAACCACAATACCAATCAAAGATAGCACAACAGTAGGATATGTCCGTCACCACTTTTAGAAGTGGTAAGTATTCAAACAATTTTCTCTTCATTCATTAAAGACGTCGAATTAAGCTCGCCTAACATTGGTGGTGTTTTAATTATTCGGCATTAGTTCCCTTAAATAAAATCACCGTACCGGGTATAGACGTTGGATTTTTGTTATGAATTTAACCAAAAAATCACATAAACCGTTTGCACACGCGTGGTTGTTAAAAAATCAGTCAAACTCATTCGAATAGCCAATGGAACCTATTTTGAAAGTCACGCCTTGAATTCATAAAGTGCACGCCATTGACGGGGTCTATCTTCGGCGATATACAAATTGAAATATTAAGGGGATTACAAGTGAAAAAAACGATTATTGCAATGGCTGTCGCGTTTGTGGCATCGGGTTCAGCGGTTGCAGCAGAGGTATATAACGACGGCACAAACACAGTGACGGTTGGCGGTCGTGTTGATATGACGATTGGAAAAGAGAAAAACTCGGGTGAAGGCGCTCAAATGAGTACTGGCTCTTCTCGTATCAACTTTGGCTTCGATAGAACGATCAATGATGCTGTTGCGGTTGAAGGTTTCATGGAGTGGCAAGTCAATCTAATTAATGGCCACGATCAGCGTGCCGACGTATTTAGAAACCGATTAGGTTATGTCGGCCTAAACGATAATGGTACGGGTTGGGGTCAACTACGTGCGGGTAAGCAATGGGCAGCAGTTTATGACGTAACGGGTGCTACGGATGTACTCTTTATTTCCGACCACGATGCCGGCGGTATCTATCAGTTTAGTGATGGTGGCTCTTCTGGTACAGGCCGTCTAGATAAAGGTCTGACATACCAAAATAAATGGGGAGGCTTTAAGCTGGGTCTTCAATACGGTATGCAAAATACGATTTCAGACTCAAGTGGTACAGGTACTAATACACAATCTCATTCACTATCGCGTGATAGCAATGTAGGTGGAGCGCTAAGCTATGAATTTGATAACGGTATTAAAGTTGGTGCGGCTCATACATCATCTAAAATGAAACAAAGCGCGAACCAAACTACATTTGGTAAAACCGGCGACTTTGACATTGTTGCGAATACCTTGATGGCTCAGTATATGGCGCATGGCGTACATTTCGCAGCATCATACGTTGATGGTAAAAACTATCACATGAATGGCTTTGCTGGTGGAGCAAACAATGCTGCTACAGGGAGCAAAGTGTTGTCTGAAAAGTCTCAAGCATTCGATGCTTATGCATCGTACAAGTTTGATATGGGGTTTGAACCGTATCTTTACGGGTCAACTGTGAAAATGAGTGGCAATGAAGGTAAAACACTCTCCACTAGCGGCAATATTGATGGCACACGTAACATGGTAGCGGTGGGTGCGAAGTACAACTTTGATAGTCAAACGATGTTCGGTGTGGAATACCGTAACATTAAGCACCAAGCATCTCAACGTAATTCCGGTGCTTTTAAAGATGATAGCGCCGTCCACGCTCGATTACGTTACCTATTCTAAGAGTGTCGCGTTAAGTTCATTTTTGTAACTAGACTCGTTTTAGAGGCTAGTTACAAAGGTAAATATATGGCTATATTCTACGGAATCTAGTATGCACTAGTGATACCAGATATAGCCATTCTTCGACTACAATTTTGCGTGCAACTTTTTTTTTAGCAACAATGAAATAATACAAACTAGAATGCGAGGTATTCCATGGTGAATTTTGTAGCAGAGCCTTCAAGAATAGATGCTTTGATTCGTGCGCATAAGAATTCAGCGTGCACAATAAAGTGCTTTGAAATGATGAAGGTGTTAGTAAGCAATCATCATGAGATATTTGAGTGCCTTCCAGATGAGGAAGGGAATGAGTCAGAAGACGGGTATTTCGACTCTAATCCAGATCTAGATTATAGAAAGCAGTTACGAATGATGGTTAACCAATCGGCTACGCAATATAACGGCCAGCATAATTATAAAATAAATATGGTCTATCGTTTGATTGTCGAAGAGCTTGCTAGGGAAGGGCTAGAAGTGCAATCAGACCTATTGAAGCTAACGTTAAAGTAGAATCTCTGAGGTAATACACATGGGGAACATCACGACTCTACAGCAAGCGGTGATTACTGAGTTGGGTAATGGGGGCATTATAAAACTCGGTGCAAAATGCAGCAAGCACTCACCGAGAACTATGCGCTCTCTTATTAAAAGGAAGTTGATTTTCTTCTCACGCACACGGGAGGAATTTATTCTGACTCCGGAAGGAAAAGTAGTCTATAACGAAATATTGGTTCGCTTCATACAGCGTAAATTTACCATTGAAACTGAACCTCTTCTTGGTGATTTTAGATGATATGACTAGGGTTATAGCGACAATTCCACAATGTTCGTGCAAGACCAGAACAGCTTTAACCTATCTTTATCCCGATTGAAATTATTTTCATCGATTACTATTTAACCTATCTACACTTCAGTGCTTTGGCTTCGAAGCATAATGATTCGTATCTTAAATTCGCTACTCATAAGCGACATCAGTTGCTTATCGTTCAACTTCAACTTCCCTCCAAATCCTAACGACCTGTGACTATTATTTATGTGTGCAAACTCATAGTAGAGGATATTTGTCGCTACTAACCAATGGCGTTATTTTAATTGCAATCAATTGAATAGTGTGGGTTATTATTTATCCAATCAAAACAGTTCAAAGCTGTTTAAGTCACGTTACTTTGCATTTATTGATTTAGGTTAATGTTATGTGAAATATCGTGCTGTAAAGTCGTCGGCATCTAAGGTGAATAATAGCGATTACATAGAGTCAGAAAGTAAAAGGCTTGAATTTAGATGCTCAATGGCAATTATATTAGTTTTATATTAATGGTAAGTGTCATTGCTCTATGGTGTGACGTTTTTATGTAAATAATACAAAAAATTTCAGAATGAAGGAAAAGACGGAAAAATAAAGGAACTGTTGAATGCGTATTTTATTGGTAAGTGTGAGTTCTTATCATATTGTATTTAGGTTTTAATTATTTTTGGAAAACAAATTGTGACTACTTAAGGGTAGAGGGATAGCATTGAGAGGTTTCAAATGGAAGATAAGTGCGTAGATATTTGTGTAGTATGCACTCTTGTAGATACCTGTACCTTACAGAAAGCTAGATGTGCCACAAAAAAACAGCAAGTACATAGTCTTAAGCTAAGCATTAATGCAGGTGATAAGATTAGTGTTATGGCTGATGTACTTAATTGTCATAGTGAGGTCATTCTCATTAAGGGGATAAAATACACAGTACAAAAGGTGGTAAATGACAATATATACGTTATTGGCGATGATGGTAATTTTTATTGCATATCAAAGTTTAGTAAAAATTGGCAACCACTTGGCGAAAATGAGTAATTATATTCAGTGTGAAACTATTTTTATAATTCGTTAATTTTTGTGTTTTCATGGCGTAGCTATTTGACATATGATAAATCGAAAAGGCGAACCAACGGTTCGCCTTTTGTTATTCAAAATCAATGAAAGCTATTTTATTTTCTTAAAGAACAATAATAGAGTATCTCTATAATAGAGTATCTCTATTCAAACGCTGTTTGAACTAAACCGTTAACACAACCCTAATCGAAAGCAGAATTAACACCACTCCAGATAGTCGATCGATCAGAACCGCTTTAGAACGAAGAGTATCAACCACTCTAGGGTTAGAGAGCAGTAATGTGATGAATGAGTACCATAAGCCGTCCAGAACTAATGGTGTCGCAATGATGATGGCTTGATTACTAACACTGTTACCAAGAGCCACAAATTGACTAAAGAGAGCAATGAAGAATAGAGCGATTTTAGGGTTTAAAATGGAGATGAGAAAGCCCTCACGAGCCGATTGAATGAGTGTTGCTTGCTCCCCTGACTCCAACTTTGCCGCTACACCCCCCTTTGAACGCAAAGCATTAACGCCCAGATAAGCTAGGTATGCTGCTCCTCCTAGACTGATTACCTTAAACAGCATAGGACTTTGTTGTAATACAAGCGCTAAACCAATAAGCGTGATGAAGGCATAGACACCGATTCCCATCGCATGAGCCCACGCGGCCACCAATCCATTAATTCGCCCTCCGGCCAGAGAATGTTTTGCGACGATAGCTAAGCTGGGGCCTGGTGACATCGCCCCTAATAAACAAACAGTAAACAGTGATAACCAAACAGTGAGTGACATATATTTTCTCCTCTTTGGCAATAATTTATCAACATTATAGGTATAATTTGAAATCACTATTTGTCATGGGGGGCATGATCTTAAATCATAGCGTTGTCACTTTGTTAATGGCGTATTGAAAATTCAGATAATTGCATGACCGCTCGTACCTCTTCTCTAACCCATTTGTGGGCAGAATCACTGTCGTACTTTGGGTGCCACATAAGCCAGTATTTATGCGCTAGGGTATCAATAGGGAGAGGCTTATGCGTGATATCCCAATACTTAGCAAGGTTTACTGCTATGTGTTTAGGTACGATCATTAAATGTTCGCTGGACACCAATCGCTTGATGGCTGCGGAAAAGAACGGCACTTTTAATGTGATATGGCGTGACAGTCCTAACTCCTTTAAAGCAAGGTCTGTGCTGGAATCTTTATCGCCACCGCCAGTAACTTTGATATGTGAAAAACCAATCAAATCATCAACACTGAGTGTATCTTGGCTGGCCAGTGGATGACTCGCTTTCATCAAGCATACTGAAATATCAGAGCCGATATGAATGCTCGACACCCCCTCTGGTTTTTCTGGATACATGGAAGAGGCGATATGAATGCCAGTTTCATGGAGTCTATCTAGGGTTTCTGGATGCCAAAGCTGATACGTCATGTCCAACTGTGGAGCGAGTTGGCTGAGGTGGGAGGCGATATCGGGTAGCACGTATTGGGCAACGTAATCACTTGACGCGAGAACAAGTTCGCCTTGCCAGTCTTTGGGATCAAACGGTTTATCATCTAGCAAGTGGTTGAACTCAGATATTAGCCCCTCCAATTTTGCTTTCAATAACAGAGCTCTAGGCGTTGGAATCAGTGTATTACCTTGACGCACCAGAAGAGGATCACCACACAATTCACGCAGTTGGGCTAACTGACGGCTGACCGCCGATTGTGTAATATTCAATCGCTCTGCTGCTCTGCTGACATGGCACTCTTCGAGCAAAACATGCAAAGAGCGTAATAAGTTTAGGTTGATGTTGTTCAGCACGCACGACTCACTTCTGTTGCCAATTTTTTGATACTAATGTTCAGGTCACAATATTACAGTTAATGTGTTCAAGCAATCTAAGCCAGATACAGCAAAACAGCCGTTTTTGTCAGGAATCTATTTTATGTTTGTTCTCGATCCGTTTCGTATAAAGGATCAGCGCGATGAATCAACGCTATTCGTCATGCTTTCTATACAACAGCTTAGTTTCGCCGTTGTGGTTCATCTCGTTTAACGCTTGTTTGAGTTGTAAAAACAAACCGAGTACTACGAACTAGAAACCTTGCGCCATCTTTGAGTGGGCTGATATGACGATGGTTGACTGGATTTGCGCTGTTTAGAATGAAAAAGGCGAACCAAACGGTTCGCCTTTTGTGATTCAAGTTAGTTTCCAACTTGGTTATCTGTGATCACCAAAAAACCTAATCAATATAGTTATCGATACTTGGACAGCTACAAACTAGATTTCTGTCGCCGTATACGTTATCGACACGGTTTACCGTCGGCCAGTACTTAGACGCTTTCGCCTGTCTTGATGGGAAGCAAGCAAGCTCACGTGAGTATGGGCGATCCCAAGAGTCAGATGATAGATCCACTTGAGTATGTGGTGCATTAACAAGTGGGTTGTTGTCTAGTGGCCAGACGCCGTCTTTCACTTGCGTCATCTCTTTACGAATGGCGATCATCGCTTCACAGAAACGGTCTAGTTCTTCCAAATCTTCTGATTCAGTTGGTTCTACCATTAATGTGCCAGCTACTGGGAATGACATTGTTGGCGCGTGGAAACCATAGTCCATGAGACGTTTCGCAATATCTTCTTCGCTGATGCCTGTGTCTTCTTTTAATGGACGAATATCAATGATGCACTCGTGCGCAACACGGCCATTTGCTCCACGGTAAAGAACCGGATAGTGTGGAAGCAGATTTTCCATTACATAGTTCGCATTAAGAATCGCGACTTTAGTGGCTTCTGTTAGACCCGGTTCACCCATCATTGCGATGTACGCCCATGAAATAGGTAAGATAGATGCGCTACCTAAGTCTGCTGCGGAAACAGCGTAGTCTTCGCCCTGTACGCCATTTTCAATGTGACCCGGTAGGAAAGGTGCTAGGTGCGATTTCACACCAATAGGACCCATACCTGGACCACCGCCACCGTGTGGAATACAGAAGGTTTTGTGCAGGTTAAGGTGCGAAACATCAGAGCCAATGAAACCTGGAGTCGTAAGGCCTACTTGAGCGTTCATGTTAGCGCCATCTAGGTAAACTTGACCGCCAGCTTCATGAACCATTTCACACACTTCTTTCACTTGCTCTTCATACACACCGTGTGTCGAAGGGTAAGTGATCATAATGCTGGAAAGGTTTTCGCGATGTTTTTCGATTTTCGCAGCAAGATCGACCATGTCGATGTTGCCAGCATCATCACATTTCACCACAACTACTTTCATGGAAACCATAGAAGCCGTTGCTGGGTTGGTACCGTGCGCAGAGCTTGGGATCAGACAAACGTTACGGTGACCTTCGCCGCGGCTTTGGTGGTAGCGTTGAATCGCAATAAGACCAGCGTATTCACCAGATGCGCCTGAGTTTGGTTGTAATGAGAAGTCATCGTAGCCAGTAATTTCACAGAGCTTTTCTTTAAGATCTTGTGCCAAAGCCGTATAGCCAGCCGCTTGCTCTAAAGGTGCGAACGGGTGGATGGAACCAAATTCCGGCCAAGTGACAGGGATCATTTCCGCCGCCGCGTTTAGCTTCATAGTACAGCTGCCCAGCGGAATCATGCCGTGCGTCAGTGAGAAATCTTTGTTTTCCAACTGTTTAAGGTAGCGCATCATCTGAGTTTCACTGTGATGCGTGTTAAATACTGGGTGCGTTAAGTAGCGAGTGCTACGGCGGCAGCTTTCTGGAATAGCAGCAAATTCGTTACCCGCGATTTCAGTAGAAAGATCGTTAACGGATTCGTTTACGCCAAATACGTTAAACAAAGCATTAATATCGTCAACCGTGGTGGTTTCATCACAACTGATACCCAGCTTGCCATCTAACTTACGTAAGTTAAGGTCAGCATTTTGTGCGGCAGTAAATAGTGCATCGGTTTGCTCACCAGTGTTGATGGTGATGGTATCGAAAAAGCTATTATTTGCTAATTCAAAGCCTGACTTAGTTAGGCCAGCAGCCAAAATTGCCGTCATGTGGTGAGTACGGCGTGCGATGGTTTTTAGACCTTCCTCACCGTGATAAACCGCATAGAAAGACGCCATGTTGGCAAGAAGCGCTTGCGCAGTACAAATGTTTGACGTGGCTTTTTCGCGACGGATATGTTGCTCACGCGTTTGCATTGCCATACGAAGTGCTTGGTTGCCGTTGCTGTCAATGGAGACGCCAATGACACGACCTGGCATCGTACGCTTGTGTTTTTCTTTGGTTGCCATGAATGCAGCATGTGGACCGCCATAACCCATTGGAACGCCAAAGCGTTGCGCTGAGCCAATCACAACGTCTGCGCCCATTTCACCAGCAGGCTTAAGAAGCGTAGACGCTAATAAATCAGTGGCAACAGTCACGAGTGTTTTATTTGCTTGCGCGCTTGCAATAATGTCCGTGAGGTCATGAACTTGACCTGTTGTACCTGGGTATTGTACTAAGGCGCCAAATACATCTTGCTCTGGTAGGGAATCTAGCGTGCCAACAACAACCTCGAAGCCGATGAACTCAGCACGAGTTTTTACGACTTCAATCGTTTGTGGGTGAACATCGTCAGCGACAAAGAAGGTTTTGCTTTTGCTTTTTCCAGCACGCTTACAAAGCGTCATGGCTTCTGCCGCGGCTGTTGCTTCGTCGAGTAGGGATGCGTTGGCAATTTCCATACCCGTTAGGTCCATGACCATCTGTTGGTAATTAAGCAATGCTTCTAGGCGACCTTGAGAGATCTCAGGTTGATAGGGCGTGTACGCCGTATACCAGCCTGGGTTCTCAAGAACATTTCGCAGAATAACGTTAGGAGTAAAGGTGTTGTAGTAACCTTGACCGATAAATGAACGTTTGATTTGGTTCAGATTCGCGAACTTTTTCATTTCAACTAACATGTCCGATTCGCTCATTGGCGCGGTCAGTGTCATTGGTTGTTCTAAACGAATTTGGGCTGGAACTGTTTCAGTAATTAATGCATCAAGGTTTTGTGCATTAATGGCATCCAGCATTTTTTGTTGGTCTGATTTATTTGGACCGTTATGGCGAGCAACAAACTCGTTTTGTGTGCTTAGCGTGTTAAGTAATTCAGTCATGGTTCCTTTACCTTCTCAAAGATCTTCTGCGAGACCCTTAAAAAAACAAGCTGCCCAAAATTGGGCAGCTTTGATTCGTGCTTGGCTTACTCGTCTTCGATAGACGCAAGGTAGTCTTCAGCGCTCTTTAGGTTGTCCAGTTCAGATGCATCAGCCATCTTCACTTTAACAATCCAGCCACCGTCATAAGACTCTTCGTTAATAAGCTCAGGACTGTCTTCTAGCTCTTCGTTGATTTCAACGATTTCACCAGTAACAGGTGCATACAAATCAGAAGCCGCTTTTACCGACTCAACGAGAGAAAAGCTCTCACCGGCTTCAATTTCGTCTTCGACTTCTGGTAAGTCAACAAATACCACATCGCCCAGCATTTCTTGAGCGTGCTCTGAAATTCCGATAGTCACGGTACCGTCACCGTTATCACGAACCCATTCATGGCTGTCAGAAAACTTCAAAGTGTTATCCATTGCTATATCTCCAAATATTTAAGGATGTTTGTTCTTTATTGGTACAGTGGGAAGCGAGCACACAGGGCCTTCACTTCTTTTTTGATGCGCTGCTCAACGTCTGGGTTGCCCTCTGGGGATTCAACCAAGCCATCAAGAACGTCACCAATCCACTCTCCGATGAGTTTAAATTCTTCAGTTCCGAAACCACGAGTGGTTCCAGCAGGTGTTCCTAAACGAATACCAGAAGTAATCATAGGCTTTTCGGTATCGAATGGGATGCCATTTTTATTACAAGTAATGCCGGCACGCTCAAGCGCTTCCTCAGCCTTGTTGCCCTTAAGTCCTTTTGGTCTTAGGTCAACAAGCATCAAATGAGTGTCGGTGCCGCCCGTTACGATATCGCAACCGCGAGTTTGCAATACTTCAGCAAGAACTTTTGCGTTCGCGATCACTGAATCAATATAAGTACTAAATTGTGGGCCTAATGCCTCGCCAAACGCGACCGCTTTTGCTGCGATAACGTGCATAAGAGGGCCGCCTTGTAAGCCAGGGAAAACCGCAGAGTTGATCTTTTTAATGATATCTTCGTGGTTGGTAAGAATCATGCCACCGCGTGGGCCACGTAATGTTTTATGAGTTGTGGTGGTGACAACATGCGCATGCGGTAGTGGACTAGGGTGTGCGCCAGTCGCAATGAGACCGGCGATATGCGCCATATCGACCATTAATATTGCGTCTACTTCATCGGCAATCGCGCGGAATTTAGCAAAATCAATGGTGCGTGGAATAGCAGAACCGCCCGCGATGATCATTTTTGGTTTGTGCTCGATGGCCAGTTCGCGAACCGCGTCGTAATCAATTTCAAGCGTGGTTTTGTCAACACCATATTGAACGGCGTTGAACCACTTACCAGATAAGGCTGGGCGAGCTCCGTGGGTTAGGTGACCCCCAGCATCCAGCGACATGCCCATAATGGTATCGCCAGGTTGCAGCAACGCCAGTTTTACCGCGCCATTGGCTTGTGCACCAGAGTGAGGTTGAACGTTTGCGTATTCACATTTAAAAAGTGACTTTGCGCGTTCGATAGCAATGGCTTCAACGGTGTCGACGTGTTCACAACCACCGTAGTATCGGCGATTTGGGTAACCTTCGGCGTATTTATTTGTTAGACAAGTCCCTTGGGCTTGCATGACCGCTTTGGAAACAATGTTCTCAGAAGCAATAAGCTCAATTTGTTCATTTTGACGGGTAAATTCGGCTTGGATGCCAGTAAATACGGCGTCATCTGTCGCTGAGAGATTGGTTGAGAAAAAGTTTTCTAAGCTGTGGCTTTGGTAGCTTTTTAGGAACTGAGCAGTCATGGCAGTTTACCTTCCGTTGTTTGTTCAATATGACGTTTATTCAATATGACGATCATTCAAACTATCTGTTATGTAGAGCCCGTAATGCGGTGCTCTTTTACGATTGAATAACGCTTGTCTTTGTACTGCGTGAACAAAATAACTTGTTCAAAAAGGCAGCGTGAATAGGTCCCAATGACTAGGACTAAATCATTCAGTTAAGGTGGAATTGAGCCACTTCACTGATTGCGTCAATGCATCTCTTCATCTAACAAGTCGGTAACATACCTCGCGTGGCGTGAACAATCAATCAAAAATTTCCTATAGGAAACACAGTTTCCAGTTTTGTTAACCAGAGCACGCTTTATTTTTGACCATGACCTTTAATGAATAAGTCGCTTCATGCAACAATGTGGACAGGACAAAGGAAGCGACTATTTAGAGGGATAATATGTCTGAAGACATCTATGATGAGTACCCATCTTTGACGCTAGCGAAAGACGCAGCGGATGAACATATTGAACCCCTTAAATTGGGTGAACGATTAAAAGATATTCGAGCAAAAATGGGGTTGACGTTGGAAGAGGCCAGTCAACGAACAGGCTTGGCACGCTCTACATTGAGCAAGATAGAAAATGAACAGATCTCTCCAACGTTTCAGGCTATGCAGAAGTTAGCGACAGGCCTTCAAATAGATATGCCACAACTCTTTGAACCACCAAAGAAAAAAGTAGCAACTGGGCGCCGAGACCTGACTAAGCAAGGCGAGGGGAAACCACACCCCACTCCAACCTACGAGCATGAATTACTTGCCACGCAGCTTTCAAACAAGAAAATGATGCCGTTTAAAAGTACGGTTAGAGCACGTGCTTTTGAAGAGTATAGTGATTGGGTTCGTCATGATGGAGAAGAGTTTTTACTTATCCTTTCAGGCACCGTACGCTTCTTTTCTGAGTTCTATGAACCGGTAGAAATGAACGCGGGTGACAGCGTGTATTATGATGCAAATATGGGGCATATGCTGATTTCTGTCAGCGACGACGATGCGCATATTTTGTGGGTAACGGCGAAATAGTCAGCAAACAGGTAGGTTTCTTATAATAAAGGCAAACGTTTGCTCTTGTGGTTAAATGCACAGAAATTCCATAAAATAGGGCAAAAAACACGTGAAATAGGCGGCTTTGTTCGCTTTTTGGTTTGTGATTAAATTGTTAAATGTCACATTTCTGTCTGTTCGAATGTTGTTAATGATGAAAAATTGGCGCATTCTTGTTTATTATAGGAAACAAGGTTTCTGGCAGGTGTATTTTTAATCATTGAGTTTATTAATGATACACGGCGAGAAACGCTCTAAAGCAAATTAATGGGCTCTAGCGACGAAAGCGTTAGAGCTAATAAAGATGACGTGAAAGTTAAACAACGGCTGATTACAGCTCACGGAGAATAAAATGGCACAAGAACAAGTGACTCAAGATCTACTGACGACACCTTTACACGCTCTTCATGTTGAAGTTGGCGCTAAAATGGTTCCATTCGCTGGTTACGATATGCCAGTACAGTATCCTTTGGGTGTAAAAAAAGAGCATTTACATTGTCGTGATGCTGCTGGTCTTTTTGATGTGTCGCATATGGGTCAATTGCGTTTACACGGTGAGAATGCCGCGAAGATTCTTGAGTCATTAGTTCCTGTTGATATCATTGATTTGCCTGTCGGTAAGCAGCGTTATGCTTTCTTTACTAACGAGCAAGGCGGCATCATGGACGACCTGATGGTTGCGAACCTCGGCGATCATCTGTTTGTTGTTGTGAATGCAGCATGTAAAGAGCAAGACATTACTCATATCGAAGCACACCTTACGGATGGCGTGGAGATGGAAGTGATTCAAGACCGCGCGTTGCTGGCGATTCAAGGACCAAAAGCGGCGCAAGTTTTAGCGCGTTTGGCACCAGAAGTTGCTGATATGCTGTTTATGGATGTAAGAACGGTTAGTTTATTAGGGACAGACTGTATTGTTTCTCGTAGTGGCTACACGGGTGAAGATGGCTATGAAATTTCAGTGCCAGCCAATCAAGCTGATGCCCTTGCTCGTAAGCTTACAGCAGAAGAGGAAGTGGAGTGGATTGGTCTTGGCGCTCGTGATTCACTGAGACTTGAGTGCGGCTTGTGTCTATATGGTCATGATCTTGATACGACAACGACGCCAGTAGAAGCTAGCTTACTGTGGGGTATCCAAAAAGTACGTCGCGCCGATGGTGAGCGTGCTGGTGGCTTCCCTGGTGCGGATATCATTCTAGATCAAATAGAAACGAAAGCGGTTAGCCGTAAGCGTGTTGGTTTGGTTGGGCAAACTAAAGCGCCCGTTCGTGAAGGCGCAGTATTATTTGATGCAGATGACAATGAAATTGGTGTTGTTACCAGTGGTACTGCGGGTCCGACCGCAGGTAAGCCGGTTTCTATGGGTTATGTGAAAACCGAGTTTATGCCTGTGGGTTCGGAAGTATTCGCAGAAGTGCGTGGTAAAAAGCTGGCAATGACAGTTGAGAAAATGCCGTTTGTGCCTCAGCGTTATTATCGCGGATAATTAGCAAATAGCGATTTTTTAAAAACACCGTCTCATGGCGGTGTTTTTTTGTTTCTGATGCTGGGTGTTTATCCATAAAGTTTGAGGAGCGTCGTACAAAGTGAGAGCGAGGCAGCGATGATCTCAATGTGGTTTGCATGTTATATGTTGGGATGATATCAACGTGACTGACATGATTTGTGCGATGGTAGACAAGGAGTAACGATCTCGTGATTCACTTATTGAATAAACCGCATTTAGCTTTTATGGCGCTTTCAATGTTGACGTTGAATGTTTTGGCTGATGAGCCTATAAAACCAGCGTTGGATATTTCACCTTATATCGTCAATGGTACGGATGCAAATGTGAGTGACTATCCTTCATTTGTTAGTTTGTTTTATGACTCGATTGAATATAACTACCTTTATTCTGCAGCACCTTATTGCGGAGGAACGCTACTTAATGATCAGTATGTGATCACAGCGGCTCATTGTGTCTATGGTAGTGTAGAGACGCAACTTTTTACTATGGTTGTCCCGGGCTTACAGTATGAAAGTAGCTATCTAAATGTAGAAAAAAGACGAGTGGTTGAAATCTACCACCCATCGGATTACAACGACAGCATTTCCCAACTGTTACCGAATGATATAGCGATACTAAAGTTAGAGTCAGCGGTGAGTACCGGTACTGCTATCGTTCAGCCCAATGATGAAAGTTATCGTAGTGAAGGTAATGTATTTACGGCTGTTGGTCATGGCAACACCAGCTCGTACATCGATACAACTGAGCGGCTGCAAAAAGTTAATCTTAATTGGGTTGACAATGATGTGTGCGCGGGTTCATTTGATGACGGGAGTTATCTAAAGAACTTTCATCTTTGTTTTACGGGCGATTATAGTGCTGCGAGTGATTTGCTTGCAGGTACTTGCCAAGGCGACTCCGGCGGCCCGATTTATTGGGATAATAATGGTACGCAGACTCAAGTCGGCATCACCAGTTTTGGTCCTGTACCATGTGGAGACAAGACGAGGAATATCACAGCAGTGTTTACTGAACTAGCCGATTACTCTGATTGGATCACCCGCGTTTTGAATGGACACGTCTCGCCAACTTATGTATCGACCGATGCGGAGAGAAGGGCATACTTGATCGGACAGGGGTTTGATATACGCCCAAGCAATGGTGCCTCTAGTAGTGGCTCAGGAGGCGGCTCTATGTCGTTACTTCTGCTAACCATGCTTGCTTTACTTGGGTGGAACAGAGTCCGCTTAATGTAAATCGAAGATGTGGTTTTCACCTCCCTAAACCCTGTAGTCAGCCGCACCACGTTGGGCTACAGGGTTGATGGTATTTCTTGGTGCACCATTCATCAATTCTCTCATGTATTGATACCGTAATTCTACCATTCGGTTCTGCGCAGTATTGATTCTCAAAAACGACAATATGAGAGCAAGTCTATCTAAACTTGCCGAGACAGTGCTAACTTCATTCATTCCATCAATTTTCTTTCTATACTGTTAATGAGAGCATCAAAAAAGTCTATTTTTGAGATGTACTTCATTATATTGAGGAGCTTTGTATGGCAAGGATGTTGAAAAAGCACGCTCATGGGATAATTCGAAAAGCGCTGCTATCTGCCTGTGTATTTGGCGTTTTTCCCGTTCAAGCCATTGATATAGATATCACCCCAATGATCGTGAATGGAGAGAATGCCAGTGCGGCAGACTTTCCCTCTTATGTTGGTCTCTATATTGACTCTACTGAATATGACGGACGATATTCAAGTGGCGCGTATTGTGGAGGGACGCTTCTAGATTCAGAGCACGTATTGACCGCTGCTCACTGTATTGAAGGCGATCTTGCTGCAGGGTTGTTTACCACGGTATTGCCCATGTTAGAAGACGAAAGTAACTTTCTTAATGCTGATAGAAGGCGGGTGGTTGAAGTCTATATTCATCCTAATTTTTCAAACAACATCACAGCACTATTGCCGAATGATGTTGCGGTGCTGAAACTGGAAACATCAACCTCTTCTGGTGTAGCCGCTCACTTAGCATCTTCTGAAAGTTACCGTTCATCAAGCTACTCATTTACCGCAGTAGGGCATGGCAATATTCGTTCAAATGTTGAAGGGACGACAATTCTACAGAAAACGAATTTGCAGTGGGTAAATAATACACTTTGTGCGGCAAATTTTAGAAACGGTCGCAACTTAACGGATAAGCAAGTGTGCTTTACCGGTGACGCGAGCCAGTCTACTGGATTAAAAGCAGGGACGTGCCAAGGGGACTCCGGCGGGCCTATTTATTGGGATGATGGGGGTGTTCAAACTCAAGTCGGCATCACTAGTTTTGGACCGTCTACCTGCGGAGATAATAATTCGGCAGTGACTGCGGTTTATACAGAAATTAGTGATTATCGTAGCTGGATAACCAATGTGATTGATGGTTTAGCGTCTCCCTACTATGTGTCTGACGATATTTCTCGGCAAAATTACATCGCTCAATATGGCAGTGTTGTGTATACCGGGGGCACGTTTGCTTCTGAGGGGGGCTCTGGTAATGGTGGAACTGTGGGTTGGTTTGGTATCTTGCTACTATTAGTCGTTGGTATTAACCGAAAATACGATTTGGTTTCAAGTAAACGTTGAGGATTTGACCGTGATTGTATGACGAGTAGGGCAAAATAGTGATATTTAATGGAAGGGTGTTGATAACCATTTTTATATAAAACCAAGCGTGAGAGCTTGGTTTTTTTATTTTCTAACGAGGGTTCTCAAGTATTTTGTGAGCAATAGTGTGCTTTGCAATTAATTTCTGTGAAACGGTATGTATTTATACTAGTTGAATATAGATCTTGTTTGATAGAAGTCATTTCAGAGGGCATACAATGATATTAAAAAGTTTTAGGTACGGAAACTTAAAGCAGTCAGTTTACGTCGTATTGGTCGCTATTCTTATGTTAAACGGGTGCTTTGACACATCTGAAACGACCGATACGTCGGTCAAAAATGTGTCTCACTCCCAGCAAATTCCAATTAACATATCTAATCAAACGGATACGACGTCATTGTCCAGTTTAGAGTTATCATTTGTATTTGATGTTACCAATGCATCACCTGATTTTTCTGTACAAATACGCGATGTTGCTGGTCGTGATGTTGCTGGGTATGTTGATGGAGCCGCATATCAACAAAATGTGGTATTGGTTCCGGATGCTGGCATTGTGCCCATATCTTTGTCTGTTAACAATTTGACTATTGGGAATAGTACGAATGCAACGATGACGATTGTTGTAAGTGGAGATGATTTTTTTTCTAACTCCCAAGTCTATGATCTTTCAGATTCATCGTTATCTAACCAGCCGTGGATTGAGGTGGTTCCAAAGAAGAATAGTGACGACTTAGGTGCGGTATATATCGAACAGATCATCGCTATGTCAGGGAATACGACCAACTCTTTGGTCAATGTGGCCACGGCTCCCAAGTCTGAAACGACGATAGGTGGTCAAATACTTGATGGTGCTACTGCCGCTTTAACGATCCCGGCGGGTACAAGTTTTTTAGATAAATCAGGAAATGCTTTTGTTCCCATTGGAGATGTTACGGTGTCATTAATGCTATTGTCTGCCGACCCAAATGGTATTGCAGATGAGAGCAATAATCCGTTATATCTATTTCCTGGAGGGCTTTCTCCTAAGGGGGTATTAGGCGATCTGCCTGATGATGTTACCTCTCCAGATAGCTTAACCTTTATATCAGCAGGCTTTGCCGCAATTGAGATTAGTGATGAAAGTGGTCAAAGGGTGTCGAGCTTTGATGGCGGACAAGTCACATTAACGTTTGATGTACCGAAAACGACAACGAACCCAAATACTGGCCTACCACTGTCTCTGCAGGACGGAGTAATACCTATCTGGAGCTACACCTCCTCGACGGGCAAGTGGCAATATGAGGGTAATGCAGCCATTTTACAAGAAAATGCAGAAACCTTTACCGTATCAAAGGCAATTACCCATTTGTCTTATTACAACTTGGATTGGTACGGTCAGGAAAAGTGTAAGTTGGAAGTGGATGTAGTTGATAAGGATGGCGTGGCAAATAACCAAAAACTGCGCTTGTCCTTTGCTAAATCAGGAGGCGGTTGGGCATATAAGCCAAGTGGATGGGGTGATAACCCAGAGAAACTCGATATCTATAATGTACCGGCATTTGCTGGTCACTTTGATCTTCTAGATAGTCAAGGAAACAGTCTGTTAGCCTCTATTGAGGTTGATGGGCAAGTTATTGAGGTGCAAAGTGGTGACGAAGGGTTAGATCTAGAGGACTTTTGTTTTGGTGTATCCAATAATGACACCAAGTCATTTAAAGCAACATTGAATATTGTTAATCCACCACGCTTTGATATAGATACAGAACTCAGCCTTGTTTGCCCTATCGACACGTCACGTTCGCAAGCTATTGATTCAGGTCGATATTATCTTTATTCAGGTTATTCTTATGAGTCTTCTGGCGAGGTGACTGGTAATACGATTAGTTTAACCAACCTTATCGAAAACGGTCTATATCGATTGTATTATTATGGTGGTGAAACATGGGGGCAGGTTGAGTTTACTGCGGTTGAGTCGATGACCGAGATTCAACTTATGTCGCTCAAATTATGTGAGAAAATTGATCAGGATATTAGTGCGCGCCTCATTTGTTTAGATGATCAACAAGATGTTGTGCGATTTAAGCCCGCCCCTGAAGCGTATTATTGGATGTACAATCGAGACTATTCTCAGTATTTGTGGGGACAAACGAATACTGACGGGCTAGCTCAAGAAGCGCGAGCAGTAGATACGATTGACTATGAGGGCTCAGCTTATATTCGCTATGAAAACCGCTATTACTGGGGTGAAAGGCGAACGGTGACAGCCAGCTCGACGCAAGCTATGGTTTTTGATATTCCCTTACCTTCGAGTAATGAGTTTTGTAGTGAAGCGCTTCCCATTGACTATGCGAAAACCAGTGTCGTTGCACAGACGTCAAGCGCCCGAGCTGATGGTGTAACCTCAATTACATTGACGGTTCAGGAGCGAGATCAGTTTAGTGTTGCTAGGGATACGAATACAGGGACACTTACGCTTTCTGCTGAGCCCTCTCAAGGTGTCTCTATCGCGAACATTCAATCTGTGGGTGACGGTACGTATACAGCAGACATTACTTCAGTGAATGCTCAAGCGGTGGTTATTTCGGGCGCTATCGATGGAAATGCCTTGGGAGGTACAGCGAGTGTGTTATTTACTCCAGTCGCTGATATTTCTTCTTCCTCGTTAAATGCGAACACACAGACGTTGCCTGCTAATGGCACCGATGTTGTCACTTTTACCGTGCAGCTTAAGGATCTTGATGGTAATAATTACCTTGAGTCCGAAGGTGATATTACGTTCATTATTCCTCAAAATGTCACGCAGGTATCTAGTGTTGATAATCAAGATGGAACGTATACCGGGACGTTTTCCAGCACAATCAGTGGAAGCTATTCAATAGGTGCAAGTATTGGCGGTGTTTCAATATCTAACTCAGTTGACATTACCTTTGAAGCGGATCTCGATGTGAGTCAGTCAACTGTAGCAGTGAGTAGTGCCACAGTTGCTGCTGATGGTACAACGGCCTCAGTGGTAACGGTGACGCTTAAGGACTACGCTGGTAATGCGTATGTGCCCGCATCTGGCAGTGTCTCCTTGAGCCTATCAGGTACAGCGGTGAGCTCAGCGGTTCAGTCTCAAGGTGGAGGGGTGTATACCAGTAGCTTAACCTCAACATCAGGTGGAGCTGTGACGGTGACCGGGCAATTAGGTTCAACGTCATTAGGCTCGCAAGTTGTAACCTTTGTTGCCGATCTTGATGTGAGTCAGTCAACTGTGGTGGTGAGTAGTGCCACAGTTGCTGCTGATGGTACAACGGCCTCAGTGGTAACGGTGACGCTTAAGGACTACGCTGGTAATGCGTATGTGCCTTCATCAGACAGTGTCTCCTTGAGCCTATCAGGTACAGCGGTGAGCTCAGCGGTTCAGTCTCAAGGAGGAGGGGTGTATACCAGTAACTTAACCTCAATATCAGGTGGAGCTGTGACGGTGACTGGGTTACTAGGTTCAACGTCATTAGGCTCGCAAGTTGTAACCTTTGTTGCCGATCTCGATGTGAGCCAGTCAACGGTGGCAGTGAGTAGTGCCACTGTTTCTGCTGATGGTACAACGGCCTCAGTGGTAACGGTGACGCTTAAGGACTACGCTGGTAATGCGTATGTGCCTTCATCAGGCAGTGTATCCTTGAGCCTATCAGGTACAGCGGTGAGCTCAGCGGTTCAGTCTCAAGGTGGAGGGGTGTATACCAGTAACTTAACCTCAACAACGGGTGGAGCGGTGACGGTAACCGGGCTATTAGGGTCAACGTCGTTAGGCTCGCAAATTGTGACGTTTACTTCTGCGTTTAGCTTGTCTAATTCAACATTTACTCTGAGTTCGAATAGTGTAGATGCAGATGGTACATCAACCACAGTGGCAACAATCGTGTTACGTGACTATGCAAACGCGTTGTTTGTACCAAGTTCTGCAACCGTTGCTCTTGCATATTCTGGAAGTGCGACCGTTCCGGCGACAAGCCATGATGGTAACGGCACCTTCACAAGCAGTATCAGTTCTAGTACTGCAGGAACGGTAAATGTGACCGCATCGTTTGAATCACAAAACATCGCGACGTTGGGTATTACCTTCGTTGCTGTTGGGCCAAGCGCATCAAATTCGACGGTTAGCGTCGCAAGTGATTCAATGAAAACGGGTACATCCACAGCAGTGACCGTTACGCTTAAACAAGCAGATGGTCAAGATTATGGTCAGAGTGGCGGGTCCTTGACTTTAAGCTCAGCACCAAGTGGATTGGCGTTCTCGAATGAGACTGACAATGGTGATGGAACCTATACCGCAACTGTCACAGGGAGTACCGCGGGAAACTATACTATTACAGCGTTAGTTGATTCACTTTCAATCACTAATACCGCTGCTGTTAGCTTTACCGAAGTCGACGGTGCAGCAACCTCATTATCGAGTAACTCGATCAGTCAAGATGAAGGTCAAACATCAAATCTGACATTAACATTGAGGCAGTCTGATAACTCAGTTGTTGGGCATGGAGGCCACACGGTAACTGTCGATGGGTTAGTCGTTCAGTTTGGTCTTGTTAGTATGGTGTCTAGCGATATTGGGGACGGTACCTACAGTCTGGCTGTGACGTGTGACAATGGCTTTAATGGGGAGCAAAGCTTCGATGTGCTAGTAGACGGTGTAACGGTTGATAGTGTCGCCATTACATGTAATAGCATATAGGTTCGAAACATAAGTCTTAGCAATGGACTTATTTGGAAAGTATAAATAGTAAAAAGGCGCTGCAAATGCAGCGCCTTTTCTATCTAGGGGTGTTAATAACGGGAGCGAAGCTCATTAAGCGTTAGCGACTTGCGGCGTTTGCGCGCGGCGCTTCAAGAACGCGTAAGTAAAGCCTGTTACCGCCGTACCAGCGGCGATAGCAACTAAATACATCAGTACTGGTGAAATTGCACCTGGAATAAGTAGTACGAACAGACCACCGTGTGGTGCCATCAGTTTTGCGCCTACTAGCATAGATAGTGCACCCGTTAGCGCGCCACCAGCCATACATGAAGGGATAACACGCATTGGATCTTTCGCTGCAAATGGAATCGCACCTTCAGAAATAAAGCACATGCCTAATACGAAAGACGCTTTGCCTGCTTCGCGTTCACCAGCCTCAAACTTATCTTTTGCAAGGAAAGTCGCAAGACCCATACCCAGTGCCGGAACCATACCCGCGGCCATGATAGCAGCCATAGGAGCATAAGTTTGAGAAGCCAATAGACCAACACCAAACGTATATGCCGCTTTGTTGACTGGACCACCGAGGTCGAAACACATCATACAGCCCAAAATAACACCTAGCAGAACTGCATTCGCAGACCCCATATTATTTAGGAAATCCGTCATTGCAGACATAATGCCAGCCACAGGGCCGCCCACGATGTATACCATTACAAGACCAGTAAACAAGCTCGCAATAAACGGAATGATCAAAATTGGTTTGAGCGCTTCCATTGATTGTGGCAACTGGACTTTATCGGCAATAAGCTTGGCTGAATAACCCGCTAGGAAACCCGCCACGATACCACCTAAGAAGCCAGCACCAGTCGAGCTTGCCAGCATGCCGCCAATTAGACCGGGTGCAAGACCTGGACGGTCAGCAATGGAAAAGGCAATGAAACCAGCAAGAACAGGAATCATTAGTGCAAACGCACTGCCACCACCTATGGTCATAAGCGCTGCTGGCAACGTGCCTTCTTCTTTAAATGCTTCAATACCAAATACGAACGAAAGAGCGATAATCAAACCACCAGCAACCACGACAGGAAGCATGTGTGATACACCGGTCATTAGGTGCTTATAAACGCCTTTTTTCTCTTCTGTTGCTGGTGTTTGGTTGTTTCCACCTGCGTGAGCATAAGGAGTGGCCTCAGAAAATGCCTTGTTGATCTCTTGTTCGGTTTTTTTCAATGCAAGACTCGTGCTGGTCTTGTACATGTTTTTACCGTTAAAACGATCCAGAGGAACTTCGATGTCGGCGGCGATGATAACAAGATCAGCATCGGCGATATCTTGATCGCTAAGTTGATTTTTAGCGCCCACTGAACCGCGAGTTTCCACTTTAATCTGATGACCAAGGCGTTTCGCTTCGTTTTCCAGTGCTTCTGCTGCCATAAAAGTATGCGCGACACCAGTTGGGCATGCTGTGATAGCGACAATCTTTTTCGTGGTAGATAGACTCTCGGTATTCACAGGCTCGGTAGACGAAATGCTGAGTGCGGCTTCTTGGTTTAATAGTTGAGCATCACTGATCGCTTTGCTTAAAAACGCTTTAGGGTCACTCGTGCACTCAGAAATACTGGCTTGATAAACACGTTTACCAATTAGACGCTGGGTATCAACGGGCGCGTTTGCTGCAATGATAATAGCGTCAGACTCTGCGATTTGTGCCTCAGTTAATACTTGAGTCTCAACAACACTAGAGTGGCATTCAACGCGGGCATCATGGCCGAGTGCCTTGGCTGCCTGATCAAGTAATCCGGCGGCAATAATGCTGTTTGCTACCCCGCTAGGGCAGGCGGTAATAATTGAAATTTTCATAGATTCGACCTTTATGTCCATTTTGTCGTGTTAAATCAGAGTCATCAATACGGATGATTAACGATTTAACGCTTGTGACTGTATTTGTTTTTGTAGGGATACAACGTCTTCTTTACTTGGTACGCCAACGCCAACCTGACCAACGGCCAGAGCGGAAAGCGCAGTAGCAAAGGAGAGTAATTCTAGTTTTGGCATTGCTTGCATGTGGCCCCAACACAGACCAGCAACCAAGGTGTCACCAGCTCCCACGGTGCTAACGACATGCATTTTTGGTGGCTTGGCTTGAAGCCATTTATTGTCGTTTAACCACAGAACACCTTCCGCGCCCATGGAGACAACGATGTTATCTATGCCTTTATCAGAAAGCGTTTCTGCCGCTTCCAAGCATTGTTCTTGAGTACTGAGTTCACGACCAACGAATTGGGAGAGCTCCTCATCATTTGGTTTTATTAACCATGGCTTCGCATCTAAACCCTGGGTCAGTGCATCGCGGCTGCTATCAAACAGAACGCGTTTGCCATTACTTTGTAGTTTTTCAATCCATTGCGCACACTGCTTGGCGCTAATACCGCGTGGTAAGCTACCGGCAAAGACGAAGTAGTCATGGCTATGCATGAGTTTTTCGAGTGTTGCCTCAAACTGAGTGATGGCTTGCGCGTCAACCTCAACACCTGGGAAATTAATGTCACTGACTTCGCCACTGTTTTCAACCAGCTTGACGTTGATACGCGTTGAGCCAGAAACACGAATGAATTCGTCTTTAGCGTTTAACTCCGTAAAGAGTTGGCAAAAAAGCTCTTGATTGTCGGTGCCTAGAAAGCCTGTTACCGTAACGTCTGCGCCTAAGTCGGATAATACTTTAGCAACGTTAACGCCTTTGCCGGCCGCATGCAGTGAACCCGTATTGACTAAGCTCACCGAACCTTGATTGAGCTTATCTAAGCTGCCTGTAAGATCCAAAGCAGGATTGAGGGTAATAGTGACGACTTTATTCGTCACGGATGCATTTAATTGAGTCGTCATCATCAATCCTTACCCTTCACCAAGACCAGAAGCGATAGCTTTACCAATGGCGTCTAGCGCTTGCTCGGCATCGACGCCATCGGCGCTAAATTGCAATTCATGACCGTGTTTCACGCCAAGAGCAATGACTTTCATTAGGCTCTTCGCGTTAACCGCCTTGCCTTCGCCGTTTAGGTTAGATACTTGAATGGTGGCTTCAAATTTTTTCGCTTCAGCCACCAGCATGGCGCCAGGACGAGCATGCAGGCCATGAGCGTTTTTAATTTTGAATACAGCAACATTGCCACTGTCATTTGCAACGACCGGGGCTTGCTCACCAGTGAAGAAAGCGAGCAGTTGTTCGGTAGAAAGTGACAGCAGTTTGCTTTGCTCTTGCTTAAACACAAGGTCAGTAACTTTATTGAGCATTGCTTCGTGAGCGTTGTTACATGCAGCGAATGCAATAAGCGCTTGCACAGGTGTACCGTCAAGCTCGCACTGGTTAATGGTTGAGACAAAGGCCATTCCCGTGCGAGTGACGGCTTTGTCGCTACTGACTAGCCATAGTCCTTTGCCAAGATGAGTGGGGGACTTTGTCACAAGATCTGCAACGAACTCGGCGCCGGTACCACCTGTGTTTTTAAGTAAACCACCCGCGACAGCCGCCATTTGGAGCATATCACTTGCTGGGAAGTTGAGCTGAATCAAAGAGGCATCGAAATCGGCTTCAAGTTGAACATCACCATTCAACAGCGCAATGATTTCTTGTTCTGTTTTCGCTTGCTTAAGTTTTTTCTCAACGCCATCAGCAGAAAGCACTTTGGTTAGTTGTTTTAAAATACCTAAGTGTTCGTCTGATTTAGCGGCGATACCTATCGCGACGTAAGCGATATTACCGTTACCCCAGTCGACACCATTCGGAAAGTGATGAATCGCCACGCCGGTGGTTTGAACAAGATCACGGGTATCAGTAGTGCCGTGAGGAATCGCGATACCATTGCCTAGAAACGTTGAGTTTTGGCCTTCGCGATTAAGCATGCCGTCGACATAACCTTCTTGAACGAGCCCTTTTGCAGTCAGGTCTGCTGCGATCACTTTAATGGCGCTGAGTTTGTCGTCTGACGATTGATTAAGTTTGATGTTGTCGCTGTTTAATTGAAGCATGTTAGCTTACCCACGTTATTCTTGTTTTTGAACCGACTAAGTTAATCACTCACGTGAAACTGAATCGATTCAGCAAAATTTTAAAAAAATTCAGCAAACCATTTTTTGTGTATTGGCTTTGCTGTAGCGAGGTCCTATAGGTGATCTATCACTATAAATATAGGCCAGTTTTCAAAAGTGTGAACTTTGCTGAATCCTTTCAGCTTTTATACTGAACCGATTCAGCATATAATTCAACTTGTCAGTATGGTTGGAATTCATTTATATGATCCATCGCACAGAAAGGATCGAGATATGACTTTGGATGAAATAGCAAAGCTTGCTGGGGTGTCAAAGACCACGGCGAGTTATGTGATTAACGGTAAAGCACAGAAATATCGAATTTCTGAAAAAACCCAAAAAAAAGTGATGACGGTGGTCGACGCTCACAATTATCGCCCCGATCACGCAGCATCGTCGCTGCGGGCAGGGCATAGCCGCTCGTTTGGTCTTATTATTCCGGATCTGGAAAACTCAAGTTACGCTCGGATAGCCAAGCTCCTTGAACAAAACTCTCGTAAGGCGGGATTTCAAATTTTAATCGGTTGCTCCGATGATGATCCAGAAACAGAAAAGCGCGTAGCAGAGGC
This sequence comes from Vibrio cionasavignyae, assembly GCF_050337155.1. Taxonomy (NCBI): domain Bacteria; kingdom Pseudomonadati; phylum Pseudomonadota; class Gammaproteobacteria; order Vibrionales; family Vibrionaceae; genus Vibrio; species Vibrio cionasavignyae. Next base: position 29,914 of record NZ_JAKJSR010000014.1, read on the forward strand.
TCTAATCTCTAGGCGCATTGATGCGCTATTTGTTGCCAGTACGATTACAGAAGCCAGCGATTATTACCTACCTATTCAACAAAAGGGGACGCCGGTTATTGCGATAGACCGTTCTTTGGATGATGAGCATTTTAGTTGCGTGATCAGTGAAGATTTTGGCGCGGCATTTAATTTGACATCTTCGGTATTAGATGAAGAGACCAAGAGCATCGGTTTGATTGGGGCCTTGCCTTCGCTCAATATCTCACGCGAGCGGCAACTCGGCTTTGAGGCCGCAGCAAAGTTAGTCACAACGCAGTCTATGGTGGTTTATGGTGAGCACTTTAACCGAGAGGAGGGTAAACGGTTATTAGAGCTGTGGCTTGATACAGACCAGTTACCAGACTCCATTGTGACGATGTCGTATACCTTGTTAGAAGGTGTCTTAGACGTTTTCTTAGAAAAGCCTGAACTGATGGGAAAAGTGAAGCTAGCAACCTTTGGTGATAACAGACTGTTGGACTTCCTTCCTTTTAAGGTTAATTCATCCCCTCAACAATTTGACCTTATTTGCGATAGTGCGATGGAATTAGCGTTGAACGCCGCGGCTAAACGATACAACCCTGGCATTGAATTGATTCCAAGAAATATGACCATTCGCCACACTGAGGATTAGTTGCGATTCTTTGAACTCGACTCAGGTTTATTTAGCAGGATTCAGCTAAGAAGACGAAGGTATGTGGTAGAGAAGATGGAGCTGTAAAGCGTAGCGGTGTGATTAACCGCTACGTTGTTTTCAATCAATGACTTTTCATCAATTACTGCTGAGCGCAGTTAATGTCACCTAAAGCGGTACAAATTTCTTTTTCGTGTTGCGCATCAGCTTCCATTTTGTTGCCAATTTCTTGGTTATTACGATTTTCATTGGGTGCTGCACATCCCGCTAAAATAGCTGCTAACCCTAATGCACATACCACTGCGAATTTAGAACGCATAACGAACTCCTTGTTAATTATTTTTACATAAACTTATCATCTTTGTTTAGGTGGTTATAGTGATTAATTATATAGAAGCTACGATTGCTCATTAATTGGCTGAATTCTAGGGTAGATATCACAAGGTGGCAGAATTTTCACACAACAACGATACCAGCCGATAAGGTAAAATTGTTTAACCTTGCGCTATTTTTCATGTTGGCTTGCTCTCTAATTTAACGTTTCCCTTTTCCTATTGGTAAAGAATTCGCTATGTTGTGACGTAACTGAGAATAATATGAGAATCCACAACCTCCATGTCAGCTCAAAAAGCCACCATTTATGATGTTGCCAAACGCGCTGGCGTATCGGCAAGCACCGTTTCACGTTATTTAAATCGCACAACATTCATCGCTAAACAAAAAGTAGATGCAATTGAGTTGGCTATATTTGAAACGGGTTTCAAGCATAAACCTCGTAAAGATGAGTCAGATACGAAAAGGAATATGACGATAGGAGTGATTGCTCCGTCGTTTGATGCACCTTATGTCAGCCGAATTCTATGTGGCATGGATGAACAAATGCATAGCCACAGTTATGACCTTATTATCGAGACGACTAATTGGGATATCGCTAGAGAACGCAATGAACTTAACGATTTGGTTCATCGTCCAGTCGACGGTGTGATCATTATTGGTGGTGAGTTGGCCGAGAGTGAAATTGCCCATATCACCGGAGACATGCCAGCACTCTTGATGTGCCGTAATGGTTCGGGATTATTGCCTATGATTAATGTTGATAATGAAATTGGCGCGTATCTCGCTACGAATCATTTGTTACAACTCGGGCATACTCAAATATTTCATGCCATGGGAGCGAGAGGAAACATCGAAACAGAGCAGCGATTGGCAGGATTTAAAAGAGCAATGACTGCAGCCGGGCTACCGAGTGGTGAGCCTACTTGGATTTCGGCTAACTTTGAAGCAGATGAAGCGTGTCAGAGAACAATGGAAAAAATTGAATCAGGCGCCGAGTTTACAGCGGTGTTTGCGGCGAATGACTTGTCGGCGTTTGGTGTCATTCAAGCCTTGCATAGAAAGGGGTTACGTGTGCCCGACGATGTGTCAGTTGTGGGCTTTGATGATCTGCCAATTGGGGAGTTCTATATCCCCAGGTTGTCGACCATGCGTCAACCTTTTGCGCAGATGGGGGAGATTGCTATTCGAACTATATTGGATCTCATCAGTGGTAATGAGCCGGATTATGATATTCCGCCAGTGTCTATTGTGGTCAGAGATAGCACCAGTCATATTGCGCTTCGTTGAACGTACGCCAAGCTAATTTTCTTGTGGAAGCTGGCGCGTAAATGTTAACCGTATGAAAGTGCTTCTTAAAGGTTTGATGGTAAGTTTCACGGTAACTCATTGTTAATCAATGAGATAATGCTAGGCCTCTATATAAGTTTCATGATGCCTGACGGTATTGTGGATTGTTTCCGAGTTTTGTTACCTGCCCTTAGAGGGGATTATTCCTTGTGACTTAGGTCACGAATGAGTCGCTCGTTCGCTTATATCATCGCTGAAGTTATGAATTCAGTACTTAGTCATCTCTAACGCCTCTGCGAGAGTGGGTACTGACGTCTTATTCCTACCTCTGTAGCAAACCTTTAGGATATTCCGATGACAACAATCACGCCTTATTTTCCAGAATGGCCTCGCATCAACTCTTCGATTAAAAAAGATCCTGCCGTTGAGCAGGAAGTTGCTCGTATTGTTGCTTTGATGACGGTAGAAGAAAAGCTTGGCCAGATGATACAGCCTGATCTAAGGGGCGTCACACCTGAAGAAGCAAAACAGTATAAGCTTGGCTCTATCTTAAACGGTGGTGGCGCGTGGCCGAATGAGAATAAGCGCTCTCTAGCGCAACATTGGGCAGATAAAGCCGATGAGTTTTGGCATGCAACCGAAGAAGCCTTCGCAGATCGGCCATTTCGTATTCCGTTTATGTGGGCAACAGATGCCGTGCACGGTCATAATAATGTGTATAGCGCGACGGTGTTTCCCCACAATATTGGGCTTGGCGCGGCGCGAGATCCTGAACTCATTCGTCGAATCGGAAAAATTACCGCGTTGGAAGTCGCTGCGACTGGCCTAGACTGGACATTTGCGCCGACAGTCGCGACACCACGCGATCTCCGTTGGGGTAGGGTATACGAAGGATACTCTGAAGATCCTGAGATCACTTACGCTTACGCGTCGCAAATGGTGATTGGTTTGCAAGGTGACCAGAATGAGCTGAAAAGTGAGTATAAAGTCATTTCCAATGTTAAACACTGGGTAGGGGACGGTGGAACTCTGACTGGCGTTGATCGTGGGGTGAATGCCTATTGCGAAGATCAGTTACGTAATATCCATGCCATGGGCTATTTCAGTGGCTTAGAGGCAGGGGCGCAGGTGGTTATGTCGTCGTTTAATACTTGGGAAAATCCCGCCAACTATGATCATTCGCCACAGAGTGATATCACCGGTGAGGGCAACGGATACAACTATAAGATCCATGGCAGTAAGTATCTTTTAAACGATGTACTCAAAGACAAAATGGGCTTTGATGGGTTGATTGTGACCGACTGGCATGGTCATGCTGAAATTAACAAATGCACCGATGGTAATGCCACTTACGCTATCAATGCAGGTAATGACATTTTAATGGTACCAGTTCATGAACACTGGATTGAAGTATATCGCACTGCGTTAGCGGATATTCACTCTGGTGTTATCCCAATCGCACGTATTGATGACGCAGTAACGCGAATTCTGCGCGTAAAAATGAGAGCGGGATTATGGACAAAGCCTGCACCCACTCAGCGAGTCCTTGCTGGTAATCAAAGTTTGTTGGGTGCACAGGCACACCGTGAGGTTGCTCGTGAAGCGGTACGAAAATCGTTAGTGTTATTAAAAAACAACAATCAAATACTGCCGCTGAGCAAGAATCAGAAAGTACTAGTAACAGGCAGTGCCGCCGATGATCTTCAAAAACAATCGGGTGGCTGGAATCTGACTTGGCAAGGTGACGAAAATACATTGGAGGACTTTCCCGGTGCGACGACACTGAAAATGGCGTTAGTGGCTGAACTTGGAGAGAGCAATGTTAATTTTGACCCAGAGCTGAAAGAAGATGTGCAGCCGGGTGATGTCGCGATTGTGGTTATTGGCGAAGATCCCTATGCGGAAATGATGGGCGATATTAAAGCCTGGCAAACGCTAGAATTTTCCCAGTTGAAGCGCAGTTATCGTAGAGATGTTGAGAAAATACATCGCTTGCATGCGGCGGGTGCCAAGATCATTACCGTGTTTTACAGTGGTCGTCCTTTATATCTTAATAAAGAAATCGCCATGTCTGATGCATTTGTTGCCGCTTGGCTTCCGGGCAGTGAAGGTAAGGGCATTACCGATGTCTTAGTAGGAGATGAAGAGAAGCGCCGACGTTATGACTTCCAAGGTAAGCTGTCTTATAGCTGGCCGAATAAAAAGTTGAGTGCGACCGTGAATCGTATCCCTCAGCACATTCCTAATTACCAAGTTTCACAGTATGAACAAGATCCTAATGGGGAGCATGCTCCGCTGTTTGAGTATGGATACGGATTGAATTATTCCTCGCGATTGCAGCAGCGCGATCTGGATCAGCTTGATCGCGATGACAGCGACCATTTCATTGAGGGAAATGTGCGTCCGGCAATAGAGCTGTATGGTGTTCGTTCAACGATTGGTGATTTTCAGTTACTTGTCGCCCAAGCGCAAGGTGGAAACCGAGTTGAAGTGTCTCGGAATAACGCAATGAACTTTGTATCGATTGAGACTAAACCCTATAACTATCAACAGCAGCAAGACGCGGTGAGTTTGGTATTTAAAGAGGCTGGCGCGTCGGTATGCATTGCAACAACGGATGGGGATACGGAAGACTTTAGCTGCTTTGCGCATCCAAAAGGCGGTTTGAGTTTTGAGGTTAAGGTGACCGAGTGTCCAACAGGTAGCGTGTATGTAGCAGTGCAAGATCGACAAGAACAAAGCTTAGCTGCGAGTGTTGTGAAAATTGATATTACGGAGCAACTGCAAACGGTTGATGAGTTTGTGACCGTCACAGTTTCAAGCGAAGAATTTACTAATAATGGGGTGGATTTAAGCCAACTTGATACGCCATTTATGTTATTAGCCGACACACGATTTTCGATGGTATTAGCGAACATCCGCTGGTGGAATGCGCCTTAGTTTGTTGAAAATGCACTCAGTCTATTAAAAGCGATATTTGATTAAGAGAGATAGCCTATTAGGTTAGCTGGGCCGATGAAAAAAGAGGGGATTCATTGAGAATCCCCCCCTTTTGATCTGACTTGTTGATGAATGCGAGCTATCGATTGTAATGACCAGAGCTAGATTCCAATCATCCGACGTAGATCCGAATATGTCGTTTTAATCGCCAACAGTAGGCTTTGACGCCAATACATACAGTAATTCAAGAGCAATGGTTGCGCCTGCCAATGCGGTAAGATCGCTTTGGTCATACGGAGGCGATACTTCAACCACATCCATGCCAACCACGTTCATACCTGCCAAACCACGGATGATTTTTAGTACTTTATCAGAGTTAAGACCGCCACAAACCGGGGTACCGGTACCTGGAGCAAACGCTGGATCTAAGCAGTCGATATCAAATGTAATATAGACAGGTTTATCGCCTGTTGTTGCTTTGATTTGAGCAACAATTTCGTCGACACTCATATCATTGGCTTGCATAGCATTAATGACATTAAAGCCATGATCGTCGTAGTCATATTCGGTGCGAATACCGACTTGCACCGAGTGCTTTGCAGAAATCAGCCCTTCTTTGGGCGCATGATAAAACATCGTCCCATGATCGTAGCTGCTGCCATTGGCATAGGTATCGGTGTGCGCATCAAAATGAATCAATGCCATTTCACCGTGATGCTTCGCGTAAGCACGTAAAATTGGCAGCGTAATAAAGTGATCACCGCCAAGTGCGAGCATGGTTTTACCATTTTTTAAAATGTCGCTTGTCGCGGCTTCTAAACGATAAGTAAAATCTTCAGCGTCACCACAATCAAAAACTAGATCACCTGAGTCGATGACTTTGAGTTTATCAAATACGTTGAATGTCCAAGGGAATTTTTTGCCTTCCCACGCAAGATTGACAGATGCACGACGGATAGCATCTGGGCCTAAACGCGCACCTGGACGGCCAGAGGTCGCCATGTCTAGCGGTACACCTAGAACCACTACATCGGCGTCGGTTCCAATCGGGTTTCTCACGTAAGGACGGCGGACAAATGTCATCGCATTCGAATACAGAGAATAATCAGTTTTTGTAAACAAATCATTCATTTATAAATCCTCTAGATAGGTATAACCGGTTAGGCCATACTCTAACTCTTCTAAAATAAGTGCTTGCTCGTCAGCATTAATATGACGCTCAACCAGTTCTCTATAGTTACTACGAATTGCATCAACGTCAATGTGCACATAACGCATCATGTCTTCCACCGTATCACCAAGATCGATGGTCGCGAAATCAATATCACCACTATCTGTGACATTCACCACTGCACTGTGTGTATCACCAAATAAATTGTGCATGTCGCCCAAAATTTCTTGGTAAGCGCCAACAAGGAAGAAGCCCATTAAGTAGGGTTGATCCTTGTTCCATGCAGGAACTGGTAATGTGGATTCAATACCTTGCCCATCTACATACTGCTCAATGGTACCGTCTGAATCACAAGTAATATCAAGCATAATGGCTCGAGTTTGGTCTTCTCTGTCTAATCCAGATAATGGAAGAACAGGGAAGACTTGCTCAATACCCCATGCATCGGGTAACGATTGGAACAGCGAGAAATTCACAAAGAACTTATCGGCCAATCGCTCGTTCAATTCGTCAAGAATTGGACGGTGGAAACGGTTTTTGTTGTCCATTTGACGATGTAATTCGCCATAAATGGTTAAGCTCAATTGCTCTACCCATGCTCTTTGGTGCAAATCCACCACACCTGTTGCGAACAGGGTTTGAGCTTCTGATAGATCGCTTTGCGTATCGTTATAAATTTCGATCAACGCACGAGCATCGGTTCCCGATTTTAGGTTTTGCCAGTTCTGCCACATGTTTTGCAGTAAAATCGGCGCTTCCTCAGACGGCGCATCCACTTGCTCGCTGGCATAGCTTTCAGTACCAATAACATTGGTGATAAGCACAGCGTGATGCGCGGTTAATGAACGGCCAGATTCTGAAATGATCACCGGCGCTTTTTCGTCATACAGCGCACAGACGTCACCTACCGTACTAACAATGTTACGAGCATATTCAGCCAGCCCGTAGTTCATAGAGCTGCTTGATTGGCTGCGAGTACCATCGTAATCAACCGCTAGGCCGCCACCTACATCAAAGTAGGCAATCGGCACAGACATTTTGCGCAACTCGCAGTAAAAGCGAGCCGATTCGTTCACACCATTACGTACGTCACGAATATTCGCCATTTGCGAGCCCAAGTGGAAATGCACAAGTTGCAGCATATCCAATTGATCTTCTTGCTTTAGGCGCTCAACGACTTGTAGCACTTGCGAAGCGGACAAACCAAATTTAGATTTATCACCACCGCTTGATTGCCATTTTCCTGCACCTTGAGACGCTAAGCGAATACGTAAGCCAATGCGTGGCTTAACATTGAGGCTACGAGCCTCTCTTAATACCGTATCAAGCTCTGACAGCTTTTCTAACACGATAAAGACTTTGTGCCCTAGCTTCTCACCAATGAGTGCCAAACGAATGTACTCACGGTCTTTATAGCCGTTACAGACGATGACAGAGCTTGCACGTTGCGCCATTGCAAGCACGGCAAGTAGTTCGGGTTTGCTGCCGGCTTCTAGGCCGAGCTGCTTAGTTTCTGCTTCAGCTTGGCTTGCTAGGATTTGTTCAACCACATCTTTTTGTTGGTTTACTTTAATTGGGTAAACCAGCAAGTAATCATTTTGATAACCGTAATCATTAATTGCTTGGTTAAAAGCGTCACAGATACCGTGGACACGTTGGTGAATAATTTGCGGAAAGCGCACCAACGCCGGAAGTGTGAGACCTTTATCTTCCAAAGCCTGAGCGATACGAGTTAAGGGAATAGGATGTTGAGCATCTTGACGTGGTGAGACGTAAACGTCGCCATCATCATTGATACCGAAGAAGTTTTGGCTCCAATGTTGCACATTGTAGTTAGCACGAACATGGTCAAGTTTGGAAGTGTTAGTCACGGCTTATATTACCAAAGCAATAGGTTTTACTAATCTTTCTCGATTGGATAATGAATATTAGCGTTAACCTGAAAAATTACACCCCGTGATTGTCGTCCTTGATGGTCACGAAACACCTCTTAGCAGGGCAAAGTTGTGGAGAAAACGCCCTCTAGAGTCGGACGCATTAACGGATAAAAAGGCGCCTGAGTCTAATGAAAGATTTTTATCGATTCGATAGAGAATTATTGTCGTGAGAGGGGGCTGGTATGTCCTTGATTATGCGTTGGTTGATGAGGTCTTTGAACGTCTGATATGGGGGGCTTCCAAACGGTGGAAGTTGGAGAGGGCAAACGAGCGTAATTGGCTAACCACTTGTTTTTAATGGGTTAGTGGTTGTTTTGCTAACGAGCGGGTATAAAAAAGGCCTCGATTACTCGAAGCCTAGAAATTTTTAGCGCGCTGTTATTGAGGAACAACGTTAGTCGCTTGTGGGCCTTTTTGACCTTGTTCAACTTCGAAAGTGACCGCTTGGCCTTCTTTTAGAGTTTTGAATCCGTCACCAGAAATAGCACGGAAGTGAACGAATACGTCTGCTCCGCCATTTTCTTGCTCGATGAATCCGTAACCCTTTTCTTCATTGAACCATTTTACTTTGCCAGTACTTGTGTTAGACATTTTTTGTCCCTTACCTTTCAGATTAAAACGCTCGCCTTGCGGCTGTCTTGCTTAGTGGTTCTGTTTATTTAATCGAGGCGTAAATGGATAAAACGAATGACAAATACTCGCATATGGAACTATCTGACAATACAACTCGCACTCTTTTTACTCTTACGTTAAATAACTCTGAACACCAGAGCAAAATTAGTTTAGCACAGCAATTGGGCGATTAAATGAAATTCTCATGACGACGAGCACAAAACAGGGCAACAATTATACAATTGTTGCCCTGGGTAGAAGCCGATATGAAGGGGGATGTCCTTCGGGCTAGCGCTTAAATGTGACGTCTTCAACCGCATCTAAGTGAATCTGCGTTTGTGCAGGTTTCGTTGTGGCAATAATCTCACCCTTGCGGATTGAGTAACTGACCGGTACTTGGCGTCGAACTGCATCAAATCCATTGTCGGCAGGCAGAAGCAATAAGCTTCCGTCTTTACCCAAGTCTAATCCATGCGTGGCCTGGATATTGAGGGTCTTAGCTGAATTGGTACTGATCAAATCCAACGATTGATTGATTTGATCATAACCCATGACTTGGCAGACATGCAGGCCCATGTGCAGTACTTGTAGCATGTTTGCTGTACCTAATGGATACCAAGGGTCAAAGACATCATCATGACCAAAGCAGACGTTAATATCAGCAGCAAGCATTTCTTTTACGCGTGTGACACCACGACGTTTCGGGTAGTCATCAAAACGACCTTGCAGGTGAATGTTCACCAACGGGTTAGCAACAAAGCTGATACCCGACATTTTTAAAAGACGGAATAGGCGTGAAGCATACGCACCATTGTATGAATGCATGGCTGTGGTGTGGCTGGCTGTGACCTTGTCACCCATTTCATATTTGTGTGCCAGTGCCGCGAGTGTTTCAACAAAGCGTGACTGCTCGTCGTCAATCTCATCACAGTGGACGTCAATCAAGCAATTGTACTTGTTGGCAAGCTCAAATACGTAGTGCAGTGATTCGATACCGTATTCGCGCGTGAATTCGAAGTGTGGAATCGCACCAATCACATCTGCGCCAAGCTGAACCGCTTGTTCGAGTAGTGCTTTACCGTTGGGATAAGACAAAATGCCTTCTTGTGGGAACGCAACGATTTGAATGTCGACCCACGGTTTCATTTCTTCGCGTACTTCCACCATAGCTTTAAGCGCAATGAGTGTTGGATCAGAGACATCAACGTGGGTACGAACATGTTGGACACCATTGGCGATTTGCCATTTTAGCGTCTGCTTAGCGCGCTTTTTAACGTCTTCAATAGACAGTAATGCTTTACGCTCTGACCAGCGCTCAATGCCTTCAAATAGTGTTCCAGAAATGTTCCAACTCGGCTCTCCAGCCGTTTGCGTGGTATCTAAATGGATATGAGGTTCACAAAATGGTGCGACGGCCATGTGTCCGTCAGCATTGATGACGCGATCAGCCTGCATTGGTTGTGAGCCTGCGGCCTCGATTGCCGTGAACACGCCGTTTTCAACAAGAATGTCAAAGCGACCTTCTCGTTGATCAATCGCGGTATTTTGAATGAGTAGAGATGACATAACTGGCACTTCCTAATTATTGAGTATCAGCGCTAGCAAGTGCTGCACTGTTTTTATTGAGCATTGGGTTTAATACAAGATAGCTCAAAGCACCACCGAGTACGGCATTCACTGGAACCACACCTGGTAAGAAGTGTCCTGCCGCTACACCCAACGCGACCGCAATAATACCTGCCCAGTTCACCGTTTGGAATTGAGTAGTTTCAAAATGCTGATACTTTTTACGATTCGCAATGAAATCCGCAATGATAACGCCGCCGATAGGAGGAATCGCAATGGATAGGAACGTCAACCAACCAACAAAGTTGTTGTATAACCACAGTGCGCAGAGTGTGCCTACGACACCGTTAGCCATAGAGATGTATTTGCTTGGCAGTCCCGTTACATTGGAGAAACCTAAACCAGACGCGTAAAGCGCGTTATCGTTGGTGGTCCAAATGTTCAAACCAAGCACAATGATAGCAGGCAGTAGTAAGCCCTGTGCAATCATCACTTCAGAAATATCAGATTGACCCGTTACTGCCGCACCAGCTGCGCCGAAGATAAACATCAGTGAGTTACCAATAAAAAAGGCCGTCATGGTAATAAACACCGCGCCTTTTGGTTTCTTACCAAAACGAACGAAATCGGCAGTGAGCGTACCTGCGCTGACAAAGGAACCAACGACCATCGCAAGTGCGACTGAAAAGTCTATGGGTTCGGATGGTTGTATTTTTTGTAGCTCGGCGACACCGCCAACGCTATCAACCGCTGTGAATACAGAGTAACCACCGAGTATAGCAATAGCAGGCACCGCGATAGTAGAAAGTACCATCAAGGCAGAAATGCCAAAGTAAACAGTCGCCGTCATTAGTAGGCCACTGACGATAATTAGCGTATTGGTATCAATGCCTGTGGCTTTTTGTACTGGAATAGCAAACATCGCCACGCCAACACCAAACCAGCCTACTTGAGTGCCGCCAAGTAAAATTGATGGAAGCCATGAGCCTTTAGAACCAAAAGAGAAACGAGCAAGAAGGTGTGTAGAGAGGCCAGTAGAAGAGCCGATGTAACCAAGAAAAGAAGTATAGATGCCGAGGATTAAGTTGCCGATGAGAACCGCGAGGAAGAAGTCATTAAAAGAGAGTCCGGTACCGAGGGAACCACCTGTCCACATACTTGCGGAAAAAAATGTCAGTCCCAGCATCACCATAGTGAGTGACGCTACCCCTTTCCTAGCCGATGTGGGAACCGGTCCAAGACTGTAGTTATTATCCGCAGCCATTTTTTACCTCTCGTTAAATCAAAATACTTAAGTCAAATTCCTTACGGAATGCCTGCTTATTTCGCGCAAACGGCGTGCATTATGGAGATGTAACTTTTAGAGTCAAGTAGAGTTTTTGAGCGAAGAATACAATAAATATGGCTTTATGATGTTTTTGTTATTTAAAACAATTCATTAGTATTCTCATGAGTCATTAAAAAACTATTCAATTTGTTTACTTTATGATGTTTTTATCTAAAGCAAAGGATTGCTAGTGAGATTGAGTGGTGGAATGGTCATTTCTATTGTTATGCTTGTAGAGGCATAGGTGTGATAGGATTGATCTAGCGAGCGATTTCTATGTTGATATGTTTGAACAAGTGCGCTGATCTAACTTAACGTCATTTGTCCTAGTAACAAAAAAGGCACCTTGTTGGAACAATAAGGTGCCTGATAATACGAATGACGATTATTAGTTCAGCTTAGTCCATGCTGATGTCCAATGGCTGCCCACACCCGGTTCATACTGCGTTGCAGTGGGTGACCACTGAATACAGTAGCCTGAATATGGGAAAGGTTTACATTGATAAATCTGACCATCCGTCGCTAATACCTTCGTCCCTTCTGTGTATTGAGACAAGCTATTTGGGAAAACGAAATCGTAATCGCCAGGCTCAGTTGCATCGACTAACATGAAATCACGCGTTGTTTGATCAATCAGGTTATCATTTTCATCTTTTACGCGAGTCACAAGCATGTGATGCCCCGGCTCGGATTTAGACAATAGCAGGCTGACATTTTTTGATTCACCATCTGCTAGTGTAACCTTCTGGTTAGCAAGCGATTCTTGGCCGTGATTGTAGACGTCCATTTCAACTTTAACGTTACCCGTTGCCGAGATGACCAGTGCGAGCTCTACGGGGGAATCCGATAGAATATATTCTGGTTGTAGTCCAGAAATGTCGACACCAATCACAGGTGGAGGCGTTACGATGTCATAGCCAATTTCCACGCGCTCTAAAGCACTATTTTCAGCGACATACAGAGGGTTTGCTCCGTAAATAGGCGTGGCATTTCCCTGACTGTCCATGGAGCCCGCTTTAATATCGGTGCGATCGCTATTGATTTTAGTCGCAAGAGCATGAGCCCATTGATTAGCTTGGCCTTGGTCAGCGCTTTCAATCGTAATGCTGGTGGAAAGGTGTGGTAACTCGCCATTGTTATCAAACACACGAGTATAGACAGAATCACCAGTATTAAGATCCATTGTCGGGTTGATGCTACCAGCTGGTGTCCAACCCGGAATACCAGGGTTTTCGCCACTAAACTCGACATCAATAACATTGTAGAAAGCGGCAGCGGTATCGCCCACATCCCAGACAGCAAGAATGACTTGATAACCACTACGTTCCGGCACTTGGCATTGGTGTGACATCAGTTTAGGTGGTTTTTCCATATTACCGTTAACGACACAGAAAGGAGTCAAATCCAACGAGTCGCGAGTGAGTGCTTGATTAGGGTTCCAATCTGGCTTCGTAATATAGTATTTCCAGTCCCTAGTGACGTGGTTTGCGGTAAACGTCCATTCAAAATTTTGCATCCCAGAGGTAATAGGGCGTTTGACCCAGCGGTCAGCCGTTTGTTCGTTGAGTGGGGAAAATTGAGTGAGCCCAGCGCTAGCAATTTGCCCATCTACAGGCCCGCCTTGAGGAAAACCTTCAGGTCCTTCAATACTTTGTGGTTCCCACTGTACTGAACCACAACCCGTATTTTTTTCACCCGTGCTGGCGGGGAATTTACATAATGTCCCCCTGGCTTCCGCAATACCATTTTCAATGGCTGATACATAGCCATGGCTAAAAACCTGTGGGCTCATTGCAAGCCCGATAGCAACCACTGGTAAAAGAACTTTTGAATTCTTCATACTATTCCCTTCTCTTATAATTTTAACGGTACATCTCTTGTAAATGGTTTGGACGTACTGCTGCGCGGATTTTTACTTTCGTTACGTTCGCACGTGCAAACGTTAGGCTGTAATTTAGCGTCATAAAATAAGTGAGGCGAATGGGTTGCGTGTTTTATGGAATTAATTTCTACATTTTCGTTTTTATATCCAAAAAATCACATTGAGAAGATGATTGTTCTGAATATTTGTACTATGAATGGAATTAATGTTGATATTATCACTTGCTGAGAAAGGTACTGCTGGCGAAGCTAGAACTTAGCATCGCCAGTGAAAGGGGTTTTAGTCTGCGTGTGGCGTTAAACTAATGTCTCTATACCGTAGTCGCTGCCATAGTTTTCAACGACAAAATCGATGTCTTTGTCACCACGGCCAGACAAGTTAAGCAATATCGATCCTTTTTCGCCTTGTTGAGCTAGCTTAATAGCATAGGCCACCGCATGAGCGGACTCGATGGCTGGGATGATGCCTTCTAGTCGAGATAGTTCAAAGAATGCATCGATGGCTTCTTGATCGTTGATGTGGCCATAATTCACTCGCCCAGAATCTTTTAGGTAGGCATGTTGTGGCCCAACCGACGGATAATCTAACCCACTTGCAACGGAGTAAACTTCTTGCGGTTCGCCGTTTTTGTCCGTCAGCATATAAGACTTGAAACCGTGCATGACTCCAGGCTCACCGAGTGTCAGCGTGGCCGCATGCTCACCAACGGAATGCAAATCGCGACCGGATGGTTCAACACCATAGATGGCGACTTGGTCGTCTTCTAAGAAGGCGCTAAAGAGTCCCATGGCGTTAGACCCACCTCCAACGCAGGCAACAAGATTGTTAGGTAAGGTATTGGTCATCTCTTGAAACTGGATACGAGCCTCGTTACCAATAATGGATTGGAAATCGCGAACCATCGCAGGGAAGGGGTGGGGGCCAACCACGGAACCAATTGCGTAGAGTTGAGTGTGTGGATCTGATAAATAAGCTTCAAATGCGGCATCTACCGCCTCTTTTAATGTTTTACGACCATGAGTAGCGGGGATGACGTTTGCTCCTAAAATACGCATCCGTACCACATTTGGGTGCTCTTTAGCGATATCGACTTCGCCCATATAAATATCACACTCAAGTCCGACTAATGCAGCTGCCGTCGCCAAGGCAACACCATGTTGTCCTGCGCCTGTTTCTGCAATCAGTTTCTTCTTACCCAGCTTTTTGGCAATTAAGGCTTCGCCTAAACAATGGTTGATCTTGTGAGCGCCAGTGTGGTTCAAATCTTCACGCTTTAAGTAAATATCAGCGCCGTATTTCTGTGAGAGATTTTGAGCATGGAAAATAGGACTTGGGCGACCAACAAAATGCTTATAAAGGCGGGCCAACTCGGCCTTGAAAGCCGGATCTTGGCGACATTCATCGTAGGCTGCACTAATCTCATCCATAATTTCTTTAAGCTGAGGTGGAATAAAACTTCCCCCATATTCGCCGAAATACCCGTCTTTATTTGGCATTTTGTGCTCAAAAGTATTTTCCATGATCGTTATCTCATTGGTTGTGAACGTTAGCTTGTTATAACGCAAATGAATGCATGTACACATGGATTCATTGCAAACTTGTGATTACTCACAATAGAAAATCGCGAGCGAGGA
This sequence comes from Vibrio cionasavignyae, assembly GCF_050337155.1. Lineage (NCBI taxonomy): Bacteria > Pseudomonadati > Pseudomonadota > Gammaproteobacteria > Vibrionales > Vibrionaceae > Vibrio > Vibrio cionasavignyae. The sequence continues at coordinate 45,261 of NZ_JAKJSR010000014.1, forward strand.
AGGGCGATGTGCTGAGAAATGTGGTGTCGCTAATATGCTCGGTGACACTCGAGGTATTGATTGACCTTGTTAAACGAGTTGCTTTTAACCGCTACGCTAACAGAAACTCTTTAAAGTGGATGGCGACGGCTGACGCCGTAGCAGGTGGCTGATAATAAACATTTAAGCTCCAAACACTGGTATCAAAATCCTCCAAAATGGGGATGATTTCGCCACGCTTAATGTAATCGTCGACCAAAAATAATGGCAAGTAGGCAATACCTGCCCCGTTTAATGTTGCCTGCAACAATAGGTCGCTATCGTTGACCTCGAGTGACTTAGGCACCTTTACTATCTGGCATTCATTATTTTGATGAAACACCCAGTCATTGCTGCCGGTCAGGGTGGTGGCAAATAGACATTGGTGGTTGGTTAACTCACAAGGAGCAGCAGGGGTCATATGTTTTGTCAGGTAGTCCGGTGAAGCGACAACGACAAATGGACTTTGCATGATTTCGCGGCGTACCAAATGCAGATCGCGCTCTCGGTAACCCTGATAGGAGGCATTGGCGCTGATGGTGATATCACTGTCAGCAGCATGATCGAGCGCCCAAGGGGTGATGTTGAGATTGAACGTCACGTTCGGGTTAGACGTTAAGTATTGGCTTATTTTTTCCATTAAGAAATGGTTAGCAAAGACGGGTGTGCAGATAATATCGATATGACCTTTATCGTACTGTTGATAATCTTGCATGCTACGCACCACGGCTTCCGAACGATCGACAATAATGGAAAAATCGTCGAAGAGTTTTTGACCCGCGGGTGTGGGTTTCAACAGGCGGTTATTACGTCGATATAGGGGCAAGCCAAACTTTTGCTCCAGCTCTTGTAACCATCGGCTTCCTGCGGAAACGGAGATATTCAGTTTTCGGGCCGCCGCTGAGATCGAACCTGTGCGTACGACATAAATAAAGAACGCCATTTTATCTAACATAGATTCTACCGCGGCTTATAGTGAAAAAGAAAACAGGCTATTCACTCAAATAGCCTGTTATTACGATGGTTGTGTGATTTATACAGTTGCTTCAGTTGTCTTAACTGGCGCTTTTTTGCCTAACTTTTTAGCCATGACCTTTTCCATATCTTCAAGGCTAACCCCTTTAGTTTCAGGGACATATTTAACAACAATCACCATACAAATCAGTGACAATGCTGCGAATACCCAGAAAGCAAAGGCGCCATTGAAGTTCTCTTTTAGATACGGGTTTTCATTGAGCATAGGGAAGCTTTGAGTGACGATGAATCCCGTAAACCACTGAGCACCAACCGCGATAGCCATCGCTCGTGAACGAATGCTGTTCGGGAATATTTCAGAAATCATGGTCCAGCATGCGCAGCCCCACGACGTCGCATAAGCCACCACATACAAACACAAGGCAAATAAAGCAGCGTAGCCTTCTGTTCCGGTGTAGAGGACATAGCCCACAATCGTCATGCCCAATGCACAGCCAAGCGTGCCGTATTTCATTAGTGGTAAGCGACCAACTTTATCGATTAAGTACATACCTAGTGCGTTACCAAGAATGAAAACAATGCCGACAAACGTTGTTTGGAATAACGCGTTTTCAGTACCACCCGCGATAGGTTTTAGAATTTCAGGTGTATAGTACATGATGACGTTAATACCAGTCAGTTGTTGCGCGGCGGCAACAAAGGTACCAATGACTAAAATTGAAAATAGAAGCGGTGAGCGTAGGCTGATTTTGCTGTTTTTTGATGCGTTTGCTGGCACTAATGATTTTTGAATATCAAGAATAACACGGTCAGCATGTTCAGGGTTTGATATACGGGAAAGGGTTTCTTTTGCTTTACCAAGTTGGCCCTTCAATACAAGCCAGCGTGGCGATTCTGGAATCATGATCAGTAAGCAACCAAATAATGCTGCAGGCAATACCTCTGATGCCAACATCCAGCGCCAACCGACATCAACCAGCCAAGCTTCAGACATGCCTTTGGCGATTAGGTAGTTAACGTAGAAGACGCCGGTTTGACCAATCACAGCGGATTGTTGGAACATACTGACCGCACGTCCTCGAAAATCTTTAGGCGCGACTTCCGACATATACATTGGAGAAACCACACAAGCGATGCCAACTGCCACGCCGCCCACGATTCTTAATAATACATAGATGGTAAAAGTGGGAGCAATGGCAGAACCAATGGCGGATATAATGAATAGTACCGCTGATAAGAATAATGCGCTTCGACGTCCATATTTAAGAGCAACGGTCCCCGCTGATACCGCGCCAATGATACTGCCCAGAACAACACTTGATACGGCCCAGCCAGTCTGCGCTGGTGTTAAGCCGAAATAATCTCTAATGGGTCCAATAGCACCTGATATTACGGCGGTATCGTAGCCGAGCAAGATCCCTCCTAATGCGGCGATACAACAAATTCTAACGATATAGGCGATATTGTGTTTATGAGACTGTGTCTCAGAGTTAGGTGACATTACATGCTCCTTTGTATGAGACCCGGCACTAACTTAACCATCAAATAAGGCAGTGTGGGCAGCTATCCGATCAACCAATGAATGTAGGGTAAGCGTATCGGATTCAATAAGTCGCCAGCGAATATAATAATAATTGTAAATACGTTTGATAAATATTTTTCATATTGGCGACGAGGTAAATCATAAAGCCTCAGGCTAAATAGGGCTATAAATTAAATGACCCATTGTTTTATAATGTTAAGTCGATCAACATATGGAAAATATTTATCGAATGTCATCATGGTGTTAAGTTATTGATTTAATTTAATATATCCCAAGTGTGATCTGTGCCACTTTTCCCCTTTAGCCCGCGAAAACCCTAGCTTTTTTCAACTTTCATTTAAATTTTCCATTAATTCATTTTGAGTGAAAAATATTTTTCATGATGTGTTTTTTAGATTATATTGGTCCCCAGTGAAGCAAACTGGTGCGGTCAACCTTTCTACCACATACGCATTTGCAGTGATTAGAAAATAACGGACCTCATTACATTTAACTTATAAAAACATTTTTGGAGTACGAACATGAGCAAAGTTCAATATGGAATTAGTCCTTTAACTTGGACAAACGATGATATGCCAGAGCTTGGTGGCGAAATCCCGTTGGAGACATGTTTGAGTGAAATGTCGGAATCTGGTTTTACTGGCACAGAGCTAGGGACAAAATACCCAAGAGAGCCAGAAGTTCTTATTCCACTGCTTAAAAACCACAATTTAGTGCTGGCGTCTGGTTGGTTCAGTGGCAATTTAATGACATTAACCGCCGAAGAAGAAATTGCAGAAATGCAAGGTCACATCCTCCTACTTAAAGCGGCTGGCTGTAAAGCGATGGTTTACGGTGAAGTGAGCAATACGGTTCATGGTGATATTACTAAGCCATTGTCATCTCGCGTTATTTTAACGGATGACGAGTGGAAAACGTACGCGGACAAATTGACAACGGTCGCTGACTACCTATTAAACAAGCACGATATCAAACTGTCTTTCCACCACCACGTGGGCACGATTGTTGAGACAGAAGAAGACATCAACCGCTTGATGGAACTGACGGGTGATTCTGTGTACCTCACTTTGGATACTGGTCACATCACGTACGGTGGTGGTAATCCAGTCAATATTATTGAGCGCTGGGGTCACCGTATTGGTCATATGCACTTTAAAGATCTGCGTATTGAAGTGATGAATGCGGCGCGTGATGCAGACAAATCATTCCTAAATGCAGTGCTTGATGGCGTGTTTACCGTTCCAGGTACCGGCGATGTGAATTATGACGACGTGTTTGCGGCGCTTAAAGCCCGTAACTACGAAGGCTGGTTATTAGTCGAAGCCGAGCAAGATCCGGCTAAAGCACATCCACTAACGTTTGCAAAAACCGCGTACGAGAACATCACAGGCTACGCGAATAAATACGGCTTGTAATAAAAAATGGCTTATTGAAGGGGAACCCAACAATAAGCCAAAAAGTCGACATATATGGAATACGCAATTGGCACGGCAATGTACCAATTGCGTGTAAGAAATATCGAGGAAGAAGATGAAAACTGTACGCCTAACTGTTGCTGAAGCCCTAGCGAAATACCTTGCAGCGCAGAAAATTGTAGTCGATGGAAAAGAAGAGCAACTGTTTGGTGCTGCCTTTGCCATTTTTGGTCACGGCAATGTGACATGTTTTGGTCAGCAGCTTAAGAATATCGAAGAACAAATCCCGACGTGGCGTGGTCAAAACGAGCAATCCATGGCGACCGCGGCCATTGCTTATGCAAAAGCGAATAAACGCCAACGTATTGGCATCGCGACGAGCTCAATTGGACCTGGCGCAACGAACATGGTCACTGCAGCGGGTATTGCTCATACTAACCGCCTGCCTCTCTTACTTATTTCGGGTGATGCTTACGTGAGTCGTCTACCAGACCCTGTGCTTCAGCAACCAGAAAACTTTGAAGATCCATCGGTCACCTCTAACGACGCGTTCAAACCTCTTACTCGTTATTGGGATCGTGTGTTGTCGCCTTCACAGCTGATGCATACGCTACCTCAAGCGCTAGATACCATGCTTGACCCAGCAACTTGTGGTCCAGTTTTCCTTGGCTTGCCTCAAGATGTCCAAGGCTTGGCTTATGATTTCCCGGAAGTCTTTTTTGCTGAAAAATGTCACCGAATCCGTCGCCCTGAGCCGGAAATGATTGTGCTCGAAGAAGCGAAAGCGATTCTAACTCAAGCGAAAAAACCACTGATTATTTCTGGTGGTGGGGTGCATTACTCATTGGCGACCGATGAACTTGCGGCATTTGCTGCTAAGCACAATATTCCAGTGGTGGAAACCATTGCTGGTCGCGCCACTATGCTGCAAGACAACCCGTTGAATGCTGGGCCTATTGGTGTGACAGGTTCTAATTCTGCCAACCACATGGCGAATGAAGCCGACGTGGTGGTTGCCATTGGTACGCGTTTACAAGACTTCACCACTGGTTCTTGGAGCGTATTTAAAAACCCAGATATGCAACTTATTAGCATCAACGTGGCTAAATTTGATGCGATTAAACACCGTTCACACCCAGTGTTGGGTGATGCACAAACCTGTATGAACAAGCTTTCAGGCCTGTTGGCGGACTGGCGCTCAAGTGACGAGTGGGCTGCGAAAGCCAAAGCAGAAGCGGATGAGTGGAAAGCGTTGGTTCACCGACGCACCCACCCACAAGACGGTGAATTACTTGCGGGTACCTCTTCTTATGCTGAGGTAATTGGCAAACTTAATCACAGTATGGAAGAGGGTGACACCGTTCTGACTGCCGCTGGTGGCTTACCCGCTGAGCTCTCGATGAACTGGCAAAACTACCAAATTGGTAAATTTGATATCGACTTTGGTTATTCCTGCATGGGTTACGAAATTGCGGGTGGCTGGGGCGCTAAAATTGCCAACCCTGATAATGATGTCGTGGTTCTTGTCGGTGATGGTTCATACCTAATCCAAAACTCGGACATTTACTCGTCAGTGCTAACTGGGCACAAAATGATTGTCGTAGTGTGTGACAACGGTGGTTTCGCCGTTATCAACAAACTACAAAACAACACGGGCAACGAGTCATTTAATAACTTGCTAGAAGATTGTCGTCGACCAGATGGTGAGTTGGCTCGCGTCGATTTTGCCAAGCACGCTGAAGCACAAGGCGCGATAAGTGAAAAATTAACCTCAATAACTGAATTTGATGCCGCGTTTGCAAGAGCAAAAGAAGCGGACCGCACTTACGTCATTGTTGTTGATATTGACCCGGTTTCTCCAGCTGCTTGGTCTAAGTGTGACTGTTGGTGGGAAGTTGGGCTTCCTGAAGTGACTCGCAATGAAGAGACCGCCAAGAAAGTGGCCGACTGGGAAGAAGGTCGCGTCAGTCAGCGCCGCGGTGTTTAAAAAGAATATTACAAAATCTCAATAACTTAACCACGATACATCCGTGTGATCGGATGTATCAGGTAACGGAGCAAAATTATGTTTAATGAAGAACGTCGCTTTGAACAACCTCTACGCTGGGCAATGATTGGTGGAGGACGTGGTAGTCAGATTGGTTATTCCCACCGCAATGCTGCGCAGCGTGATGGTTTGTTCAAATTAGTCGCTGGAGCGTTTGATCTTGACGCCGATCGCTGCCGTGACTTTGGTACCAACTTGGGCTTAGCTGGCGATCGTTGCTACGCCAACTATAAAGAAATGTTTGCTGCGGAAGCGCAGCGTGAAGATGGCATTCAGGCGGTGTCTATCGCAACACCAAACTCAACGCACTATGAAATCTGCAAAGCGGCTCTAGAAGCCAATCTTCATGTGGTCTGTGAAAAACCGATCACTTTTACTTCAGAAGAAGCAGAAGAGCTAAAAGTCATCGCCGCTCAAAACAACCGTGTCATTGGTGTGATGTACGGCTACAGCGGTTTCCCTATGGTTCAGCAAGCGCGTGAAATGGTACAGCGTGGTGATTTAGGTGACATTCGCGTCATCAACATGCAATTTGCTCACGGGTTTCACAATGAAGAATATGAACTTAACGATCCAGGTTTGAAATGGCGTGTTAGCCCAGAAGTTTCAGGCCCAACTTATGTGTTAGGTGATATTGGCACCCACGCCTTTTACTTGTGTGAAGTGATGACAGGCTTAGAGGTCGACCGTTTGTCTTGCATGCGTCAAAGCTTCATTAAGTCACGCACGCCGTTAGAAGATAACGCGCACGTCATGATGGAATTTAAAGGCGGCGCGGTCGGGACACTTTGGGCATCAGCGGTGAATGCAGGTTCTATGCACCAACAGAAAATCCGAATCGTCGGCTCAAAAGCGTCGATTGAATGGTGGGATGAGCAGCCCAACCAACTTCGCTTAGAAGTCCAAGGTGAGCCATCGCGCATCTTAGAGCGTGGCATGGGTTACTTGCACCAAGATGCACCGGGTGTGGCAGCGAATCGCGTTGGCGGTGGTCATGCAGAAGGCTATTTTGAGTCTTGGGCGAACCTTTATCACCGTTTTGCACTGGCTTTTGATGCCGCTGATCGTGATGACCAAAATGCCTTGTCTGAGATTTGGTTCCCAGGCATTGACGCTGGTATCGAGGGGGTTCGTTTATGCGAGAAGTGTGTGGAGTCTGCAGACCAAAATGCGGCTTGGGTAGAATACAACTAATAGGGAAACACTATGACTAAGATTGCACTCCCTCAGGATCGCAAGCTCGACGCCATCGTGTTAGGTCGCGCTGGGGTTGACCTTTATGCGCGTGAATTTAATACCGACATGGCCGACATTACCGGTTTCAACAAATTTGTGGGCGGATCAGCAGCAAACATTGCGGTGGCGATTAGCCGCTTGGGCGGTAAAACCGGGTTTATTGGCTGTGTTGCCAATGATGCGTTTGGTGGCTACGTCAAAGGCTACATGCAAGAGCAGGGTATTAACCTTGACGGCATGATGACGGATGACTCGGGTTCTCGTACTTCGGTGGCGTTTACTGAAATGAAGCCCAGTGACTGTACGGTTCTTATCTATCGCAACAACGCCTCTGACCTCACTATCAAGCCAGAGCAAGTGAGTGCGGACTATATTGCCAGCTCAAAAACACTGGTGGTAACGGGTACTGCGCTATCTGAAAGCCCAAGCCGAGAAGCCACGCTTATCGCGATGGAACATGCTCGCAGAAGCGGCACGGTGGTGATTCTTGATGTGGATTATCGTCCTTATTCATGGCGCACCGATGTGGATGCGTCGATTTATTACGGCATTGCCGCAGGTCTGTCTGACATCGTGATTGGTAATCGCGAAGAGTTCGACATGATGGAAACCGTCCTTGCTCCAGGTAACAAAGATGATGACCAAACCGCGCAGCGTTTTTTACGTGAAAACACGCAGGTTGTTGTGATCAAAGCGGGCGAGCTGGGCTCTAAAGTGTATTGCAAAGATGGCTATAAATTTGAGCAAGGCATTTTTAGAGTGAAAGCAAACAAACCGTTTGGCTCTGGTGATTCATTTGCAGGTGGACTGATTTGGACCTTGGTGAACGGCGGTGAACTAGAGGACGGTGTTCGTCATGGAACCGCGGCGGCGGCCATTAACGTGAGTGGCACCAGTTGTACAGAAGCCATGCCAACAAAAGAACAGTTGCTCGACTTTGTAGAGAGTAGAGCATAACGCTTTGGGCTTGAACCTTCATTTATCACGAGGGTGTAAGTCAGCCGGGTCGGTATTTTTATAGTAATAAGACACTATGGATTGCAACCATCTCGACCCGGCATTTTTGTCCGTAATGAGTGAAACAATAAAAATTATGTTGAGTGGCGAAGACGACTCAACGATAGAGGAGAAGGAAATATGGGTAAGCATATACCCCCGTTCAACAACCAAAACCAGCCGATTGTCGATGTGAATGATGACGTCACCCCGCTTTGTTATTTTAACCAAGTACGTTTGAGCCAGAGCGAGCAACATATCCATACCGTTGAAGGCTATGAATCTGTGATTGTTCTCGCGGGTGGCACATGTTGTATTACGGTGAGTAATGGCAGCGATGAACCACAGGTGTTTGATAATATTGGTAAACGACGAACCGTTTGGGATGGTGAACCAGAGTCTGTCTATGTTCCTCTGGGCTATACCGCAACTATCGATTGTGTCAGTGAGGACGCGGACGTGATGATTGCAGGCGGTAAATTCGATGCCTCTTTAGAACCGTTTTGTGTACGAGCAGACGAAGTGGAAATGGTTCAGTACGGTTCTGATGACACAAAAACACACCGTAAAATCAAACACGTTTTGGGTCAAAGTAATGCCGATAAACGCGGACGTTTACTCGTAAGCGAGTTGTTTACTGTCGGCGCTGGTGGTTGGTCGGGTTTCCCACCGCATAAACATGACGAAGACCGCATCAAAGAAGATGGCAGCAAAGAAACGCTGTATGAGGAAGTGTACCAATTCCGCTTCAACCCTGACTTTGGTTTTGGCGCTCAGTTCCTTTATGAACATGAAGACGACTTTGGCCCGGTGTACCACGTTCGAACGGGCTCTGTGATTGCGATAGACAAGGGTTATCACCCTAGCGTCGCGGCGCCTGGCTATGAAATGTATTACTTCACTATCATCGTGGGTAAAACCTCGAAGTCTTTAGTTCAACACTTTGACCCTCACCATGAGTATCAGGTTGAGACCATTCCGGGCATCAAGGACATGATAGCCAAGTTTAAATAAGGGGAACGTTATGCTGGTTAATTTAAACGATTTATTGCCTGACGCTGCAGCGTCTAATTACTCGGTACCGTGTTTTAACGTTTTTGGCTTTGAGGATGCGCGCGCCGTTGTGGAAGCGGCGGAAGAAGTGAACAAAGCGGTGATCTTGGCATGTAATAAAGACGTGGTGGATTTTTATGGTGTCGAAACCGCGGCTGCGATGTTTCTGGGTCTCGCGACCAAAAGCACAGTGCCAGTGTGTTTGCATCTAGATCATACTTACGAAGAAGACATCGTGTTTCGAGCGCTAAAAGCGGGTTTTAGTTCTGTTATGTTTGACGGCTCTCAGCTTAGCTTAGAAGAGAATATTGCACGCACTCGTAAGGTCGCGGATGTGGCGCATGCGCTTGGCGCATCGGTAGAGGGTGAAATAGGGTCGGTACCTTATGATGAAGGTAGAGATCATATTAAAACGATTGATACGAGTCCGGAAGACGCCGCGAGATTCGCCCGCGAAAGTGGTGCCGATTGTGTGGCTATCTCTGTAGGAAATATCCACCGTTTGACCGAGCCAACATGCACCATTGATTTTGGTTTGCTTGACCGGATCGCCGCTGAAGTGCCTATTCCATTAGTAATTCATGGAACCAGTGGAATTCGTGATGAAGATATGGAAAAACTCAAGCACAGCAGGGTTTCAAAGTTCAATATCGGTACCTGCTTGAGGCAGGCACTTGGCAACAATTTACGTGGTTATATGAATGATGAGCCTGAAAAATTTGACCGTATTTACTTCATGCAAAAAGCGATGCCATACGTGAAAGAAGAAGCAATACGAAACTTTGAGCTTTTATCTTAGAATTAATACCCCAGAGTGCTGAGCCTTGGGGTATTATTGATTTTATAACACCAGAAAAACAGGAAAGATGTAGGGTATGGAAGTTGAAACTACGGAAATTCTTCAAGTGCCTGCTGATTTAGATTCGCTAAAAGAGCTGATCGTAAAGCGTTACGACACGCTTAGCCAACGGTTACAACAAGTGGCAGATTATGTGTTGGCTCAACCAATGATGGTCGCCGTTGAAACGATGGCAACGATTGCGGAACAAGCCAATGTCCCGTTATCGACACTCAGTCGATTTTCCAATGCAATGGGCTTTAGCGGTTTTAGCCACATGCAGGCGTTGTTTCGTGATCAGTATCTAAACAGACCTCGTGATTATAAAGACCGAGTGCGCAAGGCAAGAGACCAAGACACATATCGACCTGAATCACCTACCGCGATCTTCAATGACTATTGTGCGGCGAATGTGGATGCGATAGAAAAACTGCAAGTATCAGTCTCGCCTCATAAATTAGAACGTGCTGTCAGCTTAATGGACCAAGCTGAGACCATTTATATCCAAGGGATGCGCCGAGCGTACCCGGTGGCGTTCTATCTTTGGTATGCGTTGATGAAATCGGATAATAACGTGGTTCTGTTAGATGATCACGGTGGCATGCTAACGCCGATGATACGTAACATGAATGAGAAAGATGTGCTCTTTACAGTGACGTTCGCACCGTATGCGATGGAAACGAGTAACGTGATTGAATGCGCGCACGACAGAGGCGTTCCTATTATTGCTATTGCGGATAATCAGATGATGGCGCACGGCAGTAAAATGGACGTATGTTTTGAGGTAGAGGAGGGCGAAGTGATGGGCTTTCGTTCTTTGAGCTCTTCAATGTATCTTGCTCAGACATTAGCCGTTAGCTTAATGTGCCGAGAAATTAAGTAGCGTGAGGGGGACAATGTTTCGCTCACCTCAATATGAAAAAGCCGATGATTCATCGGCTTTTTTTATGCTTTCAATTTATTGAGGACTGGTCGCACTTTTTTCAGATCAGTTAAATAGACGTTTCATGCCGAAAAGCATGCTCGTCGCCGTGTCGTAATGGTCGCCTTCCCACAGCTGGTCATTTAAAAATTCCCCAGAGTAGAACCCATCATACCCCGTGCTTTGTATCGCGGCTGTCCATTCTTGTAGAGGGATCTCCCCTTGTCCTATTAGGCAGTTACGCAGTTCTTTTTCATCAACCCAAGGTGCGCCTATATCAGGGCGGTGACCATCCGATATATGGACGTTGTAGATTAGAGATGCGTCAATCTTCGCGATGTCTTCCGGTGTCGCGCCACGACACGCCCAAAAATGCCACGTGTCTAAAACAAAACCAAAATTATCGCGATTTACCGCATCGTGCAGCTGGAAGTAGTGTTTCAATGTTGCAATTGGCGTCCATGCCGCGCCTTCATATTGAAAGCGAATGCCATGTTCTTTACCGATGTCGGCGATGCTCCGAATATTTTGAGCGGTAATTCGGATGTTATCCTCAGTGGATAGTCCAGTAAGCGCTTCGAATGCGTTTAATTGGATGGTTGGTGCGCCAATATCTTTAGCAAACTGACATAGAATTTCGGTGTCTTTGAAAAGCTGCTTTTGCGCAGCGCTGCCTGTGCTCTCGACACTCCCGATAATATCAATAGCGGAAGGAGCGATATTAGCATCTTGTAGGCGAGTTTTTAGCTCTTGGCTAGTGAGGCCAGCGTTGATGTAACGCCATAGTTTCTCTGTGTGAATCTCTAGACCGTCATAGCCGGTCTCTTTGGCTAGACGAATATCGCTGACAATATTGTTGTGCAGTGAGCACATTCCATGCAATGCGTAACGCATAAATTATCCTTCTATAGTTATGAGCCGTCATCTTGCTATCCACGTTCGATTTCGTCGGTGGCGTTTAACAGAGTAAACTCTATTTTCAATCGCGTGATAAATATTTTCCAATTCCTTTTTCTCTTTATGTGACTACACATCAGTATTTACATTGAACTAGGCATTGCGTGAGTTTTTTGGTAGGTTTCTAGCGGGTTTTAAGGTAACTTTGTGTGATAATTATTTTTCATCTTGTCGTTGTTGATGCGTATTTTTTGGACTGCGGTTTATTAGTAAGCGTAGGGTTGAAGAGCGAAGACGAGAAATAATAGGCTTCATGGATGCGGTATTCGCATTTATCTTTTTAACGCTTACGTTCAGTAATGACGTACGTGACATGGCAAGGAAATTAGTATGTTTAACATTGCTTTATTTGGTGCGGGCCGTATTGGTAAAGTACACGCCGTCAATATCCATAATCATCCTGACACCAAGCTGTATTCGATAGTAGACCCTTATGTTGAGGGAGCCAATCAACTGGCTCTGCAATATAATGCGAAGATCCAAACAATAGAGGAGGCAATGCTAGACCCAGATGTACATGGGGTGTGCATAGGCTCTGCAACGGATACTCATGCCAATTTTATTGAGCTTGCAGCACAAAATGGTAAAACTATCTTGTGTGAAAAACCGATAGATTTGGAGCTAAGCCGTGTGCGAGATTGTTTGGCAGTGCTGGCGAAAACCCCGGTTTCTATGCTAGTTGGATTCAATCGTCGATTTGATCCACAATTCAAAAAGCTTAAGTCGCAGTTTGGCGCTGGTGTGATTGGAAAAGCAGAATCATTACTGATTACTTCGCGAGATCCCTCTCCCCCTCCTGCCAACTATGCTAAAGCCTCGGGTGGTATGTTTCGTGATATGAGTATTCATGACCTTGATATGGCTCGTTATATTCTAGGCGAGGATCCTATCGCTATTACCGCTCACGGAAGCTGTATGGTAGACAAAGAGATAGGAGAAGCAGGGGATATTGACACTGCCGTCATTGTTATGAATTTTCCATCGGGCGCTATTGCGACTATTTCAAACAGTCGTCGCTCTGGTTATGGTTATGATCAACGTATGGAACTGCATGGCGAGAAAGGGCTACTGCAAGCGGGCAATATGAAAGAAGATCTCGTTCAGCACTGGGGTGAAAGTGGTTGTGTTAGTGCAAAACCACAATACTTCTTTTTAGAGCGATATGAGCAAGCTTACATTGCCGAGTGGGCCCATTTTGTCGATGTTCTAGCAGGAAAAGCAACGCCTATCTGTGATGGCAACGATGGCGAACGCGCCTTGGTACTAGCCGAGGCGGCTTTAGAGTCGATGCAAACAGGTAAAACGGTGCTTCTTTAATTCTTATCGATTTGGCAGCACGTATTCTTCAGGAGTGCTGCCTTGTTTAAATGCGAGCGCGACCGCGATGGACTGCACTAAACATAACGAAGCGGACTGTGAGCGAAAAGCGTCAACCTTCGCCTCTTTCACGACAAAGCATACGTCACTGTACTCCGCCAACGGACTGACTAGACTGTCGGTAATCATGATTTGCTTCGCCCCAGCTTTACTTGCTAATTTATTTAGATTGACGGTTTCCTGAGCGTAGGGCGAAAAGCTGATTGAAACCACGGCGTCGTTTGCTCCAACCATACTAAGTTGCTCTTCATACATACCTCCTAATCCATCAATCAGAAATGCTCGGCACTCTAAGTGGCGCAGCGCATAAGTAAAGTAGGAAGCAACACTGAAAGAACGGCGTTGCCCAATGAGATAGATGTTGTCAGCGCTGGCCAAAATGTCGAGTGCTTGCTGAAGCTTTTCGGGCGATGTTTGCTGAGCAAGCTGCAGCATGGCTTGAGAATTTTCGTTAGCAAACTCATGTAAAATGTCCAAGGGTGTTTCTCTAGGGTGATCGTCACTGAGCGCTTTGACTAACTTTGCCCGCAGTGTGTAGCTGGTTGTCTCATCGACCAGGTGTTGACGAAATATTTGTTTCAGTTCATTAAAGCCACTGTAATTAAACGCATTCGCAAAACGGATTAATGTTGATGGGGGAACATCGGCGGCTTTGGCAATAACGGCGACGGTATCGAAGGCAATGCTGTTGGGGTTTTCCAGAACGTAGTGGGCGACTTGCTGCAAGCGTTTGCTTAACTTACTGTGTTGTTGACGAATTTGGCTTTCAAGTTCGCTAAGGTTGCTTGCAGAACCCATAATAAATACCTTTAGAATGTCTACGCCAGACGCAGCTGGCTTGGTGAATGACTATAGTACAGAGCTATTCACCGATGTGAAATAGCGAAAACAGAAATGAAACACTTATTTCATTACTTCATTATTTTTAACTCTAGATTTTGTATCAGTTCGGCTTTTTAGCATCAGTAACCTTTCGTCATCGTCATTTTTGGCAACGCCTCCCTTTAGTCACAGTCACCGCTTTAGGTGTCGCGTATTCGTCAACGTGAGCTTGCCATATCGTAATAAAAAAAAAGCCACGATAGCAGGACACTTCGTGGCACGGAAAACCTCAGGGGAGGTCCCTACATTCAATCTTCTGTGGTAACGGTGTATCTAGAGTGTGTTGTATGACGGCTATTTGCTTTTCTTCTGGCGCTTCATATCAAAGATAACCGCGACAACAATCACCAAGCCTTTGACGACTTGTTGCCAGTAAGCGGAAACATTGAGTAGGTCGAGACCATTTTGCAGTACACCCATAATCATCGTGCCGACAATCGTGCCTTGAATGGTACCAATTCCGCCAGCGTGCGATACGCCGCCGACCGTTGCTGCCGCAATCGCATCAAGTTCGTACATGTTACCCAATCCAGGTTGCCCGGAGTTAATACGAGCCGTCAGAATTAAGGCTGCAATACCGGCGAGGAAACCTGCATAGACATAGACCAGGATTTTGTATTTTGTCACGTTAATCCCTGACACATAGGCGGCGGTTTCGTTACCACCGATGGCGTAAGCGTATTTGCCAAATCGGGTGTAATTGAGTAACAAATAAGTAAATAGCGCCATGACGAGGAATATCACCACAGGCACTGGAATACCCGCAATGCTACCTTGACCTATCCATTGGTAGGAATCGATTAGGCTACTGATAGGGCGGCCGTCTGAATATAAAAGCGCAGCGCCACGAGCGATGATCATCATGCCTAAGGTAGCAATAAATGGTGGGATGCCCGTGTAAGCGATCAGTGCTCCGTTAATTAAGCCACAAAAAGCCCCCACACCGAGCGCGACCAAAATAGGCACAATAACCGGCAGTTCAGGCAAGTTTGGGTACATTCTCATGCCCCAGTCGAGGGTTTGCGCGGTACTGGCTGATACCACGGCTGCTACCGCTAACACCGAACCTGAAGATAAGTCTATCCCGCGGGTGATGATGATGATGGTGACGCCTAACGCAAGTAGACCGATACTGGCCATCTGTGTCATTACATTGAGTAAGTTAGCGACGGTGAGAAAAACCGGAGATAAAATGCTCATGACCACGCACATGGCAACAAAGACGACATAGATGGCGTATTTGGAAATAAAACGAGTTTTGTTGCCAGTTTTCGGTTGATCCGACGTGGCTTGAAGAAGTTTAGCTATCATAACTACTTTCCTTGATAGGTTGGGCTAGCTTGCGGTGCCAATTAAACACGTATTAATTGAACGCTAATGACATGACTTGTTGCTGAGAGGCCTCGTGACCGTCCAGTTCGCCTTTGAATTGACCATCATGCATAACAAGAATTCGGTCACTCATACCAATGACCTCGGGTAATTCTGATGAGATCATGACCAGGCTTTTCCCCATGCCTGTGAGCAGACGCATCAGCTTGTAGATCTCGGATTTTGCACCAACGTCGATACCTCGTGTTGGCTCGTCGAGAAACAGAATGTCTGGCTTGGTTAGCATCCAACGAGCCAGCAATACTTTTTGTTGGTTGCCACCGCTTAAATTATCAATGGCTTCAGACATGCCAGGGGTTTTCACTTTGAGTGACGAGCATTGCGTTGAGCAGTCTTTCTGCATTTTTCTGACATCAAGTAAATTACTGACCTTATGGCGGTAAGCGTCAAGGTGGGCAATGGAGGTATTAGCAAAAATATCCAACATCAAATACAGACCAGAATGGCGGCGATCCTCGGTAAGAAAGGCCATCTTGTGGTTAATGGCATCGGTAGGCGTTTTGATTTCAACGTTGTCACCGTTGATCCAAATTTCGCCTACGTCTTTTTTTCTCACTCCAAACAGCGTTTCAATCAGTTCGGTGCGACCAGAGCCCACCAGTCCGGCTATTCCAAGGATCTCGCCTTCATGAAGCTTGAAGCTGATATCACTGAACTGACCCTCAACAGAGAGGTTTCGTACGTCTAATCTCACTTTGCCTGGTTTAGCCGTGATTGGCGGATAAACGTCACCAAGATCGCGTCCTACCATCATGTGAACGAGTTCGTCGTTGTTAGTGGAAGCCGCTTCACGTTCACCAATGAAATTGCCATCTCGAAAGACGGTGATGTCATCACAAATACGGAAAATCTCATCCATTTTGTGGCTGATATACACCACTGCGACGCCTTGGGATTTGAGTAATTCAATAATTTCGAACAGATGGTCAACTTCTTTGCCCGTTAAAGCAGAAGTGGGTTCATCCATAATGATGATCTTAGAGTGATAGGAAATCGCTTTTGAAATCTCGATCATTTGCATGGTGGCAACGGTAAGTTCACTCATGGGCGTGCGAGGGTCTAAGTGTAAATCTAGCTTTTCCAATAACGTGGTGGTATCACGGTACATCTTGCTATGGTCGATGAGATTGAAAGGCCCCTTAGTGGGCTCTCTACCCAACCAAATGTTTTCAGCAATGCTGCGGTGAAGAATAGGGGACAGTTCCTGGTGAATCATCGAAATTCCAGACTCAAGCGCATCTTTAGCGCCGGTGAAGTTGACGGGAGTTCCTTGATAGCGAATGGTGCCATCGTCTCGTTGATATATCCCAAAAAGCACTTTCATTAGGGTGGATTTTCCGGCACCATTTTCGCCCATTAAGGCCATGACGCGCCCCTTTCTTAATGTCAGTTGCACATTATCGAGGGCTTTAACTCCAGGGAAGGATTTAGAAATACCACGCATTTCCAAGAGGGCTTGACTCATAATTACAGCTCCGTTTGAAATGTTCTATGCGCCGGTTCTACTTGAACGGTAAGACAGCACATAGAACATATGAGTAAAGGTGACGTTAACCTTGTTTAGCTTTGAACTCAGCAAGGTTGTCTTTGGTGACAAGCTCGGCAGGTATCCATGTGATTTTTTCACGCGGTTGTTTTTTGATGCCATTGAGTGCTGCGTCGATCGCGCCGCGAGCCTGACCACCGCCGTCTTGGAACACGGTGGCATCCAGTGCGCCGCTTTCAATCGCCATTAATCCATCTGGCGTTGCATCCACGCCAACCACAATGGTGTCATCAAGTTTGCCTGCGGCACGCAGTGCCTGAATAGCACCCAGCGCCATGTCGTCGTTATTGGCAATGATGACATCAAGTTTGTCGCCCGAATTGATCCAGTTTTCCATCACGACCATGGCTTGCGAGCGCTGCCATAACGCGGTTTGCTTACGAATGATGTTGAAGTCAGGTTTGTCTTGGAAATAATCTTCGACACCTTCAGTTCGAAGGATCGCGGCTTCAATGGTCATCATGCCCATCAAAATACCGATGTTGCCACCATCACTTTTATTGGCGACGTACTTCGCTTGTTCTTTACCAAATTGCAGCTCTTCAGAGCCGACGTAAGCCACTCCTTCTGGAAGGTAAGAAGGGCGTCGGTTGAGGTAAACCAATTCGATCCCTGCATCCAATATTTTGTCTGTCATCGGTTGCGTTGCATCGGTATTTACCGGCACTAAAATAATGCCGTCGACTTGTTGGATGATGAAGTTTTGTACCTGACCGAGCTGCTTAACCGTATCTTCTTTAGCATCGACAAAGATGAGTTCAATATTGTCTTGCTTCTCTGCATAGGCGGTCATTGAGTCTTTCATATTGACTAAGAAAGTATCGTCAAAGTTAGGAATGGCGACGCCAATTGTCACAACATCGCTTTTGCTCTCTTCTCCGCCACACGCGACAAGGCTCATTAAACCAATAGCAACGAGGCCCGTTTTTACCACTCGTTTAGTGGTCTCTTGATAGCAAGCAATCTTATGCGAGAAGCGGGTTACACATTGAAAAAGAGTGTTCATTTTTGATGACATTGACTGTCTCCTTGTTGTTATCACTTTTACTGCCTATCACGGGACGTTTCACAATGTAATGTCGACGATTAATGAATAGGCATTATAAATTGGGTCTTTTTATTCCATTAAAGGGTGATATTTATTGTGTATTTTAAATGATAAATATTTTTCATTTATTTCACTGATAACTATATAGATAGAAAATTATTTTTGCCATTAGATAGTGAGCACAATTGTTATAATTGTTACATAGATCTTGTAGGTGTTAATTTTTGTGATATGTCGCAGTTTTATAACTTGATGATAAATAAAGATAAAATATCAAGGTTGTTTCTGTTTTTATCTCTAAGTTATTGATTTAGATTGGCTAAAGAATTTGGGTTACAAAAATAATTCGATGAAAAAAGAGTTGGAAAATTTTTTCTATTTTTTCATTTTTTAGCGTAAGACTAAAGTCTAATAACAAGCCGGTAATGTAACCGTGATCACTCATTTGGATTAAATATTTCGTTTTACTTTGATTTTAGAATGTACATTTCATATAAAGAGTAAAACAGAATGATCGTTCTCTTCATTAACCTAATTTCATTTTGTTTGATTGATCATCTTTTCAGTTGGTAAAACAGCACACACTGTTGTTGCTATTGGAACCGCTAAAGCGCAGTGAGTGAAATGAACGCTTAGTCGTAGGGAATAGAAATATGAAGTTGGAAGATAAAACGCTGGATTTAATTTGTTTGGGTAGAGTCGCGGTTGATCTGTATGGGGAGCAAATAGGCTCGCCGTTAGAATCAATGAGTACATTTGCAAAATACTTAGGTGGTTCGTCTGGCAACGTTGCGTTTGGCACGGCTAGGCAAGGGCTAAAGTCTTCCATGCTCGCTCGAGTGGGTGATGAACATATGGGACGATTTGTACGCCAAGAATTGCAATCTGTCGGCGTTGATACAAGCCACCTAATTACTGATAAAGAGCGGTTAACGGCATTAGTGTTGCTGGGGATTAAGGACGAAGAGACGTTTCCGTTGGTGTTTTATCGAGATAACTGTGCGGATATGGCGATCAGTGTGGACGATATTTCTGAATCCTATATTGCCTCGGCACGATGTTTAGCCATTACCGGGACACATTTATCCCACCCACGAACGCGTGATGCGGTACTGCTTGCCTTAAACTATGCAAAAAAACATGATGTTAAGACAGTGCTCGATATTGATTATCGTCCGGTATTATGGGGTTTAACCGCATTAGGCGACGGAGAAACGCGCTTTATTGGATCCGATGAAGTAACACAACAGTTGCAGCACGTGCTGGGTCTTTTCGATGTGATTGTTGGTACGGAAGAAGAGTTTCATATCGCGGGCGGATCAACGGACACGGTGGAGGCGCTGCGTACAGTGCGGCGTGTGAGTCAGGCTGATCTTGTATGTAAACGAGGTGCATTAGGATGCTCTGTGTTTACAAACGAAATACCTGAGTGCCTTGATGACGGTATCACGATTGAAGGGGTGCGTGTTGATGTCCTTAACGTTTTAGGCGCAGGCGACGCGTTTATGTCCGGGCTGCTGCGTGGTTATCTCAATAATGAAGGCTGGGAGCACGCTTGTCGTTATGCCAACGCCTGTGGCGCTTTGGTGGTATCTCGACATGGTTGCGCGCCAGCGATGCCAACGAAAGAGGAGCTCGACAACTACTTACTCAGGGCATCAAGCGTACCGCGTCCTGATCAAGACCAGCATTTAAACCACTTACATCGTGTCACGACTCGAAAAAAACACTGGGACGATTTATGTGTTCTGGCTTTTGATCATCGCAGTCAATTTGAACAAATGGTTCTAGATACGGGGGCAGATCGGTCTCAAATCGCCCCGCTAAAAGCGTTGATCTACCGTGCGTCACAAGAGGTCTCTGCTGAGGAAGGGCTAGCCGAGCAGTCGGGTGTGCTTTGCGACAGCCGATTCGGTCAATCGGTTCTGAATGCGGCGACAGGAACAGGGGTGTGGATAGGTCGGCCCATTGAACTTCCGGGCTCTCGACCGCTGCAACTTGAGCATGGGAATATTGGTTCACAACTCCTTTCATGGCCCTTGGAACATGTGGTGAAATGCCTGGTCTTTTGTCATCCAGATGACGAGCCGACGCTTCGTCATGCACAGGAAAAGACGGTTAAAGAGGTGTACCAAGCTTGCTGTCAGTCTGGGCATGAACTGCTTCTTGAAGTTATCTTACCGAAAGGCTGTGAAGCAAATGATGGGTTTTATGTTGCGTTATTGCAGCAATTCTATGCAATCGATGTCAAACCCGATTGGTGGAAATTGCCACCATTGTCACCTTCTTCGTGGCGTTGCGTAGAACGAATCGTCCATGAAAATGATCCTTATTGTCGAGGAGTGTTGATTCTCGGTTTAGATGCGCCGATCGATGAGGTAAAAGCGGGTTTTAACGCAGCGGCAGATTGCTCGCTTGTTAAAGGTTTTGCAGTGGGGCGCACTCTCTTTGGTCTACCGTCTAGCTTATGGTTGTCGAATGAGATAGGGGATGATGAGTTCGTCGCTCAAGTAAAAACCAACTACCAACGATTAATTACTGCATGGCGTGAGCGCCAATTGAACGAGCCGAATTCAAATTCAGTGCAGAGCCTTTTACAAACAGAATCCACTACATTGGTATCAAATTAAGGAACGCAGTTATGGAAACCGTATTTAACTTTATTAATGGTGCAGTTCATGATGCTGTTGGTGAACCGCAGTCTAACCGTATCTCTCCCATTTTTGACCCCGCGACAGGGCAGCAGACTAAGCAGGTTAGACTGAGCGATGAGGCGCAAACCCAACACGCGATTGCAGCCGCTCAACATGCTTATGCCGACTGGGCGAAAACCTCGCCACTAAAACGGGCCCGAGTATTATTTGCCTTTAAAGCGTTAGTGGAAGAGAACCTAGAGCGCTTGGCTCGTTTGATTTCTAGTGAACATGGAAAGGTGTATTCGGATGCCATTGGAGAGCTAGCGCGTGGGCTTGAAGTGGTGGAGTTTGCATGTGGCATTCCGCATTTACAAAAAGGCGAACACTCTTCTAATGTGGGGACAGGGGTGGATAGCCACTCACTCATGCAACCTTTAGGGGTTTGCGTTGGTATTACCCCGTTTAATTTCCCGGCAATGGTTCCAATGTGGATGTTTCCGATTGCGTTGGCGACGGGTAACACGTTTGTATTAAAACCGTCAGAGAAGGATCCTTCTCTGGCAGTCGAGCTAGCGCTCTTGCTTAAGCAAGCGGGTTTACCTGACGGTGTATTCAACGTGGTTCAAGGGGATAAGGAAGCAGTGGATGTTCTGCTGACGGATGAACGTGTTCAAGCGGTGAGTTTTGTTGGCTCAACGCCCATAGCAGAATACATTTATGCAACGGCTTCTGCGCACGGCAAACGATGCCAAGCATTAGGCGGTGCCAAGAATCATTGCTTAGTGATGCCCGATGCGGATTTAGATATGGCCTCTAATGCCATTATGGGCGCGGCTTACGGCGCGGCGGGAGAACGGTGTATGGCGTTATCGGTGGTGGTCGCGGTGGGAGATGAAACCGCGGATCGCTTAATTGATAAATTACGAACCCAAATAGCAACGATGCAAGTGGGGCCGGGTATTGTTGAAGGTAAAGAAAATGACATGGGGCCGGTGATTTCTGCGCCGCATAAACAAAAGATTTGTGACCTTGTCACAAATGGGGTTGAGCAAGGCGCGTCTTTGTTGGTTGATGGGAGAGATTTGACAATCTCAGGCTACGAGCAAGGTTATTTTGTGGGACCGACATTGTTTGATCATGTCACGCCAGGGATGACCATTTACCAAGAAGAAATCTTTGGTCCGGTACTCGCCATCGTCCGTGTGCCCAATTACGCCACCGGACTGGAATTGATTAATCAGCATGAGTACGGTAACGGCACGGCGATTTTTACTCGCGACGGTGAAACCGCTCGTCAGTTTGAAGAAGAAGTGCTTGCCGGGATGGTTGGCGTGAATGTGCCACTGCCCGTACCCATGGCGTTTCACAGTTTTGGCGGATGGAAGCGCTCTATCTTTGGACCGCTAAATATGCACGGTGGCGACGGTGTTCGTTTTTATACACGCATGAAAACTGTGACAAGCCGATGGCCTGCCAGCGTGCGTTTGGAAGAGCACGCTAGTCGCTTCAATTTTCCTACGATGTAACGTTAAATTGGTCGTTATCAAGCAGTCGCTCCGGCGACTGCTTTTTTTTGAGCCGCAGTTGCCGTTTTCCGAGCGATGAAAATATCTTGGCATTGAATGAGTGCGTCCCTTTCGCACTTTTTGATGTTAATACCGTAATTCTACGGTTTCGTTTGCCACACTCTCCTCCTACTATACGCAGCGCTTTTTCTAGTGACGCGTGATCACACAACGCGTCGCTTTCATTACTGCTCAGAAACACAATCAAATTCATCTATTTTTTAACATTACTTTCGGAGATGTTGTGGCAAGTCACCTTTCACAATCAAGAGATACATGGGGATCAAAGCTTGGCTTTGTTATGGCCGCCGTCGGTTCCGCGGTCGGACTTGGGAATATTTGGAAATTCCCGTATACCGCTGGTGAAAGTGGGGGTGGGGCGTTTGTTCTTATCTACTTTGCTTTTGTTATTTTCATCGGATTTAGCGTGATGTTGACGGAATTTTCTATTGGTCGATATACCCAAAAGTCAGCCGTTGGTGCATTCAAAATAACGGATCGGAGTTGGACATTTACTGGTGTCATTAGCGTGGTGAGTACTTTTACATACTTTATGTTTGCTTGGGATAAGCAGGCGGCACAGAATGGCAGCTGGCGAACGGCAGAAAATACGCTATATACCCTATCCTTGGCCAGGGGTTGGCCTGGAGCATTATTAGCTCAAGTTACGCGTTAAGTGATGTGGACTAACAAGAGACTATGGCGTCAATAGTTGATTTTTGGCGCAGTTTTCGTCCCATATAACACCGTCTCTAAGCATAGAATTGAGAATCACAACCATCTTTCTCATACAGGCAACTCTTGATACTGTTTAGGTTTACCGACGGCAAGTAATCGCTCATAAGTTGGCAATATTCAGAAATTCAGAAGAGTAATTTTGAAGCGAAAGTACAGTAGAAAGTATTAAAACGTGCGAACTTGGAGCTAAGGTTATTGCGAGGTGATGTCAAAGCCTCGGCGATTAAAACAGATACTTCAACCTATGCAGATCTCAATGCAATCGTATTGAAAATGCAATACAACTCGATTACTCAGGTTAGCGGCAGCTTACTTAGGCTTTAGATTAATTCTAGATTTTATGCATAACGTTGAATGTGTCGCAAAAGTGTGGGGGAGCAGTTTTTAGGTTGTGTGCTTCATGGTAAATCTTTGTAATTAATGCATTACTGCTGAAATCTAAATGAAAGGTTCAATTTTAGAGTTTGTAGCAGCCTATGTGACAGGTCAAAAGGCTTGGTTCTAGTGTAATAGGTAATGCGTTAAAAAGTGCATTTAAGAATAACGGCCAATAGTTGGTATTTTATATTCCATGGTTGGATATTTACGCTGAAATAGAGGCGTAAACAAGGAAAGTAGATGAACTTAAATCAAATAACCTTGGCTGTTCATGATATTGAGTCGGCAGTCAAATTCTATACGACACTTGGGTTGACCCAAATTGTTGGGAACGACTATTACGCGCGTTTTTCATTTCCAGATGGTGATGCGACTTTTTCAATCTATCTAGATACTGAAAAGAAAGGTTTAGATTGTCGTGGTGTCGTTTATTTTGAGCATGAAGATCTTGATCAGTTAGTTGAGCACCTAAAATCGAAGGGTATCAATTTTTCTCAAGATCCAACGATGCAGACTTATCTTTGGAGAGAAGCGGCGTTAAGTGACCCATCAGGCAACAAAATTAAGCTATATTGGGCTGGCGAAAATAGACTAAATCCTCCTTGGAAGCTGGAGGGTAAGGACTCTAGCTGTTTATGAAAACCAAAGAGCCGTGACTTATGGGTTGTTTCATAAACATGATGACAGTTCCTGTGAAGTAAAGCGTATGTACTCAAATACAAAAGGAGCAGGTAGCTCTCTGATTTCACAAGTGTCATAGTGACAGAGCAATCGATGCTCACGGGAAGTATGTGCATACCGATAGTTCGAGTTGTGTGGATACGACGTTAGCACTTGAATAGACGTAACAAGGAGGTGACATGTTTCCAATTGAAGTTTTTCTGCCCTATACAGTGGCTTGTCTTTTGCTGGTTATTTCACCGGGGCCTGATAATTTGCTGGCCGTTGGGCGGGGTTTAAGTCAAGGTAGGGTGGCGGCGATAGTCTCGGGGTTGTCGTCTGGCGCGGGGATCCTTTTTCATGTTATTGCGGCAACGTTTGGTCTTACCTTACTTATTCAAACCTCAGAATTGGCGTTCTATGTCGTTAAGATTGCGGGCGCAGCGTATTTGATTTGGTTAGGGATAAAGGTACTGCGTACCCGCAGTTTATTCTCTTTGGAGCCGGCGAAAAAACAATCAATAAAAGCGATTTTCTCGACAGGCTTTTTATCAGCAGCCCTCAACCCAAAACCAGGTATGTTTGTTCTCGCTTTTGTCCCCCAGTTCGTCAATCCAGCGTTAGGCTCGGTCACTGTTCAAATGGTTGGTTATGGCGTTTGGTTCGCATTACTTACCGCGATTGGTTTTAGCTTGATGGGTGTTTTCGCATCGCAGTTATCTCATTGGTTTAGGCGCAAACCTAAATTGGTATCAGCTCTAAACGTAGGGGCAGGATTAACATTTATCTCTTCAGGTTTAGCGGTGGCGTTTATGAAGCAGCACTAAATAAGAGGTGTTTGCTTAGCTGGTAGTACAGTGAAAGAATTTCAAGGTAATTTCGACCACTACAGGGTACACATTTCCGTATAGTTAACCTGTTCTCTTATAAGTTTTTTTTTGAGTTACACGAAGATGTCAGTGACACATTAATGTATCACTGACATTGTATGTTAAGCGCCGTGTCGTTGTCGCCATTCTTGCCACATTAACGACTTAAACTCTAAAAATCCCATGTCACTATTGGGAGTAAATTGTTCGATTTCACCATTTGGTTCAAGATAATCAAAATACTCATAGTGTTGAGTGTTAGCCGTACTGTATTGATAGCACTGTATGGTAATGCACGCTTGCCCTGATGGTGCGATATTTCTCAGTTGATGGGTTTGATTAAGGCCTGGAGATATCCACGTAATTTCCCCTTCTTTAAAAGTCTGAGTGGCGAATGGCTTACTATGAAATTTCGATAGCATTGAAAATAAGTTGACGGTGATCTCTCCTGAAAGCACTCTAATGATGGCATTCGCGTCACCGTGGTTGTGAATGGGTGAGCCATGTTCGCTGGGCCAGATCTCCATAACAAAAGGTATCCCTGGAGAGTTCCCTTGATTGACGCCCATTGTGATTCGAAGGTAGGTTTCATTGGGGTTATCATCACCAAACTCATCGATTTTATTCAGTAATGTCTTATAACACCAGCCATTTTTGTCAAGAATACTTTCGTTAATCGCTTGTTCAAACTGAGGAAATGCCTCTGTGTTGAGCGTAAACTGCTTACCTGCGATATTCGAGTAAAGTTGCTGACAAGCGAGGGGGAGGTTATCGATAACGGTTTTTTGATGAAAAGCGATGTCGTCCATACTTATGGTATCAATGGAAGCAACAAATAATGGAGGGTCAATCGTCACAGGATCATTGAGTACACTTGAATCTAGCCGGTTGTCAGAGGCAAGAATATCGACGCTCTGGACGAGCTTTAGCCAGCTTTGCGTTTCATTTCCTACATCGTCTGGTTTTAAGTAGTGTTGATGGTTTTCCAAGCCGTACTCCAAAATAACGGTGTTACCACGAATCTCGCCTTTCCCATAGCGAATCACCGCATTGTTACTGTCAATACTCAACCAATATTGGCAAAGTGGATCTTGATCTAGGGAATCATCACTGGATACAAGCGGACTCCAATCTCCTTGTCCAGTCAGGCCATATAGAGTGGTTGACTGATTCGTAATAGAGAGCTTTACCGCGCGGTGCTCTGAACCTAAGCAAAGATCGAGATAAGTCAGATCACAGTCTTTTTGTTTCGATATGAGCACCACACCTTGCCCATGTATATTGAGTGGGACGATGACTTTTTCAGTAAACTTAAAGTCTTGTGCTTGTGTCAGCGGATTCGGCGTGGAATCATTTTTTTGTTTCATTGTCTTTTCCTTTCTCGTTGCTATCATCGTATGCGCGGGTCGCTAAGATCCAACTGAAGTCCGCTCCAGCACGTTGCGCGCCTTGGTGACAGTTCATACAACTATCATATTGGTGGTAGGTTTCCATGGTGACGTTAGCCAGTAAGCACTCTGGGAATGGCATTCCCCCAGCCTGCATAGCGGTGCCATCTTCGCACCCAAAGTCGCCATCTGTTGGGCTTTTCGGTGAAGCAGAAGGCAACTGTGGCCATTGAGACCCAATCAATTGATAGTATTGCCAGACAGTACCCTTTAAGGCGGCACGATATCGCTGGTTCATATCGGTGGTGGAGTATCCCAGTGCTTCTGGGTTTTCTCTTTGCGGGGTGTCGGGTATCTGGCTTAAACGCACCACATTTATTGGTGTTGTGTCGGCGAAATCTCCAGGCTCTGGTACCCTGCTTGACCCCGGGTGCTTGGCGGGATTAGCCCTTAGTACGGTTGACTCTCTTTGATATAGCGTAGGGTCATAATAGGAAGGAACCATTGTTGATGGTGTTGAAGCGTCTTCGCCAAGGTTGTCCACTTGTTCGAAAGTGCCCCACACCCATTGAGGAAAGTCTGGTGTTTTCTGTGCAATGTGAAATCCAACTAACCCAACCGTGGTTGTTGAGCAGTCGCATTTCATCATGGCATTTTCGCTGTCGTCACACGTACCAGGTACTGAGACAATAGCGTTCTTTAAGTTAAAAAACCGTGAGTGAAACTTAGGGTCTACTTTACTTAAATCTCTCCACGCGGCTTTTACTTCAATGACACCAACTTCTGTAGTGCCATTTCCACTGGGAAGGGTAATCACACCATCGTCAGGCCAATTTGAGCGATTGTAATAACCCTTATCGCGAATAAAATCATACTCGACTCTATTTGTTCTTACCTCATAGCGAGTAAATAGACCGGTTTGGTCAACCAATGGTCCGCTAAAAGCTTGATCTAATTCGTCTGCAACCGTACTAAACTTTGAACCAGAAACGAGCGCTGGCTTACCTTTGTAGCCATCGTTTTTGCAGATTGCCGATGTTCCGTTGGCAACCCATTCAACGGGCTTTGAACCATCTTGAGGGAAAAGATCAAATGCTGACTTCCAACCCAGCCAGACCGGGAGGCGGTCATCATTATATTGTCCAAACACTTTTTGATTGTCGGGCTCAAAAGCCTCACCATGACTTTTTACATGAGAGGGCCACATAAGCGCGATGAAGTTTTGCCAATTGAAATAGTCAAAAAAGGGACGCTTAACCACGCCTGACGCGGCAAATGGTTGAGAAGGAACTTCTGCCAGAAGGTGGCCCGAAAGCTCGGGCTCTAAGTGTCCATACAGCTCTTCTTGCGTTTGCGCCTCTAGCTGGTGGGATGAGAGTAATAATGCCACCAATCCATATTGAAACTTAATCATTTTTTACTCCTCACACTCGAGTGGAGCGTCTGCGGCAAACTTAGCATGCTCCTGTACGGCTATCTGCATTTGAAGAGAGGTGTCTAGATTGAGCAAGTTGACATAATTACCGCCACTGTAGGCTTGAGGAAATTGAGTGGTTTGAAAGTAATTGACGTTTTCTTGGCTGTATTGTTCACATAGACCATCAAAGCCAAATATCGGTGGAATGGTGACGCCCATTGTTGGATTCGCATCATCCGGATTGGCGTACGCGCCAGCATGGCAGGATAAACACGAGCTTTGTTTGTTATCTACCGGTCCTGCAAGGCGGCTTTGGCAGCCAAAATGCTCATAGGGTTTTATTTCAGTGTTCAAAACACTTTGCTGAGCGGGAATCGATTCTGATTTAGGTACGGCAGGAAACGTCCAAGGATCCATTCCCCATTGCAAACCGACGGGTTTAAGGTTGTCCCAGACGGTTTTTCCACCATCATCAATGTATGCGAACGTGCCATAAACCCAACGTGAAGGTGAACGAGTGTCAACGACAGCAACATCAACTTGTACTAGGTAGACGTCGCGGACTTTTCGTTGGCACTGGAGAAACTCGCCTTCGCTTTCTACATGGCGATTAGCTTGCCATTTAGGTGAGTTATTAAGATAGGGTACATCGTTAGGCGTTACTGTAGAAAACAAAAACTTAACCACAACGGTACCTTCTTTAAATGGCATGCCTTTGGTTGAGGTGATGCCATTCACAGTTTCTAGAACTGGTTTACCTTGGTTATTAAAACTTTGGCCGACTGTGTAGGCACCAATATCGTTGTACATGCCCACCGCCCAAGTTTCAAACCCTCGCTTGTCGTTTGTTTCATTGTTCACATTACCGTAAAAATCACTTAAGTGAGCGGTACGTTCATTGGTAAGCCCGTGAACAAATTCACGGCCAGTTTTTTGTGCATAGGCCATCCATGGGATATGAAACCACCTCGTTTCACCATCTAGGTTGACCTGAAGGCCTTGTTTATTGTTAAGATCAGCGCTTTGCCCTTGGCGGATGTAATCTAAGATGCTAGTGATATATTCGTTATAAACAGGATCCTGTGACCAGTCAGGGCTGCTAGTCGCATTGAGGTTAGCTTTCATTGGTAGATCTATAAATAGCCATGGACAAGACTGTTTGGTGCACTTTGCTGGGAGTTGCGTTGGATATTGATCGCTAAGTTCAAATACAGGACCCGTCCAGTCAGCGGGAGGAGTGTTGACAGCGTTGTCCCAAGCCGGAGTATCCGCGGTCGCTGTTGCCAAGAGTAGTAGAAATCCTGATAGGATTAGTGCTATTGATCGGAGTGTTGATGTGATAAATCTCATATTACTTTCCTAGTGATGTGACGTTGTTATTTTTTTAGTTATATCGTGACGTTGTCACGTGATATTATTTTTAGATAATTTTCATAGGTCAGAGTAGCGTTGGCTGAAAGTGCAACTTTCACCGGCGAGCCTTGGTCGTGATCAACCAGTATTTGACCCGACTTATCATTTTCTTCGTTTAGTGATTGTTCTACGCGAATAGGGAAGGTCCGTGAGTGGATGAGTTCAGGATTGGTAATGACACTGGCTGCGAGTGGATCCCAGAAGTCGAGGTAGTGGCCAATACCAGGTTGAATAGTAGGGCTGGATAAAACACTAGTGAGGAATTGTGCGCTCGGGGTTTTTATTGAAGCCAGTGCGTTAACGAAGGACTGGGTAACTGGAACCTGCTGCGTGGCATTGAGAGCAACCAGAACAATCTCAATATCACTTTCGAAGATAATTTGAGCACCAAGGGGGTCAATAAAGATATTCCACTCAGCAACTTTGTTACTATAACAAGGGTGCTCTCCTAACGTAGGTTGGATATTACCTGTTGCGCCCGGCTCCACGAACTCATCAGTTAAGTTTCCTCCCATCATCACGATTCGTGTTAGTTTGGTTTTTAACGCGTCAGCTAAGGCAGCGTTCCTTTTTGCTTTTTCGAACATGTGACCCCAAGTAGTGCCCCCTCCAATACAAAGAAGCGTCACAGGTTCCTGTGTTTCCAACATAAAGTCCGTAAGAAACTCAATAGCATCGTACACCGACTTGTTTGGATTTGATGACGGGAAGGGACTATCGTAATGATTGTCAGCGGCTTCTCTCTCTTCTCCAGGAAAAGTGTTGCTGTATCGTAGTGGAGCGTTGAAACCACGACAAACAGGAATAGTTAAGTGTTCTGGGTTTCCGGTTAATGTGAGCATATTTTTTACGTTGTCTATGCCACGTGTGAGATGAACATCTCCAGTACCGGTTATAGATATCCCTGCGACAGAAATATCGGGATGGTGCAGAAGGTATAGCATTGCCATGTAATCATCAAAATCAACATCGGTATCAATAAGCACGTTCACAATAGTCTCCTTATGTATAGATGTGCATATAGATGCTAGGAGAGTATTTGTTAATGTCTCGTTAAAAAAGGACGTGGGTTAAAAATAATGACGTATGTGTGCTAGTGGGGGGCTTTGCAAGAGTGGTGAGTCAATAGAACAACAGAGTAAAAGGACAGACACAAAAGGCATTAAATGAGCCCGATCCTTTATTGCTTTTTAAGGTATTTGCTTTTTTGCTCGGTTATTGGAAGAGAAGAGATCGCGCTTAGTGAGAATCGGTTTGAGCGAAGGAAAGTTGAGTGCGTGACTTAAAATAAGCCTCCAAAGGAGAGGCTAAATTCAATGAACCACGATACTATTTGCGTCGGACTAAAAAAGAGGTTTTTTACCTTTAAGTTCATATCGCCAAGAGAAAAAATTTGGTTTGATGTAAGAAATAGATTTTTCAAATAGCTGGTTTTTTAAGTAGACACATCTTTCAACCCGTACGAGAGGAGAGTTTGCAGGTAAAGCGAGAATTTGTTCTGCTACCTCATTGCCGATGACAACAGATAGAAGTTCGTGGCCTTCATCAAAGTAAATACCATAATCTTGATTAATGATATTGTATAAAGATTCATTATCAGAAACCTTATCCAATAGGTTTGGAAGTTTGTCTGAATCAAGATAGTTTAACTCGTAGATCCCACGATCCCCATCAATGGTTCGTGTGCGTAAAATCTTGTAGACCTTTGAGCTGCTAAAGTCACTTAAACTCGGCATATCAGCAACAGACACTTCTTGTCTGTCAATCACAGTGGTTTCAACTGTTCTGCCTATGTCTTTCATATCATTGGTTAGGCTATAGAAACCGGATCCTAAGTCTTGGACCAGGTCGCCATCTTTTACATAAATACCATCTCCTTGAGTCACTCGTAACAAACCTCGATCTTTAAGTTCGAAAATGGCTTTACGTATAGTGGAGCGACTAACAGAAAACTGTTCAGCTAAGGTGCGTTCATCGGGAAGCTTCATGTTGACTTCTCGAGTCTGAATCATCTTATGGATTTTTTCGGCAATAGTTTGATAAAGATACACTATTGGTTCCTTCACTAAGTTAAGCTGTCTAACAATATACTAACGATCAATAAGACTTAAGTCATGAGATGATTATCTGATGCCATTCAACGTTCTCAAAGATCGTTTGTACATTGGGTTGAGTATTTATTAGCCCAGTACCATAAACATGCCTATTTGCACTTCAGTCTTCCATCAAAATGGTTATAAATATAATCATTATCAAAACCATCGACGTTTTGACTAGTGAAGATGAGTGGTGTGACACCTGCTTCAAGCGCTTGCTTCTGAGCCTCGACACAAATAACGTTCATCAACGCCATACCAGAGATGCTGGAGAACGCGCCAGTGATTTTGTTATTGACAAGACACAAACCATCTCCTGCAGGAACAAGGTTATCCAGTACGATATCCGCGATATCCATCAACTTTAATTTAGAGTGGTGGCGGCTAGGGTAAAGTGAAGATTGTTCAAGTGAAGTGATTGCGATAACAGTATGGCCTTCCTTTTTTGCTCGCTGAGCAAACTCGATTGGCAAAGCGTTTCGACCCGAGTTTGAGATAACAACAACAACATCACCTGGCGCGATGTTTTGGTCATTCCATAAAACATCCGCAAGGCCACTAAGTTTTTCAAGTTCTGAGCCACGAAGCGCTCCGTCACTCGTTAGTACCGTTGAATCTAGTATGGCGTTAATGTTGCCTAGACCGCCAGCACGGATGAAGCCTTCTAGCCCGACCATATGTGAGTGACCAGTACCTAGCACCTGAATCATTTTGTCGTTAACAATAGCTTTAGAGAACTGTTCAATTGCTTTGGTAAGCGCTGCTTTGTTCTTTTCTTCTAGCAAAGATAGTTGATTATGTAGTTTGTCAAAATATTCCATAATATGGGGTCTCTATACTAAGTTAAAATGTTGTTTTATTGAGCTTATTGTCAATGTTCTCGTAAGTCGTGATAGCAATCACCGCTACATTTTGGTCTTGTCATCAATTTCCCTATTTGTAGAAAGCCTGCAGGCGGCACTTTCATTTCTTACAAAGTCTATGTGTAAACATAGCTAGCCTACAAATCGACATTGCTAGCCAAAAAACCAATTGGTACGTACCAATGTTGCGAATGATAAGTTTATTCTTGGTTTGATGAAATAACGCCCGCTGGTTTATGTGATGTATATCACATAATGACCTGTGGTGATATTGAAGCTGTGGTAAGGTTGAGCGTCTGTATAGCATCTATTGCTATTAAAATAGCGATTACTAATTCATTGGTTCGAACCAGTCTGTGTTTATTTGGAAGCAAAAACCTAACCTGAGAAGGACACACCTAACTTGACCTTCCAAAATAATCCAGTTGCAATGGCTATGAGATGGTAATTGGCAGTAAAAATCGCAAGTAAAGTGGTTTTTAGCTGGTTTCTTATGACAAGATGATTTGAAGAACGTCATTCAGGAAGCGCAACAAACGGGTGCTTTCAAATCACTTTACCGTGTGCTTATGACGTGTTTACACGCAAAATTGGGCAAATATCTCATTGTTAAAGGTCGTTTAGTGCTATAGCTGAATGTATCGTGTTCGATTCAGTTTTATGCTATCAATGAGTTAACTATGGATCCATTAACGCAGGGTTTACTGGGCGCCTCTTTGCCCCAATCGGTGAGCAAAAAACAACACTTAGTCGTCGCTGGGGCTTTAGGGCTACTTGCCGGAATGGCGCCGGATTTGGATGTGCTTATTCGCTCACAGAGTGATCCTTTACTGTTTTTAGAGTTTCACCGACAATTTACGCATTCGCTGTTTTTTATCCCGATTGGAAGTTTAATTTGTGCGCTTTTTTTGCATCGTTTGATAGCAAAAAATCGCGGGCTGTCGTTCAAACAGAGTTGGCTTTATTGCGGTTTAGGCTATAGCACTCATGCGTTGCTGGATGCCTGTACCACTTATGGCACCCAGCTATTTTGGCCGTTAACCAATGAGCGTTATGCTTGGAATACAGTCTCTGTCATTGATCCCGTATTCACACTGCCCATATTGATATTGCTGGTATTTGCCACCCTAAAGCGACAGCCGTGGTTAGCTCGTATTGCGTTTCTATGGGCGCTGATCTATCCGACGTTAGGAATGATACAAAGGGATAGGGCTGAGGCTGCCGGATGGCAATTGGCTAAAGAACGGCAACACTTTCCCGTTCAGCTGGAGGCTAAGCCGAGCTTCGCTAACATATTGCTTTGGAAAGTGGTTTATGAAGTCGAGGGCAACTACCATATTGATGCGGTGAGGGTAGGCGCATCGGTAAAAACCTATCCCGGAGAATCCATCAGCAAGCTCAATATTAATAAAGACTTTCCTTGGCTCGATCTGCGTTCGCAGCAAGCGATAGACATTGAACGCTTCCGATGGTTTTCCAATGGTTATTTAGCGCAAGACCCCACCGATGAGTTGCGTATCATCGATGTCCGATATTCGATTGTACCTAATCAACTTAACGCACTGTGGAGTATCAAACTATCACCGTCAGCGCATGCCGATAAGCACGTAGAGTACCAGACTCATCGCGACAATACGCCGGCCTCCAGACAACGCTTCTTTGATATGCTCACTGGCCTTTAATCGCGTCCTCATTAAGAAATCTCTGCGAACAGTAAAACCGCTGTTTTGAGATGGACCGCACAACTTCATATAAATAAATAGCTTACAGGTCGTTAAACTTAAGTTTAGTTTGCGTTGCAAAAGCAATTTATCGCTAACCTGCTAATCTTCAAAAGTAATTTTGGAAATATGGATTTTTCCAAAAAACTGATTGTCAGGCAGAGCCATCAATGAAGGCGGCTCAAGGATAGAGTAATAATGAATAATACCAAGGTTTCATTCCGGGTCACGGTGGTAGGAATGTTTGTCGTTGCGACAATCCTGACCGCGATAGTAGCGGTTTCTTTGCAATATTATTTTAGTAAAAAAATGGCGACGGAACAGACGTTGTCTAACCTTACAATTGTCTCTCAGCAATTGAATGAAGTGATCGGCAAAGTAGACGCTGACGCAACCAATACCATACAACTTCTCTCAAAAATTAGTCGCTCAATCAGTCATCATTTATCTGAACAAGAGGTGAGGGCGATTTTGTCTGAGGCGGTAAAAGATAACGACTTGTTTTACAGCATTTATGTTGGTTCAGAAAATGATGACTTTTACCAAATAATTAATCTAGAGTCTTCGCCTGATGTTAGGAAAAGGCTTGGTGCAAAAGCAAGTGATCGTTGGGTTGTCATTACAGTGCGAGATATAGACAGCAAACGAACGAGAAAAACGGCTTATTTTGATGAGGCCTTCAATTTGAGAGCGGAAACGCTCGTGAGCAGTAACTATTATCCTACCACTCGACCATGGTACATCGAAGCCAAGTACGATGCGGTGAGTAAAACGGATCCATATTTATTTCATCATCTGCAGGTGACGGGACAAACTTACTCTTTGGCATTCCACTCAAAAAACGGTAATAACAGCCAAAAGGTAATTGGTATTGATATCATTTTATCTTCGTTAGCTGACCAAATCTCTGCCTCTTCATTGGGGTTAAGAGAAGACAGCGAAGTCGAAGCGTTTGTTTACTCCAAATCAGGCAATATTATCGCTTCGAATAAACCACCCTCAGAGCAAGATCTGTTTCCAGAAAGCCCTAAGCTTATCTTGACTGATAGACAAAAAGAGATTGTCGCCAATGCGAGTCCAGTTTTGATCTCCAATCAAAATGATTGGGGGCCTTTGGATTATTCGGTTGCGGGTAAGCCCAATGGTTATGCTGTTGATGTTATAGCACTTATTTCACAAACCACCGGCCTTGAATTTGATTTTGTGAATGGGTTCTCGTGGAAAGAGTTAGCTAATAAATTTGTGCAAGGTGACTTAGATGCGTTGCAATCAGCACAGAAACAGCAGGGAAGTGTTGTTGATTACGCAAAAGGTGTATACACACAGCCAATCTACGAATTACCTTTTTCCGTTGTGACCAAAATGGATACCGAAATTATTTCTAATTATGCGCAATTAGAAGGAAAGAAGGTCGCCATTATCGCCGGTTGGTCGATAATTCCCACGTTAAGAAAAGACTTTCCCGGTGTTGAGCTAGTAGAATTTGAAACTCTGAATGCAGCGTTTGATTCGGTCGAAACTGGTGCGTGTTTTGCAGTGCTTGATTCAAAGCCGGTACTTTCATTTGGTTTGGATAGGCTGTTTTATTCAGACCTAAAAGTTAACTCAAATCTGATCGACTTGGGTGAAATGTACTCGATGGATTTTCACATCGTATTAAGCCGTGAACTTGCCGACCTTGTGCCGATCCTCAACCTAGCGATAAATAATATCACTCCAGCGCAGCGTTCAGCCCTTGCGGGTAAATGGTTCCATAGTCAGGGTGATAAAAGCGACAATACAGTGCCGTATACCGAGCTGTATGACATGGTTCAGTCTGCAACTCTGAGCGCTGACATTATCGCGATGACGTTAAATGGAGAAGAGAAGCATGTTTATCTAAAAGAGATCGAAACGGGCAAGCACTATTCTGAATACTTTGCGGTCGTCATTCCTGAGCGAGAGATCTTTGAGACGGTTCGATCTCGAGTGATTACCTCAATATTTATTACCTTGTTGTTAATGTGTCTAACGCTACCGCTTGCGTGGGTGTTTGGGGCACCCATTGTACGACCTATCAAGCAGTTGATTGTTGAAGCTGAGAAGATACAGGACAGGCGTTATGAAGAGGTGGCAGTGGTTAGAACGCCGATAAAAGAAGTGTGGGACTTATCGGTTGCCATTAAAGATATGGCCAAAGAGCTAAAGCAACATGAAAAGACGCAAGAAGAGTTTGTCGAATCTTTCATTAAGCTAATCGCGCAAGCTATTGATGATAAGTCACCATACACCGGAGGACATTGCCACCGCGTACCTGAATTAGGCATGATGTTGGCGGACGCGGCAGAGAAATCTCAACTTGAACAATTTTCTCAGTTCAGGTTTAACAACGATGATGAAAAGCGCGAGTTTAGAATTGCGGCATGGCTGCATGACTGCGGAAAAATAACTACTCCCGAACATATTGTCGATAAAGGCAGCAAACTTGAAGCTAACTACAATCGTATTCATGAGATTCGTACCCGTTTTGAAGTGCTCTGGCGTGATGCTGAAATAGTATCGCTACAACAGCGACTAAATGGTGAACACAGTACCGAACAAATAGAGTCCGAGTTGTATGAAGTTCAGCAGCAACTTAAGCAAGACTTTGAATTTGTTGCTAATGCTAACGTCGGCGGCGAGTTCATGAGCGAGGAAAAAGTGGCGCGAATTAAGGACATTGCGTCAACGGTTTGGGTTCGCCATTTTGATGACACGATGGGTTTGTCGCCGGCAGAGGAGAGCAACAGGGGAGAGAGTACATCACTTCCATTTGAAGAGAGACTTCTGTCTGATAAGCCAGAACATATTATTAAACGTGAGCAGCCTATCTCGTTTGACCCTGAACATCAGATAGACATGATAGTCCCTGAGCATTTATACAATCTTGGTGAAGTGTATAATTTAACGATAACACGCGGCACCTTAACCGCAGAAGACCGATTTAAGATTAATGAGCACATGATAGGCACCATAAAAATCTTGGAGAGTATCCCTTTCCCTCAAGAACTCAGTCGTGTGCCGCGTTATGCCTCTACTCACCATGAAACGATGAAGGGGACAGGATACCCCAGAAAACTCAAAGGCGACGAGTTGTCGATACCGGAGCGAATCCTGGTCGTCTCCGATATATTCGAGGCATTAACGGCAAGCGATCGTCCATATAAGACGGCTAAGCCGATCAGTGTGGCGATTGATATCATGTATAAAATGGCACTGGATGAGCATATCGATATAGAAACATTCAAGCTGCTATTAAGCAGTAATGCTTATCTCGTCTATGCACAGAAATACCTGAAACCGGAGCAGATTGATGTGGTCGATGTCGCAAAGTATTTCCCTGATTTAACATAGGGAAATAGCAGAGGCGTGCCAGTTAAGTAGACTCAAACAAAAAAGCCCACACATCTCGCTGTGTCACACAGGATGTATGGGCAATACTGACGTGGAGCGTCATAACAGTTTGTCGTGTAATAATTTACAGCATGGGTTGCGGCATAATGGTTAGTGGTTTGGGGATCACTAATGTGGCTTCTGTAGCTTGCTGAACTTCCTCTGGGGTGTAGCCGGGGGCTATTTCGGTTAATATCATTTGTGAATCGTGGATAACAATAACGCCCATTTCCGTGACGACCATATCGACTTGGTTGAGTGCGGTTAATGGTAAGGAGCAGGTTTGTAGTAGCTTATGCTTCCCTTTGGCGGTGTGCTCCATTGCCACAATCACTTTCTTTGCACCGACGACTAAATCCATAGCGCCGCCCATACCGGGGACCATTTTTCCCGGTATGATCCAGTTAGCGAGGTTCCCTTGCTCATCGACCTGCAACGCACCCAAAACGGTGACGTCCACATGCCCGCCACGAATAATGGTAAAAGAGTCTGCACTATCGAAATAACTGGCACCGATACTCGCGGTGATGGGTTGACCTCCGGCATTGACTAAATCGGCGTCGCGATTATGTTCATTAGCAATAGCATCAATGCCCAATAAGCCATTCTCAGATTGAAGAAGTAGTTCAATATCGCTACTAATTTCGTTGGCGACAAGCGAGGGTAAACCAATCCCTAGGTTAACCACATCGCCATCGTGCAACTCTTGTGCAACACGCCAGGCTATGTTTCGGCGAATGGCGGCTTTATCGGTAATTTTTTCGCCGATAGGAGTATCACGATAAAGTGACAGAGTCTTGAGGAAATTTGTCATTATTTTGCCTCCGTGTGATAAACATAATCGACATAAAGCCCTGGAGTGTGGACACTTTCCGGTGCTATATCGCCAAGAGGCACCAAAGATTCGGCTTCGACAATAACGAGATCAGCGGCGGTTGCCATTAACGGGTTGAAATTTTGCGTCGTCTTGTTGTAGAAAACGTTGCCTTTTACATCCACACGCGAACCACGAATAAAGGCGAGATCTGCACGCAGTGGTTTTTCTAACAAGTAATCTTGGCCGTCTATGTTGAGGACTTGCTTTCCTTCTGCAACCATAGTGCCCAAACCAGTAGGAGTGAGGATTCCGCCTAATCCTGCGCCTCCAGCTCGAATACGCTCCGCTAACGTCCCTTGAGGAACGAGTTCAACGTCTAATGTGCCCGCGTTCATTTGGTTGCCTGTTTCCGGGTTTGTCCCTATATGAGAGGCAAAGAGTTTTTTAATACGCTTGGCAGCAATTAAGCGACCCGACCCTGATGTTTGCGTACCCGTATCGGTGGAGATAAGAGTGATGTCTTTAATATTGTGCTCAAGTAGCAAGTCGATAAGACCCTCTGGTGCGCCATTCGCCATAAAACCACCAATCATGATAGTCATGCCGTCATGTAGCTTTTCTGCAATATCGCTGCCTGTGATTTTCTTTCTCATCCTTTACCCTTATACATCATTTGCCTTTATAAAGAGGCTTAGTGCTAGACGTTGTTAGTACTATTTTTGGCTACTCTAGATTCTGTTTTTTAAGTTTTACTTTACGTTTTAGTTTTAGTTTACGTTTGGCTAAGCCGCACATCGCTTAAGGATGACAGCTGTCCCCATTCCTCCGCCAATACACAGGGATGCGAGTCCATAATCTTTGTTTTGACGTTCTAGTTCATAAACGAGGCTGACAATAATCCGAATACCGGAGGCACCGAGTGGGTGACCTAAAGCAATTGCTCCGCCATTATGGTTGGTGCGTTCTAAGAGCCAGTTTTGGTCAACATTGTGCTGTTCAGCTAATTGCTTAGCCACACCAAGTGCTTGAGCGGCGAAGGCTTCATTGAGCTCAAAAACTTCAATGTCTTGCAGTGATAACGTGGTTTTTTCCAGTGCATTAGCAATAGCCGGAACCGGTCCTAATCCCATCATGTCGGGAGACAACCCTGCCTGAGCGTAACTAACCATTTCCGCTATTGGCTGTAACTGATATCGTTCCACGGCTGATTTTGAAGCCAGAATGATGGCAGCGGCGCCGTCGTTAATGCCAGACGCGTTGCCTGCAGTCACGGTTCCCTCTTTTTTAAACGCAGGACGCAAGCGAGCTAGGCTGTCTGATGTGGTGTTCGCCTTTGGATACTCATCCATTTCAACGGTATATTGCTGACGACGTACCGAGACCTCTATTGGTTCGATTTCGGTTCTGAAACCATGAGTTTCCAATGCGTTTGCGGCTTTCAGCTGGCTACTTAAGGCGAACGCATCTTGCTCTTCACGCGAGATAGATAGCGACTCTGCGATGTTTTCTGCAGTCATGCCCATATGATATTGATTAAAGGCATCGGTTAAGCCGTCAGTAATAATGCTATCTTCTAGAGAAATACTGCCCATACGAACGCCGCCTCGGACTTGATGAGTCTGTATAAATGGCGCTTGTGACATACTTTCCATACCACACGCCACAACAATTTCAGCATCCCCCGCTTTAATATGACTGGCCGCATCCATGACAGTTTTCATGCCACTGCCACAAATCATATTGAGGGTATAGGCCGGAACCGTTTCGGGAATACCTGCTTGCATGGCCGCTTGACGACCGGGCCCCATGCCAATGCCAGCGCTAAGGACATTACCAACGATGACTTCGTCAATCAGGGTTGGGTTGATATGACATTGGCTTAGCGCACCTTTAATAGCCGCAGCGCCTAATGTAGGGGCGGGAACCGGAGATAGGGCACCGTTGAAACTGCCGATAGGCGTTCGTTTTGCTGCAACAATATAGATAGGTTCCATGGTTTTATCCTGTATCAGTATGCGCTGAAAGTAGCGACTAAATTCGAGTGATGAATCCATTCTAAAAGATGCAGTGAGAGGGGTGTTATAGCCATTGGCAGAAACGCGGTTTGCATAAATGCAAAACGAAGGAAGAGGGGTTTGGAGTATATTGATTGGGTGTAAGCGCGATAATAACGCGCTGATTAAATAGCAGTATCAACCAATCACAAGGAGGATAGTCATGAATAACTTTATCGCGTGTGCGCCCTGCTGTTGGGGAGTCGAATCGGCCACTAATGTGCACAACCCGCTTTGGACTACGGTCATAACGGAAGGTAAATCGGCGGGGTATCAAGGGCTGGAATTAGGCCCCTACGGCTACATGCCTCTTGAGGGTGATCGTGTGAGTGCCGCGATGGTAGAGAGTGGTTTAAGAATTTGCGCGGGGACTATCTTTGAGCCACTTTCATCTTTTGAGCATAAAGAAAGCATATTGGCTAGAGCCCATGACTTATGCTCGATGCTGAAACGTATTGGCAGCAAAAAAGTTGTGGTGATTGATTGCGTGAATGATCGTCGCAGTGCGTGCGCGGGGTTGAGCGATGAAGCGCCAAGACTTGATGAGCAGCGTTGGGGCACAATGATGCAAACGATTCGAGAGGTCGCGACCATTGCCGCGCATTATGGTGTTCGCCCTGTCGTTCACCCTCATGCTGGTGGCTACATTGAATACCGAGATGAAATTGATCGGATGCTGGCTGATCTTACTCATCATGAGGTGGGACTTTGCTTGGATACGGGGCATTTGCATTACGCTGGTATGGATCCGGCTCAAAGCTTAATTGAATACGCTTCACGCTTGGAGTACGTTCATTTTAAAGACATTAATCAGGCAGTGTTTACTCAAGTGATACAAAATAAAGTTGGTTTTTGGCAAGCTTGCGCACAAGGGGTGATGTGTCCCATTGGCGAAGGGGTAATCGACTATGCTGCTGTGTATTCGGCGCTTAGTCAGATCGGTTATTCAGACTGGATCACTATTGAGCAAGAACGAGATCCTAAACACTCTGCAGGGACGTTAAACGACATTAAACAAAGCCGTGATTATCTGCTTGAAAAAGGATTTGGCTAGTGACGTTTCTCTTTATCAAAAAGGCAAAGGTAATCGCTGGTAAAGGAGTGGTTCGTGTTATTCGTTACTGACCCATGGTTTTATATCACGGCGATTCCCACCGTGATAATTTATGGCATTGGTAAAGGCGGGTTAGGCGGTGCATTGGGTATTATCGCGGTTCCCTTGATGGCGATGACTATTGCACCGACACAAGCTGCCGCGATTCTGTTACCGATTTTATGTGTGATGGATGTGTTTGCGGTGAAACATCATTACCGAAATGCCGATTATTCAGTAATTCAGCGGATGCTTCCAGGGGCGATTCTTGGTGTCATGTTGGCTGGATTGTTTTTGAGTGTCACTCCGGAATCTGGCCTTAAGTTGCTGATCGGCATCCTATCATTGCTATTCTGTGGGCAATATTGGCTGGTGGACGAGAATAAGCAAAAACCAGCGGGAAAAGTGAGCGCGTGGTTCTGGAGTTTATTGAGTGGCTTTTCTAGTACCGCAATTCATGCGGGCGGCGGACCTGCCAGTATTTATATGTTGCCACTGAAACTGGATAAAGTGGTCTTGGTCGCGACGATGGCGGTGTTATTTGGGTTAGTTAACCTAGTCAAACTGGTTCCTTATTCCGTCCTTGGTGAGTTTGACAGGGTTAACGTAATCACGGCGCTTATTTTGATGCCCCTTGCGCCGGTTGGCGTAAAGTTAGGGGTGTGGTTAT
Source organism: Vibrio cionasavignyae (assembly GCF_050337155.1). Lineage (NCBI taxonomy): Bacteria > Pseudomonadati > Pseudomonadota > Gammaproteobacteria > Vibrionales > Vibrionaceae > Vibrio > Vibrio cionasavignyae. Next base: position 87,295 of record NZ_JAKJSR010000014.1, read on the forward strand.
TACATCGTGTTAGCCAGCAATGGATATACCGATTGTGCTATCTATTTTTGTTACTCTCAGGAATAAAACTTACCATCGATGGGCTTGCATAGGTTCACTGCTTACTCGTTTGATGGAATAGATTACCGAATAACATTAAGCAACTCGGACATATGCTGGATATGAGTAGAACCAAACACGTCAATCTCTTCTAAGTGCGGGGCGTAGTAAACACTGGTCATTCCTGCACGATGTGTTGCTTGTAAGCCCACCAAACTATCTTCTACAACACAACAATGCTCGGGGGCAACCCCCATGGTGTTTGCCGCGTGCAAAAATAATCCGGGTTCTGGTTTCCAAGAACCCACTTCATGAGCGCTAAATATTGCGTTGTCGAAGTATTTTTCGAGTCCGGTGACGTTTAGAGCATGCTCTATCTTGGCACGAGGTGCCGATGAGCCGATGCAAACTGGGATTGTGAGAGACTTTAATACCTCGGCAACGCCTTCATTAGCGGTTAATTGCTGATCGAAGAGATCACGAACCTTAAGGCGATATTCTGTCTCAAACGAGTCGGGAAGCGTCAGTTGGCATTCAGATTGAATACTGGATAGGATTTCAGTGAATTTAACGCCACGGTAGTTGGCGATGAGCTGCTCTGCGCTATAGCGAACCCCAACTTCAGCCAGTTGACGCTCTAAGGCAAGATTACAAAGACGCTCACTATCCACTAACGTACCGTCACAATCAAAAATAATAAGCTGTATTTCAGATGCCATACTCGTATAAAGTCTCTTCGTTACATGAAATTTATGTCGACGTATCATACAATTAATTAAAATTACTACCCTATAGCGTCGTCACGTTTAGGACAATTTGTTGTGAATCGGCAAAATACCTTGGAGCAATTATAAATATCTTTGTTTTATTTCTCAGACACTTTACAAACCCAACTATCGGCCAGTGTTAGTAGTTACTCAGTTGGTAGCGGTCTTTTTTGTTGAGCTAGGCGCACTGGCAGACCGAATTTGACTAAATGATTGAATGTAAAATGGCCGCTCCATGCCCAACCGTTCAATGAGATTAGGTTATTATCAACACCAATCAGCTTTATGTCGTGGTCGATACACACACCGATTGGACCCGAAGACTCAGTATTGGATCGGCCATAAGCGTAGCTGATGTAGGCCATTTCAGTGCGTGATATTGTTCTCGAATAATGACCCTTTATGCTAGGCGTTAATAGCCAGAGATCCTCGTTGGTGATGCACGTTGCCTTAAACATGCCTCGCCTCACCTGTTGATAAAAGGTAAAGACTGCAATTAAACAAGGTACGGCGAGAGTGATGAACATGATAAACATCATAAAATACACCCCAAAATCTGACATGTCTTCAGTTCGTGTCACCAGCATCTGATGCTTATTTCGATATCGACCAACAGGAAACATAAGTTTAAACAGCTCAGGCAGCCAAACTACGTACACGTATAGACCAGCGAGGCTCAATACAAAGGCTTTGCCGCGCTCTGGCCATGACTTTTGGGTTTCTGTGTTCCCTAGAGTGAGGGAGAGATGCTGATTTAGCGTAGTAAGGACGGCCCTAGCGTCTTCACCCTCAAACGGTTCTTCCACCAGAGACAGTGTGCCAATAAACTGAAGCGCCTGTTCTTTGGCTTCAATTGGTTCTTTTTCCTCTGACTCTGGCAATGTTTCAGTGGGGGGCGTGAGTGAATAGATGTCAAACCTTTGCATCAACAAACAGTCTGACTGCTTGTTTTCTAGAAAGATATATTTCTCAGTCAATGGCAAGATAAGCAAAACGTCGTGAGTCATTTGCTTGTATACGAATGCAGATAGGCATATTTGATAGACCAGATTAGCAAGCATTGGCATAGTGGCATCCACCAATATATGGATATTGCTCGCTACGGCCATCACAATGAAGCTTCCTGATGCCCATTTGTCTATTTGAGACATGAGTGCCGACTTGGTCACCTCTATAGCATCCTCGTGTCGGTAGATGTGTTGGCGTAGCTTAGGTTTGAAAACAAAACCTACAATCACATACAGCGTTGCTAACGCTGATAATATGAGGGTTAGCGCCTGCGTGTCATAAAAAACTGCACCAAGGAGTAAGCCCGCGCCAATCACCAAGACGGCGATTTGAAACAGGCGTCGAGTAAATGGAGTGAGAACTGTCTCGTGAATTGTGGTCATTGTCACGACTCATATCAATAAAATAACGTGAGAATATCAGGTATATAGACAAATCCAACCTAAATTTAGTGACTGTCCCAACCCTTAATTTAATGGTAGAACCCGTGCGTTGTGACTAGATTGGCGATGTTTTTAATGGTGGTATGATCGGGTTAGCTTGTGGTTTCGTTGTTTTAATAAAAGTGTGTATCCATAGCCACTCAAATAAATATCATAATTTGTGAGCGTTCCTCTCGGGTAACACCCAGTCGTGATTAAGGTATATCGTGAGTTAAATCAATAATGAAGGAGAATTCAACAATGACTTTCCGTATTCGGTGTTATAGGTTTTATTCAGAAACGTTACAGTTGGCACTTTCTAAATCGAAAATGCCCCTTTATCATTTTCACGCATAAGTACGAGTTCGTAGAGAACCAAATTTTTCCCAAATGTAGCTAATCTGATATCACAAGTTCACAAAGTATGAAAAATGAGGCTCATGGTGCGGTTCTTTCTACAAACGAAGACGTTGATTTTGCCCTTAAAATCGATCTGGAAGCATCACACACTTACAAGGTCGCATGAAAGTATGTTGTTTTATTCAAGTGTTCAAAATCTTCGCTAGGAGTGCTCGATTGACTTCTAAGTGTTGTTTTTGATAGTGAATTTACCTATCTAACAATTTTCCAATATTACGCACCAAGAAAAATCGTTATGATTACACACTCTTAATTCAACAATGTGAGTACATCATGAGCAGACCCCTTCCACCGAAAGGTCGAAATTATCCGTTCGCACAGCGTGGTAGTCCCTTTTGGGAAAAGTGTCATGTCACATATGATCAAGCCGTTGATATGTTTTATGATCAAACCGCGCTGCAGCAACATTTAGGGAATGGTCCAATTGTTAATTCATTGGTTTACAAAAGAGTGAAGTATTCGACAATTTTTGATGCTCAAAGGGCATACACACAGGATCAGAGTGCCTTTTACCAAAAGAAAGAGCAGGAACAGCTCGCGCTTGAAGCAAGAGGCATCAAGGCATTTAAAAACATGAATGATGCTATCCGTGGTCGTTTAAATCCTACGGAAGATGGTTTAGCTAATCCACTTGAGCGTCCGTTAAAACCGATGGGTGAAGTATCAAATGACATATTTGAACAGTTTGCTAGTGAACTCGCTCAGGAGCCGTCAGGTAGAAGTGTAGATATAGCTTCCGTTCAACCCAGTTCGCCAGAAATTAACCCTAATAATATGTATTGGCCTCCTTACAACTTCCTAGCGAAAGAGGGAGAGAAAGAGATCCATATTCGATATACACAAGACGTTGTAGAAACTACCGTTCTTGCTCCGGAAGAGTGGAAAGAATTTTTTGATGCGCTCGATAAAACGCAAAATATCGGCGGTGCAATGAAAGGTACTTACGATGCATTTGATACCGCTAAAAAATTAGGAGGGTTGGGGGTTACTGCTTACGTGAAAACACATAACGGAGTCGATTTCCTGATCTTGAAAGGTTACAAACAGCATATGAAAACATTGTTAGCGGGTCATCGTTTTAAAGCCTCAAACCCTCAGGTAGTCAAGCTTGGTTTAGGTGCTTTGGATTCAGCTAAAGGTATGGCTCGTTATGTCAAAGTCACCGCTCCTATGGAAATATTAGTTGGTTCTGCCATTAACGTTTTACAGTATGTTTTAAATGACGAATACACTTTAAAACAGCTAGGGGTCGATGAGGCGAAGTTACTTGTTAATATTCTAGCTGTAGCTGGTACAGCGTTAGTTATAGGAACGATCGTTGCTCCAACAACTATATTAGCAACCAGTGTAATCTTAGTGTTGAGTAGCCTTCTTGTTTGGGGAGCAGATCAAAAAACTCAATTTGAGGGTAAGCTTGTCGAATCTGTTATAGGTGCATTTGATGAAGATTAGACTTGTACTTTCTGTTTTTATCACGTTCTTTTCTGGGTGGATTTCATATCAAACAGTGACGCCGTTTTTTACTAATAAATTAGAAAAGGTTTTATTTAATTGGGTTCCTTTACCTGATATAGCTGCATGGTCTGTGTTTGTATTAGGTTTATTTGCATCGTCAATTTTTATTAGTGCTTTTTTGGATAAGAAAGAAGTTAAAGGGTTAACAAGAGTTCTATATATCTCGGTGATTATAGGTATGGCGATAGGAACGAGTATTAATTATGCTAGATATTGTTTTATCATTAAACCGAATGGGTTGCTCGAATGCCCTCTTAAAATCGGCTACAAGAAAAATTTGATGCGTGATTATGTTACCGACCTTTCCTTGTGCGAGAAGCTCTAGAACTGGTTGATTAACATAATTGGTTTAGTGCGCACCTATACTGTTGGTCGTATATACTAACCTTACTGCTAGTGCGATTTTACTCATCGCACTAGCTCTTCACAACAACTTTGCAATACCTGTGATTATTCGTAATTTTCTAATTTAACAACTACTGCAATTAACTTCTGTCTACAAACGTTTCTAAAACTAATCAATTTTTATTGTACTGCTCCTGACATTCTCACTCGAAATGCAGCTGAAAGCGATCAAACTCTAGTGTATTCCGACAAAAGATAAACCGCCCAGAAAAACGAGTATTCATGCGCGGTTTTTGTAGAGATCGCTTTGTTAGAAAAATAGCCTAAACGCTTGGTAATATATTCTCTGGCATCAACTGATGGTGCAGCGCCAGCTTAATAATGTCGTTTGCCTTGGCAATATCCGGAGCAAAGTAGCGATCTTTATCGTAGAACGCGACGGACTCCCTGAGTTGTTGCTTGCCTTGTTCAATTCGCGGTGATGACGTTAATGGCGCTCTGAAGTCCAACCCTTGAGCGGAAGCCAAGTATTCAACCGCAAGGATGCCACGGGTGTTTTCTGCCATATAGCGTAACCGTCGAGCAGCAAAGGTAGCCATCGACACATGATCCTCTTGGTTTGCCGAGGTTGGTAAGCTGTCTATTGATGCTGGGTGGGCGAGGGTTTTGTTCTCACTTGCCAGCGCCGCTGAGGTGACTTGCGCGATCATGAATCCAGAGTTTACCCCTCCGTTATCGACTAAAAATGGCGGCAGTTTACTCAATGCATTATCGATGAGTAGCGCCATTCTTCGCTCTGATAAACTGCCAATTTCCGCGATGGCTAGCGCCAGATTATCCGCCGCCATAGCAACGGGTTCAGCATGAAAGTTACCGCCAGAAATAATGTCGCCGTCCTCAGCAAAAACCAGCGGATTGTCAGAAACTGCATTCGCTTCTACTTGCAGAGTGTCAGCGGAATTGCGTATTTGCTGCAAGCACGCGCCCATGACCTGTGGCTGGCAACGCAGTGAATAAGGGTCTTGTACTTTTTCACAACACTGGTGTGATTCGCCAATTTCACTTGTGGTATCTAACAGGTGGCGATAGGCAAGGGCGGCGTCCATTTGCGCTCGGTGTCCTCGCACACGGTGAATGCGAGGATCAAATGGTCGTCGGCTACCCAGTGCGGCTTCAACGGACATGGCGCCACATAACGTTGCAGAAGCAAAGAGATCTTCAGCAACAAACAATCCTTCTAGCGCAAAGGCGGTAGAAGCTTGTGTACCATTAAGTAACGCGAGCCCTTCTTTCGGTGCAAGGGTGATTGGTGTCAGCCCGGCAATTTGTAGCGCTTCAAGACCACTGATGATTTTCCCGTTATGCCTTGCTTCGCCTTCACCCAATAAAATGGTACTCATATGAGCCAGTGGTGCGAGATCTCCAGATGCGCCCACTGAACCTTTTTGCGGTACACAAGGGTAAACCTGAGAATTCACGAGCTCGATTAATGCTTGAATAACGTGTAATCGAATACCGGAGTAGCCACGGGCTAAGCTATTGATTTTTAGTACCATCATTAAGCGTACGGTTTCGTCGCTCATGAGCTTACCAATGCCTGCTGCGTGAGACAGTACGATGCTTTTTTGTAGTACTTCGAGATCTTCCGGTTCGATGCGAGTATTGGCAAGCAAGCCAAAGCCTGTATTGATGCCATAAACGGTACGGTCTTCAGCAATAACTTGCTCGACAACGCGAGTACTGGCCTCGATACCTTCAAACGCGTCGGGGTGAAGGGATAAGTTAACTGGTGAACGGCTGATTTGGCGCAATTGTTTCAGCGATAACTGACCTGGTTCTAGAACGAGTTTTAACATGTTAGGCTCCTTAACCATTGTTGTGCTGAGAGCGAGTGTCGAGCATTGGCAAATCAAGCCCTTGCTCTGTTGCGCATGCTTTGGCAATGTCATAACCGGCATCGGCATGACGCATAACGCCAGTGGCGGGGTCATTATGAAGAACACGACCGATTCTGCGAGAGGCATCCTCACTGCCATCGCAGCAAATTACCATGCCACTGTGCTGTGAGAATCCCATTCCTACGCCGCCGCCATGGTGAAGCGAGACCCACGTAGCGCCGCCGGCGGTGTTGAGTAGGGCGTTCAGTAAAGGCCAGTCAGAAACCGCATCGGAGCCATCCATCATGCCTTCCGTTTCTCGGTTAGGGCTGGCAACAGAGCCTGAGTCGAGGTGATCTCTACCAATGACGACTGGTGCAGATAGCTCACCTGTTTTCACCATTTCGTTGAAGGCTTGCCCGAGACGCTCACGATCCTTCAAACCAACCCAGCAAATTCTGGCAGGCAAACCTTGGAACTGAATACGTTCTCTCGCCATGTCTAGCCAATTGTGAAGGTGAGGGTTATCGGGAATAAGTTCTTTCACTTTTTGGTCTGTTTTATAGATGTCTTCTGGGTCGCCAGACAGGGCAGCCCAACGGAAGGGGCCGATGCCTTCACAAAATAAAGGTCGAATATAGGCAGGAACAAAGCCCGGGAAATCAAAGGCATTATTCACGCCTTCTTCCAGGGCCATTTGGCGGATGTTATTGCCATAATCGGTGGCGACAGCGCCTCTATTTTGCATGTCTAAAATGGCACGAACTTGCACAGCCATTGAGGCTTTTGCCGCTTTGACAACTTCCTCTGGGTGCTGTTCTCTTTGGCGTTTTGCGTGCTCCATGCTCCAGCCTTGAGGCAAGTAACCGTTTAATGGATCGTGAGCAGACGTTTGGTCAGTGACCACATCAGGGGTGATATTTTTCGCCACCATTTCAGCGTAAACATCCGCTGCATTGCCCAGTAACCCAACAGAAATTGGTGTATCACTTTGCTCGATAATCGATAGGGCTTCGCTAAGAGAATGCGCTTTGGTATCGACGTAGCCGGTATTTAGTCGGTAATCAATGCGTGATTCATCACACTCTACAGCGATCATAGAGAAGCCGGCCATGGTGGCTGCAAGAGGTTGTGCTCCTCCCATACCGCCCAAGCCGCCGGTTAGTATCCACTTATTACTTGGATCACCAGAAAAGTGCTGTTTCGCCATAGCAACAAAGGTTTCGTAGGTTCCTTGCACAATGCCTTGAGAGCCAATATAGATCCATGAGCCAGCAGTCATTTGGCCATACATCATTAACCCTTCTTTATCGAGCTCATTAAAGTGCTCCCATGTTGCCCAATGAGGTACAAGGTTTGAGTTGGCGATGAGTACGCGAGGGGCATCTTTATGAGTTGGGAACACGCCGACAGGCTTACCGGATTGCACGAGAAGCGTTTGGTCTTCTTCAAGGCGCTTCAGCACTTCAACGATTTTGTCATAACAGGCCCAGTCTCTTGCTGCACGTCCAATACCACCATAAACAACAAGGGCGTGTGGGTGTTCTGCCACCTCAGCATCGAGATTATTCATCAACATACGCAATGGTGCTTCGGTTAACCAAGATTTGGCATTTAGGGTCGTGCCGCGTGGAGCTTGAATTGTGCGCTCTGTGTCTAAGCGAGGATTACAACGGTGTGTCATGGTTCCTTTCCTTTTGATGGCTAGCCAGAAGACCTTTATCGCCGTCCCTTCATGGAAGTCACGACGTCGGTCTTTTTATTGGGCTGCGTTTAGAGTTATTGGGTTAACTGTTTTTATCGTTATTAATACGTTTGTTTTCGTCTATCTTTTATAGAGCACTATTTCGTCTGGGATAGCGCGGTCATAATTTGCCAAACGAGGCGAGCCGCCAGCTTGGCGGTGCGACCATCGATATCTAAGTCTGGGTTGTACTCGGCAATATCCGCGAGACGAAGTTTGTCTTTATGCTTTAATATGGTTTTGAAATAAGGGTAAAAAATCTCTGGAGACAGACCTAATGCGGCAGGTGCACTGACCCCCGGTGCATGAGCGGCACTGAATACGTCAAGATCAATGGTTAAATAGAGGTGATCGACGTTATCTATGAAGCGCTCTAGCGCTTGAAGGTGAGATGGCGTGACGTCAAACAACATCTCTTCATCAAGCAAGGTTTGTACATTGAGCTGCTCGGCCCGTTCAAATAGCGCCTTGGTATTGCTGGCTTTGCTGACGCCAATACACATGTAATTAAATGGCAGATGATGGGATTGACAATAATCAGCAATTTGAGAAAAGGGTGTCCCCGAGCTAGGTTGTAACGTTTGGCTTTTTGCGCTTGAAGCCTTGGTAGTACGGCCATCACCTTGGTGAGTTCGGTATTCACGCAAATCAAAATGCGCATCGAAGTTGATGATGCCTATACGTGGTGCTGGGCTCTGTTTTTCTAAGTGCTGAGCAAGACCTAGAAAAGAGGACCAGGCAATTTCATGCCCACCACCCAGTACCACGAGAGGAGCGTGTTGTAACTCCTGTGAAATTATCTCAGCAGTGAGGGCTTGGTTTGCTTCTAGCGCCATTGCTACTGTAGAGACATTTCCTAAGTCATAGAGTGTTGATGTTTCATGCCAAGCCAGGTTGCAGAGCGCTTGGCGAATACTATCAGGGCCCTGACTGGCACCGATGCGACCTTTGTTTCGTTGAACGCCCTCATCCGTTTCAAAGCCGAGCAATGCCACACGAGGTTGTTTGTCCAACTGTTGATTGGCTAAGGTTGCCACTGGCTTGATAAGATGATGGAGGCGATAGCGATTTTCTCCGTCTTCTTGGTCATCTCGTCCTTGCCAAAGGAAGCAATGTTCAGTTTGTGTTGATTTAATGGACATCTTCAATTACCCCATTAACGACTCTATGCTTGAGTTCACCCATGCCAATTTGATAGCTCAATTCGCTTGGGTGCGCGATGTCCCAAATCGCTAGGTCGGCCGTATAACCAACGGCGATTTTTCCTAACGTGTCTTGTTGACCGATCGCTTGTGCAGCATGACAAGTTACGCCACGCAGTGCTTCTTCAGGGGTAAGACGAAATAGGGTGCAGGCCATGTTCATTGTTAAGCGAAGATCGGCAAAAGGTGAGGTGCCGGGGTTGAGATCAGAACCCAGTGCCATTGGCACTTTATGCAATCTGAGAGCTTGAATGGGTGGTAATTGTGTTTCACGCAAAAAGTAGAAAGCACCGGGTAACAATGTGGCGACCGTACCGTTTTGCGCGATAGCTAACACGCCAGCTTCATCTAGGTACTCAATATGATCAGCGGAAAGCGCCTGGTATTGCGCGGCGAGCTGCGTTCCGCCCAAATTACTTAGTTGTTCGGTATGGCCTTTAATCGCCAAACCATGCTCTACAGCGGCTTTAAATACGCGCTCTGTTTGCTGTAAGTTGAAGCCGATTGATTCACAAAAAACGTCCACGGCATCGGCGAGTTTGTGCTCGGCTACATAAGGAATAATGGTGTTGACGACATATTCAATGTAGCCATCGGGATCGTTACGATATTCTAGTGGGACCGCGTGAGCTGCCAGTAGTGTTGTGGTAATTCGTATGCGTCGATGCTGCTCTAATGACTTGGCCGCAATGAGCATTTTGGCTTCATCTTCTAATGTTAGACCATAGCCTGACTTGATTTCTACGCTGGTACAACCGCTTTTGATGAGGCTATCTAGGCGAGGTAAGGCTAAGGCGATGAGTGATTCGACATTGGCTGCACGCGTCGCTAGTACGGTACTGTTGATACCGCCACCTCGTTGTGCAATAGACTCGTAGGACTCGCCTTGCAGCCTTGCTTCAAACTCTTCAGCGCGGTTACCTGCGAAAACAAGGTGGGTATGCGGGTCGATAAAACCCGGCGTGACAATCGTGCCTTTGCAATCTATGCGAGGGAAGCTGAGATGAGCATCAACGCTCGTGTCGCGTTCTGGCGACAGACGGGCAATTATGCCGTTCTCAATGATGACAGAACAAGGTTCGGACGGGGTATACCCGCTCGCGCCTTCTATCATGGAAACCAGTCTGGCATTGGTTAGAATTAGATTCATATCAGTCCGCTCATTATTGTATATACAAATATTTAGTTTAATCTATACAATTGATCAAGAAGATCGATAAAGAAACGTGATCGTTGAGGAATTATTGAGCAGGGAGTTTACGAAATGCTCTGTACGACTTTACTTCTATTGGATGGGCATTTTCGGCGATGAGCGGCTTATTGCCAGCTCAGTCTTTAGTGGTTAATGTACCGAAAAACAGCGAGTGATTTAAGGGTTGATGACGAATTATCGTTATCGCTAGGGATGTCGTTTTGAACACAGATAGATGCGGTGGGTTCTAGTCACTGTTCATTAGAGAGTGATTTTTGAACTTAGTTGATATCGATTACCAGGATGATATAGCAAGGCGCTGCTGATCAATTTATCACCACTCCATGTTCTGCGGTGAAGCAGTAGGCAAGGTTCATGTGCGCTCATCGCGAGCAAAGAAGCGAGGTTGGCATCACATGTGATGGCTTCGACGGTATGCTCAACGGCACTCATTGGGCAGTTTGCACTCAAGTATTCATTAGGGGTGACGGTTGTGAAGTCTTGCTGGTGGTAATTCGGAGCATATTTGGCGTTTACCCAGCGGCATTCGAGTTGGATGGGTTGCTCATCTTCTTTATGCAGTATTTCACTGTAAAAGACCGGACTGTCTAGCATGATGCCCAGCTTAATAGCGATCTCTTGATCAGCATTGATCGACGCATGTTGGATAACTTGGCTGGAATACGTTTTGCCGCGTTGCTGCACTTCTTCAGCAATATTTCGGGTATCCAGCAAAGGTGACTCTGCTTTTGTCGACGGTGCTTTTACAAAGGTGCCTAATCGTGGTTTTCTCTCAAGTTTGCCTTCGCCAACCAGATCTCGAATAGCTTTATTCACGGTCATTCGACTGACAGAAAATTGCTTGGTCAACTCCATTTCGGTTGTGATCTGATGACCCACAGCCCAATGACCATTTTCGATATTATTTTCGATGAAACGTTTGATTTGGATGTAAAGGGGTTCAGATGACATACATTGGCTACTTAGCTAACTTAATTGAATATACAAATGGTTATGTAAAACGACGTAAATTGCAAGGTTCAATGAGAATTCATGTTGGATAGTAAGACGATACCCCAACACTGACGTTGATTTATCGTTAGCAACAAACCTCGATCTTCACCTCAACTTTACAAAAATAGTGACAAAATCATCAAGTTGTCATTCATCTTCCGTTATCATGCTCGGCTACCGTCGTCGGTGAGTGTGTGTCATTACGTGGCAGCCGCTAAGACCGCGATGAGTTCTTGATATGAATTGCCTGTATGTCTAAGGAAGGATGATGAAAACAGTTTTAGTCGACAATGAGCAGTACACCCCATCTAAAATACTGTGCGTTGGGCGCAATTATGTTGAACATATTGAAGAGCTTGGAAACGAAGTTCCAGAGAATATGGTGGTGTTTAACAAGCCCAACTCAAGCATTGCGGCAGAACTCTTTTCTTATATCGATGAACCACTCCACTATGAAGCCGAGATCTGTTTTTTGGTTAAAAACCAGCGCTTTTATGGGGTTGGCTTTGGGTTGGACTTAACCAAGCGAGCATTGCAGTCACAGTTAAAGTCGAAAGGACTGCCTTGGGAGCGAGCAAAAGCGTTCCATCATTCAGCTAAATTCAGCCGCTTTGTGCCACTTAATGGTATTGATATCAATGAATTGGAAGTTGAACTTTTCATCAATAGTATGCGAATGCAGCTTGGTGGTACTAAGCAAATGATCTATAAGCCGGATGTGATTTTAACCGAGTTATTGTCATACACGGATTTAGAAGATGGCGATGTTGTCATGACGGGAACCCCAAAAGGTGTGGGTGAAATCATGGCGGGTGATCGTTTCTTAGGGCGAATCAAGCAGGCTGACGTGACATTGATAGAGGTAGAGTGGGTCGCGATATAGTGGGCGAAAGTGGTGCTTTCGAGGCGCATGTGTCGCTAGCGTATTCCATTGATAAAATGTCGGATTTGCTACTGGCTTAAAAACACTAATTGGTATTTTCTCATATAATTGCATCAAGATTTATTGAGATTGATGGTGAATAAATGTCGAAAACAGCGAAGTTAGAAAATGAAGACAAGTTGTTCAAGAAGGCGTTAGAAGTCGGTACTAAAATTGCTGCAATGCAAGGTTACACACTCACCAACCAAGGGACGACTCCGTCCATGAAGGCAAAAGCCATCTACTTGTTTTTAGTAGAAGTGAATCAGATAACCCCCCTTCCCGCCGATAAATGCGATGGAAAAAATATTAGAAAGCGATTAGCGCTATGGATCCATAGCGCATTACCTGATGATGATCCGTTGAAATAGGTAACCATCAAGTGGCATGTATCGTTGAGCCGTATCGACTTGCCTAGATCGTCTCAACTTGTTTTTGCTGTGAGCGGGGTAGCCACTTTGTCCATCGAATGGGCATAATAGGTATAACGATTAGCGCAATACCAATAAGGGTGAGGATATCGGGTATTTCATCAAACCACATCACCCCAAACGCCGTAACAAAGATAAGTCCAGAATATTCAGCCAGCGCGATTTGATTAGCAGGCGCCTTTCTATAGGCAACCACAACCAGCGCATGATAGCCCAGAACCAATAGATTAATGACCATAATCCAGCCAATATGGTGCCATTCAATAGTACTCCACTGCGGTATTGCGAGCGCAAGCGCGAGTGGCAGAGTCATTACTCCCGTCCAAAATAGCGTGGCAACAATATGCTGATCATTGGGCAGTCGCTTAATCAGCACATTTCCAACCCCCATAGAGAGCGCACTGCCAAGCCCTGCGATGGCAGCCCAATGAAATTGTTCAGGGCGTAGGACAATGACTACACCTATAAAGCCAATTAATGTCGCAATCACTTTGGTAGAGTTTAGCTTTTCTTTGAGCAATATCACTGACAATGGCAGCATCAATATTGGTCCGACATAAAACATCGCATTTGCAGTTGCGAGAGTTAAGTGGGTGACCGCAATCATCGCGCAGCCACTGCCCATGAGAATGAACTGTGCACGTAAAAAATTAATGCGACATCCTCCTTGCATTCGGACTGCTTTAGGGAGCTTTAGCCACAAGGGAAGCAGCAGAATGACACTGAATAATTGCCGAATGAAAACATACTGGAAAGTCGGAACTTCACCATTGAGCACTTTAAGAGAGACATCTGAAAAAGAGGCTAATAGGTTGGCAAAAATAAGAAGAAATAGCGCTTGATTGGTCGCGTTGCTTAACGGCATATGGTAGTGGTGATGCGTCACATTTAAAGGTGGCGCATCATATACTGGAATAAAGAGAAGTAGAACTAAAATCGATATTAAACAGGATGTTACTTTACGCTATTTTGCTAAGCGAATCATTGGAGTGGATATCGGCCTTCCTCCGAGTGAGACTTCGCCAATAGGCTGAAAGCCAAACCGCTGATAGAAGGCAACATTTCTAGGGCTAGAGCACTCTAAGTAGGCGGGTTTCCCACTGGCGTCAATCGTCGGCAATGTGGCTGCCATTAAATCATGACCAATCCCTTGTCCCATGTAGGCAGGGTCTACACCGATTAAAGGTAAGTACCAGCAGGGCTCTGATGGGTAAAACTGTTCAAGCTCATGAAAAAAACGTTGTACTTCACTTAAGATTCCGGTGGGGCAGGTGGTAAATGCGAGCTGTTTTATCTTATCTTCATCGGGGTGACGGTCGGGGGCGAGCCATGTAATAACGCCAGAAAAATCCTTTGTCGCCCATGCGGTACCATCAATAATTGATGGCCCTTGATATAGCTTGGCGTAGTCTGGGAATACTCGCATGAAAAGTTCTGCGCTTGGCCAAATGTAACGCGCGGCAGGATCGCTTAAAAACGCTGCCGTCATACAAGCGCTAAATTGCGGCATGTCAGCCGCAGTGACGGTTTTTAAAGCTCTATTGATCATTGCAATGCTTACTCTTTATCATCGTTGGTCGGTTGTTTTTCATCGTGTGCTAAGCCGAGAAATTTTAGCCCTAAACTTAACATCAGTATAGCGATAGGTAAGATAAGTGTTTCCCAGCTCAGATTGTTAAAATCAACCAAAACTAGCTCTAAGAATTTGACAAAAAGAATGACAATGATGACTTCTGCAAGAATGTTTTTTAGATGGCCGATATTGGGTGTTTTTATCCAATGTAAGACATTAAACGACTTGAGTTTATCGTTTTCACTGTCCCAAATAAATAAAGTGAACACTCCGTGCGCAAAGATAAAAAGCACCAGTGCAACCAAAAAGGTATCTAAAGATTTCACCATATAATTTATTGCAAGATCAGCGGTATCTAAATGCGACATATTGGCGGTTTTTTCTGTACCAATAAAATAGACATAGAAAGCGGCGTAAGCTTTGGTCGCACCGATTAAACTTAACAAAGCAGACCCGCACAGGGAGCTGATAATGGCAATCCAGCTTACGTAGCGAAAATTATTTATGAATTGCTTTTTCAAAATCGACCTCGATCTGCTGAGTGTCTGTCAAATATAGTTCATGTAAAAGATAGTTCAAAAGAGGGCACACTAAGTAAACGAATGAGAAACGCTATCGTCATGTAAATTATCTTGTGGGGTATATACTCAAGTGACATATTGATGCTGAGGATGACGTGATGGCCTACGACTCTTTTATATTACACTCAAAATATCCCCCATCGGGCGATCAACCAGAAGCGATAGCTAGGCTCATTCAAGGCGTTCAAAATGCGGCAACGCATCAGACATTACAAGGTGTGACCGGGTCTGGTAAAACATTTACCATGGCGAATATTATTCACCGATTAAAAAAACCGACTCTGATATTGGCTCATAACAAAACCCTGGCGTCGCAACTCTACAGTGAAATGAAGGCTTTTTTCCCCAATAATGCCGTTGAGTATTTTGTCTCCTATTACGACTATTACCAGCCAGAGGTCTACATTCCTGGAAGCGATCGCTTCATTCGCAAAGACTCCGCTATCAACGAACAATTGGAACGCCTACGTTTATCGACAACGAAATCGCTCGTAGAGCGCAGAGATACGATAGTGGTTGCGTCGGTGTCTGCCATTTATGGGTTGGGCGATCCTGCGGATTATCGGGCCATTCAAATACCGTTAACGGTAGGCGCAATGGTTGATAAAGAAGAGTTAGTATCGAGACTGTATGCGTTGCAATATACGCAATGCCAAAAAACGATTGAACGAGCTACGTTTCGTGTTGATGGTAATGTGGTTGATATTTTCCCTGCTGATTCTGAGTATAAAGCGATTCGGGTGATTTTGGGCAATCAAACTGTCGAACGTTTGCAGTGGATGGATCCGATTTTAGGGAAAGCCTTAGAGGACATACAGCACTACCGAGTATCACCGAAAACGCTCTATGCGGCTTCACGAAGTCAGTTACTGGCTGCTCGAGAATCCATTCAGCTTGAGCTTGAAAAAAGGATACAAGCGCTTACTGCCGAGTCTCGTTTAACCGAGGCAAGTCGCTTGTTCGAGCGGACCATGCATGATTTAGACATGATGCGGGATTTTGGTTATTGCTCTGGAATGGAAAACTACGCGAGTTATTTAAATAAGCGTGATGTTGAATTGCCCCCAACGACACTGTTGGATTATTTACCGAAAGATGGCTTGCTGTTTATCGATGAATCTCATGTCATGATTCCTCAAATATCCGCAATGTATAAAAGCGATCAAAGCCGAAAAGAGACACTCATTGATTATGGCTTTCGGTTGCCATCAGCACAGCACAATCGCCCCATCATGTTTAGCGAATTTGAAAAGCTAAAACCTCAGACGATTTTTGTATCAGCGACACCGGGAGCGTATGAGTTAAAGCGCTCAGGTAATCATGTGGTTGAACAGATTATCCGGCCCACAGGGCTCTTAGACCCAGTCATTGATATTAGGCCGCTTGCTACTCAAGTTGACGATCTTATTGGCGAAATACAGAAAAGAATTCAGGTTGATGAAAGGGTATTGGTGACGACGTTAACTAAACGAAGTGCCGAATCTCTTGAACAACACCTTAAGACGTTAGGTATTAAGGTTGGTTATATTCACTCTGATGTGAAAACCTCAGACCGAGTAGAAATTATTGACTCATTACGGCGTGGTGACATTGATGTGCTAATTGGAATTAACCTGTTAAGAGAGGGACTAGATATTCCAGAGGCCTCTCTGATTGCTATTTTTGATGCAGACCACGCTGGCTTTTTACGCTCTAAACAAGCGCTTATTCAAATTATTGGGCGGGCAGCTCGCAATGTTAATGGACTGGCGATTTTGTATGCTGACAAAGTCACACCAGCGATGCAGCAAGCCATTGCAGAGTCAAATAGCAGGCGACAGAGGCAAATCTCCTACAATCAGGTACATAGTATTTCTCCTGCATCATCAAAACGGAAAATATCTTCAGAAGCTACGCCGATACAGCCAGTTTACGAGACAAGCTTTTGCCACAATTTAACGGAATTATGTCAGCGTATAACGGCATTGGAGGGACAATTGCTACTTGTATCTGCCGAGCGAGACAGGGGTGCTATTGACGACATTCGACAGCAATTAGATAGCTTATATCGACAGTTTATTTTTATCTAATACGGAAGCTGAATTATGCTGACAAAACGGCTTTTGAAGAGGAACTTCAATAGCTTAGGTATGCGAACGTTTGCAACTGATTGCTATTGACAAGTTGCTCAAGTCCTGTTTTATTGAGGTTTGGGTATAAAAAATATTTTGGTAAGTACCCATTTGGGTAACAAGGATGCCAAGCATAACTGGCGTCTGTTTATGACCTAGTCATTTTGATCCGTTTGAGGAAATAACATGTCTGAATTGAAGATTATAAAGGCAGACTACTCTGCCGTGCCAGCATTGAGTGAGATGTTTATTGATGCATATGCAAACAATGAAGCTATGCAGGCGGCTTTACGACAAGATGAAGCATCCGATTTTGCTCATGATTCATATTGGCGTTGGGCTCTTGGCGAATGGGGTTTAGGGGGCGGCGAAGTGTACACCACACCAGACAATGAAGGTTGTGTGATCATGCGCTCTCCGGGTAAACATGAAGCCGATATTATGCAGAAGATGGAATTACTTGCGATTGTGACACGCATGATGGGCTCGACAAAAATTGAGTTGGCAAAAGAGGTTTGCGAGCAAATGTTGGCAGTACCGCCTCTTCAAGACTGTTACTGGTTATGGGGATTAGGTGTTTCTCCTAAAGCTGGCGGTAAAGGTTTAGCGGGTGCTTTGATTAAAACAGTAACAGATCAAGCCGATGAAACAGGTAAGCCAACTTATGTCGTGGCATCAAGTGAGACGGTAGTGAAGACGTTCGAACGTCGAGGTTTCACAGTGTTGTCGAAAAGCGAGAACTTCCCTTATTGGTTCATGCTTCGACCAGTCCAAGCTTAATAATTAGTAGTAAGTATCTAGTAGTGAGTAACTAGTATGAAGGACTCTGGTTGGTCCTATTGCTAATACAAACTATAGAAGCGCTAGACATTCAGTCTAGCGTTTTTTTTGCTTGAAATTGCTGATGGAACTGCATGGTTTCGGGGGACCCATCGCTCTCTTTCGAGTAGAGTTTTTGTTTTGGAATTTGTCAAAATCTTTCGAAAATCAAGCCAAGCGTCATCACAAAATCAAGCCTTTTATTTTTCTTCTTGCAGAACTCGACTTCTCTAACTAGCATTTAATTAACAAAAATATAACAAGTGCTTACGTTATATTTATTGACACTAAACTTAATAAGTAAGTGGTTCGTTGTTTGCTTTGAGCATTTACCTGTTGGGTTTGTTTGAGCCTTTTGGCTCACCTTGTTTCGCTAATTTGTAGCGGAACGTGCTAAAGCTCAGTTGCCTTTTTAGAATTTACAACATAGCGATTAGAGTGTTGTGACTAAGAATGAAGCAATCTGAGCTTGATTACGGCATCACCATCCTAATCAGTTTGATCACTGTTTGGACGTGCTTGGTTGATGTTTAAGGGGAACCGCATCAGGAGAGATGTGGCTAGGCAAAGGAGAAATCTTTTGAAAAGATTGCTGCCCGTTTGCTCATGGATGGCTATGACGGCGATGCTCGTCAGCCAGCCTGTGAGCGCTGAATCAAACAACTACAACCTCACCCGTGGGGTGACGGACATTAGCAATAAGGTCTATGACCTTCATATGCTTATCTTCTACATATGCTGTGCCATCGCATTTTTAGTCTTTGGTGTGATGTTCTATTCCATCATCAAACATCGAAAATCGAAAGGTGCTGTCGCCGCCAATTTCCACGAAAGTACCAAAGTCGAAGTGTTATGGACGGTGATTCCCATTATCATCCTCGTTGCTATGGCTATTCCCGCTACCAAGACGTTAATTGCGATGGAAGACACTTCTCAATCGGATCTAACCATTAAGATCACTGGCTCACAGTGGAAATGGCACTACGAGTATTTTGGCGAAGATGTCGGTTTTTATTCATTACTTGCAACCAGCCAAAAGCAAATAGATGGCATTGAAGAGAAAGGCGCTCACTATTTGCTTGAGGTTGATAATGCCTTGGTACTTCCAATCAACCAGAAGATTCGTTTTCTCATGACGTCGGATGATGTGATTCACTCATGGTGGGTACCAGACTTTGCCGTCAAAAAAGACACCATCCCAGGTTTCATTAATGAAGCATGGACCAAAATAGAACAGCCAGGTGTCTATCGAGGCCAATGTGCAGAGCTCTGTGGTAAGGCACATGGCTTCATGCCAATTGTCGTGCATGCGATGACGCAAGAGGATTACGACGCGTGGCTAAGTGAGAAAAAACAAGAAATGGCATTGGCGAAAGAAGAAGCCGCAAAATCGTTGGATGCAACCTTGTCTATGGAAACGTTGATGGCTCTTGGAGAGGAGGTTTACACCGCTCGTTGTGCCGTGTGTCATCAAGCGAATGGGAGCGGAATTACGGGCGCATTTCCTGCGATTGCGGGGAGTCCTGTGGCAACGACCGGAGAGGTATCGGTGCACCTTGCAAAAATTGTTGATGGTGTGAATGGTACGGCGATGCAGTCCTTTGCTAATCAGCTGAGTGATAAAGAAATCGCGGCAGTCGTAACCTATCAGCGAAATGCCTGGGGAAATGATACGGGTGATACCGTGCAGGCATCAGACGTAAATGCGTACAAAACTCAAGGAATGGAGCCTGTTAGCTCCGAGGAGCAGTGATGAAGATGGATCCCATGGAAACAACAAAATCGTCAGCTGCGACAGATGCTGAATTGAGCCGTGCAGAAAGTGGTGCAGTCTCAGAGGGGATATTAC
Organism: Vibrio cionasavignyae; assembly: GCF_050337155.1. Taxonomy (NCBI): domain Bacteria; kingdom Pseudomonadati; phylum Pseudomonadota; class Gammaproteobacteria; order Vibrionales; family Vibrionaceae; genus Vibrio; species Vibrio cionasavignyae. Next base: position 107,126 of record NZ_JAKJSR010000014.1, read on the forward strand.
AAGACGAGCCTGAACATGATGAGCACCATGCCACCCCAACCGGTTGGGCGCGTTGGGTGTATTCTACCAACCATAAAGATATAGGTACGCTTTACCTTTGGTTTAGTTTCATCATGTTTTTGACGGGAGGCGCGATGGCAATGGTCATCCGTGCAGAGTTATTTCAGCCCGGTTTGCAGTTGATTGATCCGCATTTTTTCAATCAGATGACCACTGTTCATGGTTTAGTGATGGTGTTTGGTGCGGTGATGCCAGCCTTTACTGGGTTGGCGAACTGGATGATTCCTATGATGATAGGGGCGCCCGATATGGCGCTGCCTCGTATGAATAACCTAAGCTTTTGGATTCTGCCGTTTGCGTTCCTTATCCTTCTCTCTTCATTATTTATGCCCGGAGGTGGCCCCGACTTTGGGTGGACGTTCTACGCCCCATTGTCCACTACATATGGACCAGACAGCACCGCGTTGTTTGTCTTTTCTGTACACATCATGGGTATTAGCTCGATTATGGGTGCCATTAACGTCATCGTGACCATTTTCAATATGCGAGCGCCGGGTATGAAGTTAATGAAGATGCCGCTTTTTGTGTGGACATGGCTTATCACTGCGTTTTTGTTGATTGCCGTGATGCCCGTACTTGCGGGCGCGGTAACCATGATATTGACAGATAAGTACTTTGGTACCAGTTTCTTTGACGCGGCTGGTGGTGGTGACCCTGTCATGTTTCAGCACATATTCTGGTTCTTTGGACACCCAGAAGTTTACATTATGATTTTGCCATCATTCGGCATTATTTCCGCCATTGTTCCTGCGTTCAGTGGCAAGAAGTTATTCGGCTACCACTCGATGGTTTATGCCACATGCAGTATTGCTTTACTGTCATTTTTGGTTTGGGCGCATCATATGTTTACCACGGGAATGCCTGTGTTTGCTGAGCTGTTCTTTATGTATTGCACCATGCTGATTGCTGTCCCCACGGGTGTCAAAGTCTTTAACTGGGTCGCAACGATGTGGCGCGGGGCGTTGACCTTTGAAACGCCCATGCTATTTGCCATCGCCTTTATTATTTTATTTACCATTGGGGGCTTTTCGGGACTCATGTTGGCGATCGTGCCTGCGGACTTTCAGTATCACGATACCTATTTTGTGGTGGCGCACTTCCATTATGTGTTGGTAACTGGCGCGGTCTTCTCGATTATGGCGGCGGCTTATTACTGGTTGCCGAAGTGGACGGGACATATGTATGACCATAAGTTGAGTTTGTGGCACTTTTGGTGCTCAGTGATTTCCGTCAATGTGTTGTTTTTCCCTATGCATTTCTTAGGGTTAGCAGGAATGCCAAGAAGGATCCCTGATTACGCGATTCAGTTTGCCGATGTGAACCAGATAGTATCAATTGGTGGTTTTGCCTTTGGCTTATCGCAACTTATCTTTTTGTGGTTGGTGATTAAGTGCATTCGCGGTGGTGAAAAAGCACAAGCGAAACCATGGGAGCGTGCAGAGGGTCTTGAGTGGACGGTACCTAGTCCTGCACCGCATCACACATTTTCTACGCCACCACGCGTTGATTAAAGGCGGGTCTTTTGATGGAAAGCAAACCCCAAGCGTCAAATAAAAAACTGATAGCCATACTATGCGCTGCGGTGATCGGTATGTTTGGGTTTGGGTTTGCGCTTGTCCCTTTATATGACGTGATGTGTGACGTCTTGGGTATTAACGGTAAGACGAATACGGTATCGGCAGTTCAGCCGGTTGGCATGCAGATCGATACATCAAGAACCATTCGTGTGGAGTTTATGGCGCACATTAACCCAGACATGCCTTGGGCGTTTACGCCTCAGCAGGTCGTTATGGATGTGCATCCGGGTCAGGTGATCCAAACCGCCTATATGGCGACGAATAATGCGACACAGCCTTTAGTAGGACAAGCGGTTCCTTCTGTCTCTCCTGGATTGGGCGCGGCGTACTTTAATAAAATAGAGTGCTTTTGTTTTAATCAACAGCCATTAGAAGCAAGCGCTCAGGCAGAAATGCCGCTTATTTTCTATATAGAGCCTGATGTGCCTGAGTCTATACACACACTGACTTTGTCATACACGCTTTTCAATATTACCAATACAACCAACATTACCAATAGCGCCAATAATAGTGACTCTAATAGCGTTAACCCGCAGGGTGTCATTGATGTTAGTCAAAGCAGTACAGGCAGTAAAAGCGCACTTAACAGGGAGTTAAGCAATGAGTAAACCTCAATCTTATTACGTTCCAGCGCAAAGTAGCTGGCCAATTATCGGCGCTATTGCGTTGTTCTTAGTGGCCGTTGGTGCTGGTCTAACAGTGCAAAATTTAGAAGTTGGGGGAGCCGGAAGCGTTATTGGTAACGTCATCTTGGCGTTAGGCTTTATTATTTTGCTGTATATGTTGTCTGGTTGGTTTAGTAACGTCGTGACAGAGTCTTTATCAGGACTGTACTCTGAACAAATTACTCGCTCATTTAAGCAGGGCATGAGTTGGTTTATTTTTTCAGAAGTCATGTTCTTTGGTGCTTTTTTCGGTGCACTGTTTTACGCGCGAATGATTTCTGTGCCATGGCTCGGCGGGGCAGACAATAATGTCATGACGCATGAAGTGTTATGGCCAGCATTTGAAGCTATGTGGCCGTTGACTCTGACGCCCGGAGGGACTGAAACCGAAGCGATGCCGTGGCAGGGTTTACCGCTTAAAAACACCATTCTTCTGTTGCTGTCTTCTATTACCTTACATATGGCTCATGTCAGCTTAGAAAAAAACAAACGTACCGCACTGATTGTTTGGTTAGAAATTACCATCGTTTTGGCGGTGTTCTTTCTCTATTTTCAAACCGTAGAATACGCGCATGCCTATCAAGATATGGGATTGACGCTGCAATCAGGCGTGTACGGTAATACCTTCTTCATGCTCACTGGGTTTCACGGTTTACACGTATGCTTGGGGACTATCTTTTTAATCGTATTACTGTTTCGAATTGCAAAGGATCACTTTACTCCCAAGAACCATTTCGCGTTTCAAGCGGGCAGTTGGTATTGGCATTTTGTTGATGTGGTGTGGTTGTGTTTGTTTGTATTTGTGTATGTGTTGTAGAACAACACGTTACAAGGTCGAAAGGGCTGGGCTTGAGGTTCTAATAGGGCCTCATATTGGGCACCAAAATACCGCTCTTAAGGGCAATAATCAGCAATATAACCACTATAGCGGAGAATAGTACGCGTCGTCCAAGGTAGTAGCTCATCGGTTTATCAGAAGTTGTGTCGTCTTTTACCATTCGAATTAGAGCAAGGGCCAAGTTAAAAATAATGAAAAGTAGCAGCAGTACTAAAACAACTTTAAATACTAATGGGGTCAACATAAGCTCTCCTAGTATGCTGTCGGCTTGGTTTTGGACGGCGTTGATTTTAACTGTGGTCGTCTTTTCGTTATTGGTCAAATTGGGTTTCTGGCAATGGGAGCGTGGGTTAGAAAAACAAGATATTGAATCCATGCTTGCAGAACGAGCTCAGCAGCCACCAACATTACTGTCAGAACAGGATATTCCCACCGCGGTTAGCATGGCTAACGTTGATGCCGCTCAACATGAATATCGTGCTTTTCTTGGTTATCCCATATTGGCGAAGTTGCAACCTGAACCGATTCTATTTTATCTCGATAACCAAACGGTTGATGGCAAAGTTGGCTATTTGGTGTACCAACTCATGCAAGATTCTAGCGGTCGTCGCATCATGCTTGAATTAGGTTTCGCTCCAGTGATGGGCAGTCGAGATGCGCTGCCTTATATCTCTCCCTTTACGGGCCATGTGCAAGTGACGGGACGTTTATATCAGAAGCAACCGAATCCATTAGGAAATGCGCTGTATTTAGAAACGTTACCGATGTTGCAAGAGGTTAACGCGAGCACATATAAAACTTATAGAATTCAGAACTTGAATTTAGCTGACATGGCTGAGTGGATGACCCAACCTTTACTTGGTTGGGTCATCCAGCCCACAGACGGGTCAACGGGTAATGTGCATCCTTGGAAGCCGATATCAATGAATTCTAACAAGCACTTTGGTTATTCATTGCAATGGTTTTCTATGGCGGCGGTGTTTGCATTCATTATGCTTGCTGTCGCCAGAAGATCGTTCAAATCATCTCGCAAGGAGGCGTCATGAGCGAAGAGAACACGTTACAGCACCAACACAAAAACACGCCACATTCGCTAAGAAAGCACAACGACTCGGGGACAAATCGTCGTGCTCAGTGGAAAGGTAGGCTGACCCTACTTGTGCTTATTTTATTCTTTGCCCTGCCTTTTATTTTCGCCAAAACGATTTTGTCTAATCATTGGTATCAATCTGGCGTTACCAACCACGGAGTGCTTGTTGAGCCAAGAGTTACCCTTGGAGATCTTGGCGTAAATAATCCGTTGCAACACGAAAGCTGGCAACTTGGTTATATGCTTCCAAGCGTTTGCCAAGCCGCGTGTCAAAATCGTTTATACGTGTTAGGGCAAACCTATATTGCATTGGGGCGCCACCAAGAGCGAGTGACACCAGTTGTTTATGTATTACCCGGTCAAACGGTGCCTGAATTACCTGACTCGGTGATGATGATAGAGGTGACTGATCAATTTGTCAGTGCAGTTCCAAAGGAAGGGTATGTGATTGTCGATACATTAGGACAGCTTGTCATGTCTTTTGAAGCGGCGACTGCTGAGAATGAAGCATCACACAGTAAAGGAGTGCTAACGGATTTACGTAAGCTACTTAAATTGTCACGTGTGGGGTAAAGCATTGATGTGACTTAATGGTCGGTTCATTTGCTAAAAAGCTCACGTTTCGCCGCATGGAAGCAAAAAGTGAGATAACAAGGAGTCGCTATGAAATTGATTCATCTAATCAGATTGAGTTTAGTACTGACCGTGATTGTCATTGCGATGGGGGCCTATACTCGGTTGGCGGATGCGGGGCTTGGTTGTCCGGACTGGCCAGGGTGTTACGGACAGTTGACCGTGCCTACGGATAAAGTGGAAGTGCAAGTGGCTAACACGCTATATCCCGAAAGGGCTGTGGAGCAAGACAAGGCTTGGCTAGAAATGATACATCGCTACTTAGCGGGTGCTTTAGGGTTACTGGTGTTTATGATTACCGTGACTGGCATTGTCAAAGAACGCCATCGAATGGGCTTGCTATTACCGTTATCCTTATCGGTTATCATTGTTTTTCAAGCGGCATTAGGTATGTGGACGGTGACACTGAAACTCATGCCGATTGTGGTGATGGGGCACTTACTCGGTGGCTTTACCATGTTTGCACTGCTGTTCTTTAGTTATCTACGGTTACGACCCAGCGTTGAAATTGATAGACGAGCAGAGCAAGTAGGAGCCAACGATCTTTCGACATCACCACAACGCCAGCCTTTTCAACCTAAAGTCGTCACACCGAATCAAGGGATAGATACAGAGCCATTTTCAAGACAGATATCTGCATCTGAGTTGCCTAATTCCCTTAAGTATTTAGCTGCAGTCGCGCTCGTACTAACCATTATTCAAATCATGCTCGGTGGATGGACGTCGTCTAATTACGCGGCAGTGGTGTGTACAAGCTTGCCAATATGTGAAGGGCAGTGGTTTGAATCTTTGGACTTTATCACGGCCTTTACGCCCGTGCATTTTGGTGTGGAAAGCTATGAGTTTGGGGTTTTAGATTATGCAGCACGTATGACGATTCATGTCACGCATCGTATAGGCGCAATGTTAGTCACAGTGGTGGTTTGTTTGCTTATTTATCAATTAATGCGCGAGCAACACAAAGCGTTTAAGCGTCTCGGAAAAGGGCTAGCCATGATGCTAGTGATGCAACTGTTACTTGGTGTTTGCAATGTACTGTTTCATTTGCCGTTAGGCATTGCAGTTCTGCATAACTTGGGGGCTGCATTGCTTCTATTGACTTTGATTAAAACTAATTACGTTATCTGGTCTGCGAGAGCGGTGACGCGTAGTAAGCCTAAGTTTAGTGTTATCGAGTCCTACGAGTCGATTTCGCCCGCTAAAGCGTCTGGGGATAAGGAGAGATCTCTATGAATAAAACGACGACAGTACCAACGAGTGGTGTGCCGCTCATTCCTTCTAGTAAAAGTAACGTTGTTTCCAAGGGTGCTGCAAAGCATAAAGCTGACTGGAGAGTTTATCTTACTTTAACTAAGCCTAAAGTGGTGGCGTTGATGATTCTTACAGCGTTAGTTGGGATGTGTCTTGCCGTTCCGGGGGCACTGCCGTTACAGCAAACTATTATGGGCTTACTTGGGATTGCACTTATGGCGGGTTCGGCGGCGGCATTTAACCACCTAATAGATCGTCGAATTGATGGCATCATGTCTCGTACCCATAAGCGCCCGTTACCATCAGGAGATTTAAGCGTATTTAAGGTGTCGGTGTTTGCATCAAGCATAGGTGTTGCGGGTTTTGTGATTTTAACATCCACCGTAAACTGGCTAACAGCGTGGCTTACGTTTGCAAGTTTGCTGGGTTACGCGGTGGTATATACCTTATATTTGAAACGAGCGACACCACAAAATATTGTTATTGCGGGTATCGCGGGCGCGATGCCGCCTCTACTTGGCTGGACAGCAGTGACTGGTGAGCTTCATGCCAATGCATGGCTATTGGTCATGATTATCTTTATTTGGACACCACCTCATTTTTGGGCGTTGGCGATACATAGAAAGGACGATTATGCTAAAGCAGACATTCCAATGCTACCTGTAACCCATGGAGTGGAGTATACGAAAACCTCTATTTTGCTCTATACCATTTTATTGGCGTTAGTATGCTTAATGCCTGCGCTGGTGGGAATGACTGGGCTGCTCTATCTCGTCGGTTCAACCGGATTAAGTGCTGGTTTTATCTATTATGCCTGGAAATTAAAATTTGCCGCAGATGACAAAACCGCGATAGAGACATTTAAGTTTTCGATCATACACTTAATGGTACTGTTCGTTGTACTTCTGGTGGATCACTATCTACCTATTTAATGAGCTGTATGGATGAGAATATTGATCGCTGAGATTTTATGCCCGTCCTTTAAAGCGGGGATGAGCGTGATGATTCAAGGCGTTTAAAGAGCAGTGAAAGTGATAAGCATAAAATGAAGTAACACAAGCCAACAATCAGCCATATTTCGAAAATGAGGCCGGAAGAGTTAGCGATTTCTGTGCCAACAAATGTCATTTCTTGGATCGAGATTAAAGAAACGATCGAGGTGTCTTTTACTAAAGAAATGGCCTGTCCTGCAAGAGCTGGGCTTATCATGGTTAAGACTTGCGGGGCAATAACGTCTTTATATTGGCTCCAAGTCGACAGCCCTAATGTCTTGCCTGCTTCCCATTGTCCTTTTGGTATTGCCGCCAATCCAGAGCGAACAATTTCAGCCACATACGCTGATGACAGCAACCCAATGCAAACAACCCCAGACAGTAAGTTTTCCCATAACCTACTAGGACCAAACAGAAAAGACTGTATACCATTAATTGATCCTGAATGTTCTCTTAGAACTTCGGTTAGCCCGAGTAATGGAATCAGTTGGTTAGATACAAAAAAGTAAAAAATAAAGATGAATACCAGTGGCGGTATGTTTCTGACCAATTGGATGAATAAGTTCGCAGGGATCGCGATCGCCTTAATGGCTGAGTGTTTGGCGAGTCCGAGTAGTGTACCCAGTGATAGTGCCAGTAACATTCCCCATAGACTTAATCGCAGTGTTGAAATAATACCTTGAACAAAATAGGGTAAGCTGCCATCAGCCCTTGGAGTGAAAACCAACGCGAATGCATCGTGCCAGCGCCATTGGTAGTGAATACCAATAGAAGAACGATAGCCAAGCCATACTGCCACCATCGCTAATAAAGTTAATAGCGCAATATCGAGCGTGTTAGGGCGCCAACGGAAAAAACGAGGTTGGTCAGGCTTGGTGGTAAACGCGTTGGGTTTGGTCATGAGCTATTGTCCGCTTGCTACCTGATTTTGCCAATCAAGGGTTGAGAACCAGTACTCGTAGCGCTCTTTTAGCCACCCATCGTCAGTGCGAGCTTGTATCCATTCATTGAAGAAAGCTGTTTTGTCGTCTTCACCTAAACGTACGGCAAAGGCTTCGTTGCCTTTTGATAGACGGTCGTCAAATGGGATAAATAGCGCGTTTGAGTTTTTTACTGCTTCATGTTCTGGTTTTGGGCTAGAGGCAATAACCGCATGAGCGTTGCCATTAAGCACTTCTTGGAACGCTTGAGCGTCGTCATCGAATTGAAGAACTTTGGCTTTAGGGAAGGTTTCGCGCGCAACCTGTACAGTATAAGCGCCTCGACGAGCGGCTATTTTAATGCGTCGTGAGTTAAAGTCTTCAACAGTTGAGAAGTCAGCTGCAAGCTTTTTGCTTGCTGCAATTTGAACACCAGAGTGTGAGTAAGGTTGTGTAAAAAGCACGCTTTTAGAGCGTTCAGGTGTAATGGAGAGCCCACCAATGATGACATCAAACTTTTGTGATAATAGTGCTGGAATGATACCGTCCCATGCGGTTGGAACAAATTCCACTTTCCAGCCGGAGTCTGCTGCTAATCGTTTTGCTACATCAATTTCAAAACCGACGAGATCACCTTGCTTATCACGCATTGCCCATGGAACGAAGGTAGACATACCAACGCGCAATGTACCTCGCTCATTAATTTTATCAAGGTTCGGTGTATCGCTGGCATAAGCGCTTATGGATGCGCTTAGTCCCATCAGCAGGATAGCCGCGGCCTTGGTTATTGTCGTTAATGTCCTTTTCATCGTGTGGCTCCTTGGGTACAAATGAGGTTAGGTGTGTTTTTCGGTGTTTAATCTATGCTCTAGCCAAGCTGAAATTGCTGATAGCGAGAGTGTTAATACGAGATAAATTGCCGCAACGGTAAACCATATTTCAAAAGGCATTGCCGTTTCAGCGACGATATTTCGCCCTTCGGTAGTGAGGTCAAAAATCGCCATAACACTGACAATAGAAGAGTTCTTAATTAGTGAAACGACTTCATTGGTTAGCGGTGGCAGAGTCCGGCGCACGACTTGAGGTAATATCACATCGTAATAGGTAAAAAATGGTGAAAGTCCGATGCTTCGACACGCTTCACTTTGTCCTTTGGGGATACTCATTAATCCCGCTCGGAGTATCTCTGCTGTGTACGCGCCTTGAAATAGTGCGAGTGCCAGTACAGCGGTAGAGAAACGGTCGAGTCCTATGATTGGGCCAAAGACGAAGTAAAGTAGGTAAATTTGTACGAGTAGCGGTGTATTTCGAATGGTCTCTACGTAGCAGTGAGCAATGCTTCGTCCTACAATTGAGTCTGAACGTTTAAGTAGCGCAGTAACCAAACCAAAGATGAGAGTGAAAATAAGCGCCACGGCACTAATTTGTATAGTGACTAACAAGCCCTCAAGTAGCTCCGCAGGCCACCATGCTCCATCTTCATAAAAGGCGAGGTAGTCAGGAACTCGTTCCCATTGCCAACGATATCCCATGTTTTGTGCGCCGCTATCTAGCAGCCAAACCAAGGCATAGATAATTATCGCTATTTGCAGTAATGCTGATGCGACGGGTTTAATGATGTTTACCAGAGTTGAACTGGATGATGCAGCTTTCGAGGTCATCAATGGTTAAGGATCTTATCTAAAAATGCTTTGGTACGAGGGTGAGCAGGGGCGTCAAAGATCGTGTTAGGTGAAGCTGACTCGATAATACGACCTTCATCCATAAACACCACCTTGTCAGCAACGCGCTTAGCAAACCCCATCTCATGGGTGACACAAAGCATGGTCATTCCTTCTTCTGCAAGTTCAATCATCACGTTCAGTACTTCACTGATCATTTCTGGGTCAAGTGCTGAAGTGGGTTCATCAAAGAGCAATATGGTTGGTTTCATGCACAGCGAGCGAGCTATTGCGACGCGTTGCTGTTGTCCGCCGGACAGCTGAGAGGGATATTTATGAGCTTGTTCAGCAATTTTGACACGAGCGAGCATCTCTAGCCCCCGCTTATTGGCAGTGGCTTTTGACAGTTTGAGTGTTCGTATCGGCGCTAACGTGAGGTTTTCAAGAACGGTTAGGTGCGGAAATAGATTGAAATGCTGGAATACCATTCCAACTTGGCCAGGGGCAATACTTTTAGAGTCATTTGGATGACCAAGTACCGTGATAGCACCACTATTGTGTTGCTCAAGCCCGTTAACACAACGAATCAGCGTTGATTTTCCAGAACCAGATGGGCCGCAAATTACGACGATTTCGCCTTGATTAATGTTTAGGTTGATTGCGTTGAGCGCTTGAAATTCACCAAACCATTTATCGACATTGTCAAATACTACTGCGTTCACTAGAGCCTATTTTCTTTATATTTTCTCATACCTTACCAACAACGGTAACGGCTCACAATCACTTAACGCTTATTGATAATTGAATCATTGTGTCATTTTAACTCTATCGGGTCTTTTGTTGTTGTTTTTTGTGTGGTCTAAATGACACAGTGAAAATGTGGTTTTATTGTTAAATCCCTTTTTTATTAGTGGGTTATGTCATTTTTAATTTTTGGCACGGTTAGTGCAATTAGCCCAAGAGTGAATAAATGGCTTTGGCAATGCATCAAAGCAAGGAATTTAAAATACTGGAGTTCTTAATATGTTCTGTATTCAATGCGAACAAACTATCCAAACCCCTGTTTCTAAGGGCTGTTCATACTCTCAAGGCATGTGTGGAAAAACGTCGGATGTTTCCGATTTACAAGACGTGTTGGTCTATACGTTACAAGGTGTTTCTTTCTGGGCCGATCAAGGCCGAAAATTCGGCATTGTTGATCAGGAAATTGATCAATGGGCTCCGCGTGCATTCTTCTCTACATTGACCAATGTAAACTTCGACCCTGAGCGTATTATTGAACTCGCGAACCTAGCTGCAACTTATAAACAACGATTGCAAGAGCAGGTGACTGCCGCTGCGATCCTACAAGACGTTCAGCTTGATACTTTGTCTTCAGCGGCGTTGTTCGATCTACCAACTTCAAAAGAGGCGCTGTTGGCGTTTGCACCCACAGCCGCGGTAAACCGTGGTCACGATAGCTTGCATGAAGATGTTATTGGGCTTCGTTTGTTGTGTCTTTATGGCTTGAAAGGTGCGGCAGCCTATCTAGAGCACGCTCGCGTGTTGTCGCAAACCGATGAAACCGTCTATGCGGAATACCACCAGATCATGTCTTGGTTGGGTACAGATCCTACGGAGCTAGAGGCGTTGCTCAATACCTCTATGCAAATTGGCTTGATGAACTACAAAATCATGGAAATGCTGGATAAAGGTGAAACCGATACATTTGGCCACCCAGAGCCAAGCCAAGTCAATGTTAAGACCATCCAAGGTAAATGTATCTTGGTCTCTGGGCATGATTTGCATGATTTAGAAAAAATCCTTCAGCAAACAGAGGGTACGGGTATTAATGTATACACCAACGGTGAAATGCTACCTGCCCATGCTTATCCTGAGTTGAAAAAATACCCTCATTTAGCTGGTAACTACGGTAGTGCTTGGCAGAACCAGCAAAAAGAGTTTGCTAATTTCCCTGGCGCTATCGTGATGACATCTAATTGTCTATTGAGCCCAGATGTAGGGCAATACGCCGATCGCCTATTCACTCGTAGTATTGTTGGCTGGCCGGGTGTGGCTCACCTTGAAGGTGACGATTTCAGTCAAGTGATTGATTGTGCACTCGCATTAGAGGGCTTTAAGCACAACGAAATTGAACACATGATTACGGTTGGATTTGGACGTAATGCGCTGATGCAGGCGGCACCTGCCGTGGTTGAGCAAGTAAAAGCGGGCGCGATCAAGCACTTCTTCTTAGTTGGCGGTTGTGATGGTGATAAGTCTGAACGTAGTTACTATACCGACTTCACGGCCCAAGCTCCGGAAGACAGCGTTATCTTGACGTTGGCTTGCGGTAAATTCCGTTTCAATAAGAATGAGTTTGGTAGCATTAACGGTATTCCCCGTCTGTTAGATGTGGGCCAATGTAATGATGCGTACTCGGCAATTCAACTGGCGTTAGCACTTGCTGATGAGTTTGATTGTGGAATCAATGAATTGCCATTAACACTGGTGTTATCTTGGTTTGAGCAAAAGGCGATTGTTATTTTGCTGACACTTTTTGCGCTAGGCGTTAAGGGTATTTACACGGGTCCAACGGCTCCTGCGTTCCTAACGGATAATCTGCTGAAGATCATGCAAGACAAGTTTGATATGCGTGGTATTACAACGGCTGAAGAAGATCTTAAAACCATTTTAGCGGCGTAATTAAGCAGCGAATGAAACTCAATCACAACGTTGTAAAGTAAAATTGTAATGGTGTCTTCGGGCACCATTGCTGATGGTTAGGAGAGTAATATGGCATGGTCTCAGTCAGGGGCAGTGGAGCTTACGTGCACGAAAAAATGGTATGAAACGCCAGATTCAGTCACATTTGAGTTGTCGCCAAATAGTCACGAGGTAACGTTTCAGTTTAAGCCCGGTCAGTTTTCATCACTAGGCTTCGATATAGAAGGCAATAAACATTTTCGCGCGTATTCTATTAGCTCGAAGCCAGGTGACAGTCGATTACGTTTTACGGTTAAACGAGTGCCCAACGGCCTTGTTTCAAACCATGTCGTCGAGCAGCTGGAAGTGGGTCAATCGGTTGAGGCAATGACACCTGTAGGGCAGTTCAACAATGTGGACTGCGCACCACAAGCCAAGGTGCTTATGATCAGTGCTGGTTGTGGTATTACGCCAGTGATGTCCATGGTAGATGATTGGTTAGCCAATGAGATTCCTGTTGATATTGAGTTTTTACACTTAGCAAAAAGCAAACAAGATGCTATTTACTTCAATAAAATTCATGAGCTGAATCTTCAGGTTGATCACTTTAACCTTAATATGTTGTTAGAAGACAACCGTGGCACCGATCATCCACAAGGTTTAATTAGCTTAGAGTGGTTACAAAAACTCGTGGCTGATTTTCGTGATCGTACCATTTATTTATGTGGCCCTACCGGGTTTATGGAAGTGGTTAAGTCTGTTTTAGAACACGCTGATTTTGACATGTCACAATTCCATCAAGAGAGCTTTACCCCAGCAGAATCAGAGCCTGTTGTTGCCTCCATCGTCGCTGGGACTACTCAAGATCAAGCTGTCGTTAAAGTGACGGTTCCTAGCTTTGGTGTAGAGCTGGACGCGAAGCCGGGTAGCTTATTGCTGGATGCGTTAGAAAAAGGCGGTGTTCCCGTTATCGCGGCCTGTCGTAGCGGTATTTGTGGTTCTTGCAAATGTAAGGTGAAAGTGGGGCAAGTGCAGTCTTCAAGTACGGAAACATTAACGGCAGAAGACGTAGGAAATGGTTTTGTACTGGCGTGTTCTAGCCAAATACAGTCAGATGTTGAAATTGCGCTAAATTGATATCGACCTTCGTACTTCACGTTACTAGGTATTTCACTTGAATTGGTACTTGGTAAAAACAAAGGTGGCGAATACGGCCACCTTTGTTTATTGGAATGAGGCTATCACTGAAAACCTTAACGGTGAGTATCAGACTCAGTGTTGTGTGGGTTATGCAAGTTCTGAAAGTGGGCGCGCAATGTACGTGTACCGTAGGTTGGAGCAATCATATTCATTGCCATCACCGTCATAAAAAATTCGAGGGGTCCACTGGCGTATTTGGGGGTGAGGTGACGAGCAGACCATAGTGCACTTTTTCGAATCCATTCAGGAATGTAGCGAATCCGAGCGCGCTTGCCTAGCACATCAAAAGCAACATCAACCATCTCTTTGTGGCTTAAAACCTCGGGTCCTCCAACAGCAATTTCATCCACATTGGTTGTGATAGCGTCGACACAAATGGCGGCTAAATCGGCGCCATGTATTGGGTTACTACGAAACTCACCGTTACCAAATAAATAGGCTTTGTTTTTTTGTGCCATATGAAATATTTCACTTAGGTCGGCGAAAAAACCAGTGGGGCGGATAATGCAGTATTCGAGACCTGATGATTTGAGTTCCGCCACAAACTTTTCTTTTGCGCGGCAAATCGCCACCTCTTGTAGCTGCTCACCTCGAAATACCGACACATAAATGAATTTTTTGACGCCAGCCGCTTTTGCTTCACGCAGCAAGTTGAGATTGGCTTGATAGTCGACATCTTCATATGACAATTTATCCGTTTGGCGAGTAATCCCAACCGTCGAAATAACCACGTCTGTATTGGCACAGACACCGCGTAACGTTTCTGGCTTAGTGACTTCTGCTTGGATAATTTGTTCTGGCAGAAACGGTTGTTCATGGAGCTTACTTGGATTACGAGCTAGCGCTTTTAAGTTCATACCACGGGCTGCTACTTCGCTAATAATATATTGACCTAGGTAGCCAGTAGCACCTGCAATCAGTACGTTCGTCGTTGCCATTAAATCAGGTCCTTTCTGGGAGTCGAGTGGTTAACTATTACCGATTAACTATTAACTATGCTGTGTCACTATTGCCGCACGGTTGTTCCGTGATTATACGGTATTCTGATGATGATAACGTGAAATGATGAACTAAGCGCGACCAAGTATGTTTTATCTAAGCGTAGTCTGATTGGTAATAGGTATACCGCTATAGGGTTAGGTCGCTATATGAGGGCACGATCGGCAGTGATTGATACCACGGCTCGTTGTGGTGCTGTGGCATTATTCAGTGATAAGTGGAAAAAATAAGCGAGTCGCGATAGTGATGAGCAGAGTTAACGCATACATAGCAACCCGTGTTGTGAATGCTTGGTTTGGGTTAGAAAGCACGAGATAGACATGACCATTATAGAGCAGACTGGCAATGAAGAGCAGCAGGGGAAGCTCAATGAGGTTAGCTAGACTTTGCTGTCCAAAGCCCAGAGTCGCGAGCGATGACCAACATGCAATGACCCAAACAGGAAGCAAGGTATCTGTTAGCTTGAGTTGCTGATTTTGATGTGCTTTGAGCCCTGCATAACCAACCAGCAACAAGTAGCTGAGCAAACAGAAAAAAAAGAAAACGATCAAGACGAAACTCCAAATGAACCAGATTACTGATTATTGCATATCGTCTTGCCAGTAATTGCGTGGAATTGTATAGAAAATGTATGAGGAAATATCATTGTATTTGATTGATAAATCGCGCTTCGCTTAGGCCTATCGAGGGTCTAACGATAATGTTTAAGCGAACGACCTGTTGTGACTTTACGACACGCTTTGCTCGCTTTCATTCGACTGTGCCAGCCGGGATTTGATGTAATCAAGAAATAGCTTGGTTCTGGTATGTTCATAATCCAGTGCGGGGTAATAGGCGTAGACGGTGGAATCCTCAGCCTGTATCTTGGGCAAAATTCGCGTAAGTGCTCCGGATTTAATATCCTCTTTGATCATAATATCGTTACTTATTAATACGCCCATACCACTTTTAGCGGCGAAAAAGAGGGCTTCTGGATTAGTAGTGGCAAAGTTGCCAGATAACATCAATCTCTGATTCTTATTTATTTTGTACTCTCTTTGTGGGCGTTCTCCCCATATCAGAATATTGTGTTGCTTTAGCTCTTCGATAGATGTTGGTTCCCCATGCTTCTCTATGTATGAAGGGGCGGCGTAAAATCCTATTTTTTGTTCAAATAGTTTGGTTTGTTTCATGCTCAAAGAGTTCATTTGCTCAATTTCACGACTGATGAATACATCCAGATTAGAGTCGGGTAATTGTCCAGGTGCTGTTGTGGTGAGTTGGATACGAATCTCAGGGTATTGAGTGAGGAAATCATTAAAGTACTGAACAAGAAACTTCGACCCTACCGCGATGGTAGCGCCAATCTTTAACAATCCTGCTGGTGTTTGGTTAACAGAGCGAGTCTCGTCGATAATAGACTGAAATCGGTCCATTGAATCCTTCGCTCGTTGGTAGAACAGTGCGCCAGCTTCAGTTTGTGTCACGGAGCGAGTGGTTCGTTTAAGCAATTGTACTCCGATGATCTCTTCTAACCAATGGATACGCTTGCTAATCGCAGAGTTGGTGGTGTTCATGCGTCTGGCGGCACCATTGAAACTGCCTTCCTCAACGACTTTGATATAGCTATTGATACTTTGAATCCAATCCATACGTGCGCCTATTGTTTCCTGTTAAGACATAATCTATTTCCATCATACTCTATTATCATAAACTAATACGCAATATAGAATATGTGTATGAATAAAGAAAACTCAAAATCATTTAATAAAACTCCTATGCTTTTGGCGATGATGATCATTGCCACTGGGCAGGTCGGCGTGAGTATTTATTTACCATCATTACCTTTGATTAGTGAGTCGTTATCACTTACGCAGGCTGATGCGCAAATGTTAGTCACGCTGTTTTTAGTCGGTTTTGGTCTATCGCAGTTGTTTTATGGGCCTTTATCGGATTCGATTGGCCGGCGGCCGGTCTTTTTGCTAGGGCAGGGGATTTACCTACTCGGAACGCTACTGTGTATTGTTTTCGCTGACCACTTAATCGCGTTGGAATCGGGCCGGTTATTACAAGGACTTGGTGCGGGAAGTGCATCGGTGCTGGGGCGCAGTGTGCTGCGAGATAGTTACGATGGAAAGCAACTGACAAAAGCGTTGTCGTATATCTCCATGACGGCCTCAATTATGCCTATTATTGCACCAGTATTTGGTGGTTGGGTGGCGTTTCAATTAGGCTGGCATGCTGTTTTTATCTGTGTTCTTGTCTATCTTGTGGCGATTTACCTTCTTGGTTGGCTTATTTTGCCAGAAACCTTGCCGTATAGCCCTAAGCGCTTTGAAGTGAGGGGGATTTTGAAGACCTATTCTAAGCTTATTGTTAACCCTCAAGTGATAGGCAGCGCAAGCTACAATTGGATCAGCTACTTAGGGGCGGTCGTGTCATTAAGTATTTTTCCATTCTTAATGCAGGATGAACTTGGTTTGACGGTGGCTGAGTACGGCACAATTATGATCATCCCATCGGCAGGTTTGTTGATGGGGAGCGTGTCGCTAAATATACTCAACCGTTATTTCTCCAATGCATGGTTGCTACTGCTTTCGATAAGCATTATGGCGCTGGCTGGCTTGTGGTTATTGATGACGCCGATGTCGGTGGCGAATCTGATTTTTGCCTTTACCTTACTCACGGTGGCGCAGGGTTTGTCATTTCCAATTTCAATTAGCTTACTATTGGGCCCGCATAAATCGCAGGCTGGTGCTGTGTCGGCGTTATCTGGTTCTATTCAAATGGTTATTGCTGGTGTGTTGGGGGCTTATCTTGTTGAGCATTGGATCATAGGCTCTAAGAGTTTAGGCAGCTTTTACATCGCTTCATCAATAATGATGGCGTTGGTATTGTTGTTCAGTCAAGTTAGGCGATATTCTTCGCAGCCCGTCATTGAAGATAGCAATGCATAGACATCGACTTTTATAATGGGATCGATCCAAGGTTGTTCATCTGCTGTACCACCCAGTTGGTTCGTTGCTGAACATAAGTTGTCGCCGGCATGGGTCTAATGCGATAGGGGTTGGGTAGGACAACAGCGAGTTGTGCGCATTGCACTTGCGATAACTCGTTTGCTGAACGGCCAAAATAGAATTGACTCGCAGCTTCTACCCCATAAATACCTGGACCGAATTCAATAACATTGAGGTAAACCTCCATAATTCGCTGTTTTCCTAAAATTAGCTCCATTAGTAGGGCAATATAGAGCTCGTACGCTTTTCTAACGTATGTTTGGCTAGGGAAAAGAAGGACATTCTTTGCGGTTTGCTGCGTGATTGTGCTAGCGCCGCGGATAGAAGAGCCGTTATTTTCAGTTAAGGCATTTATTGTTGAGCTTACATCGATACCATAATGGTTTGTAAATTGCTGGTCTTCTGAGGCGATGACCGCTAATGCCATATCTGGTGATATACCTTCAATGGGCACCCAGCTATGGAGTACAGTATCTGGGTAGCTTTCTGGCGGGAAAAAGGTGCGGCTAATTTGCCAGCCCCATACAGGGGGGTTAATAAATTTCAGCGACGTAACAAGTAAGATTGGTACACCGACTAGAATGAGTATTATATTGATTAAGAGCTTCTTTATCATAAAATTCAGAATGTTACTCAGCAATCGTATTTAGGGTATTGTAAGTCTAACCTATAACGACGGCTAGCTTGAATTGTCATATTTGTTGTGCTTTTTTGTATTTATTTGAACTATCCAGAGGCGTACCCGTCTATATCATCAGTAATAGATTTATTAAGGAACAATATGTTAGTTAACTTTGGGCGACAGGCGACGCTACTTGTTTGTTTGACAGTGACACCGCTGGTGTTGGCACAAAGCTCCGAGTCAGCTCCCGTAAGGGATGTCACTGACACATCGCCGCTTGAAGAAAGTACAGTGGTAGCAACAGAAAGTCATGACATGGTTTCAGATTCGCCGAGCAGTAAGATTGAAGCGACGATGAATCGCTTTAAAGAGGCTCAGGCTACTCACTCTTTTTTCGATAATGCATATGGATATGCTGTCTTCCCAACAGTGGGAAAAGGCGGGTTTGGGCTAGGTGGTTCTTACGGTGAGGGGCAGGTATTTCGTCAAGGTGTACACGTTGGGGAAACGACCTTAGCTCAGTTGAGTTTCGGTCTACAACTTGGTGCGCAGGCGTATAGTGAGATCATATTTTTTGAAACAAAAGCGGACTATTATGCGTTTACGAGTGGCAGTTTTGAGTTTGGTGCGCAAGCTTCTGCCGTCGCGATTACTTTAGGTGCCAGTGCTCAAGCAGGCTCAATGGGAGCTGGAGCACAAGCTGGTGATAAACAAAGTAAAGCGGCTTACATTAATGGAATGTCAGTATTTACTATGACGAAAGGTGGCCTGATGTATGAAGCTGCCATTGGTGGGCAAGGATTTACCTTTGCGCCCAATGACAATTACGACAACCAATGACACTGAATTAAAAATTGCCTCCAAGTTGAAACCTGGAGGCAATTTAGCAAATAAAAAATCACTGGAAAAATCTAATGGTTAGTTGCCTGCTGTAGAGGCATATTGGTTTTTAGTTTTGCGACTAAATGTATAAGAAGCATGATACCAGTTACGGCAAGCCCAATTAAAATACCGCCCCAAATTCCCGCCATTTGGTAATGTTGCATAAGATACCAAGCTGAAGGAAGACCAAACACCCAGTATCCAATTCCACTCATGATGGTCGGAACAATCACAATCTTCATCCCTCGCAGTAGATTCATAGCAAGCAGTTGCCATGCGTCTACCACGAAACATAATGCCACAACCCAAATTAGCGATGACAACATTTGTGTTAGGTGAGAATCACCTTGCTCATCGAGTTGGAACAAGTTTGCAATGGCATCAGGCCAAACGAGAAACACAACAGCCAACACGGCACTGAGAATGGTAACGAGGGTAAAGCTGCGTTTCGCAGTGGCTTTGATACCCGTCAAATTGTCGTTACCGAAATCTTTACCGACTAAAATAGCCGCCGCTTGTGAGAACCCAAAGTTAATATTCCAAGTAAAACTGAGACACTGTAACAGGATTTGATGGAGCGCTAACGCGGCAACACCAATCATGCCTGACATCAGTGTCCCTCCGTAAATTAGCCCCATTTCAAGAGCTGCTGCAATAGCGATAGGCAAGCCCATTGAAATCAGTGGCAGCACCAGTTTCCAGGTATACTCTTCAAAATGTAACCAAGGTGCATATTTATAATAGACAGGACGTTTAAATACCCAGATGCCATAACCAATGAGTACGATAGACGCGGCTAGAACCGTACCAATCCCTAGGCCCGCGATTCCCATACCGAAGCTAAATGCTAGCCAATAGCTAAGTGGTACGTTTAGCAGAACTGTAACGAGAGACATAACCATTACCGATTTCGCATCACCAAAGTTACTGGTGAGTCCACGTAAAATTAATAGTAAAAGGGTAGGAAGCATTGCCCATTTGAGAGTATCTAAATACGCCATAGCAATACCAATAGTGCTTTCAGGTTGTTTGGCAAGAACCAAGAATTGAGGCGCAAAAGCAAAGAGTAGTGTTAGCAATACACTAAGGACAACGGACAGTATCACGGCTCCCTTGATGGCTAGCCTAATTTGTTTGTGTCCAAATTCAGGTCTAGCCACGGCTTGACCGTAGGCAATGGCGATCAAATTGGCGACGCACCCTACCGTACTACCAGCAACTAAGAAAACAAAGGTGTAAACGGACGCCCCTAATCCACCACCGGCGAGGTCAGCTACGCTAAGTTTAGCCATCATCCAGACATCGGTGAGAACTAGCGCCATGGATATAAGTTGAGAAATAATAAGTGGGGTCGCAAGGGACAGGATTTTCTTCATGATAGCCTCGGGTAATGATTTGGCTATTTTATATTGGTGCTGGTGGTGTTCAAGCAACATTTGTGTCACTCTGGCATGACTTATAATTATGTGAGCAAATATGAACCCATATTCAAGTATTCCCTATTCGCACAATAGCCTTAAAGTATTTGAGGTTGTTGCAAGGCATATGAGCTTTACGCTAGCAGCCAATGAGCTTCATGTTACTCAAAGCGCCGTGAGTCGTCAGGTCAAACAGCTTGAGGATGAGTTAAACGCATCTTTAATTG
Organism: Vibrio cionasavignyae; assembly: GCF_050337155.1. Lineage (NCBI taxonomy): Bacteria > Pseudomonadati > Pseudomonadota > Gammaproteobacteria > Vibrionales > Vibrionaceae > Vibrio > Vibrio cionasavignyae. The sequence goes on from NZ_JAKJSR010000014.1 coordinate 127,842, forward strand.
TAAGAGGTCATCGCAGCATACAGTTAACACTGAAAGGCAAGGAACTGTATGAAGTGCTTGGTCGCAATTATTTAGCGTTGCAGTCATTATTGGACTCTTGGCGTATGCTGCCGAATCAAAAAATAGTCATTCGAGCAGCGCTAAGTTTTGCAACTCGTGCTCTACTGCCCAAGATACAACAGCTCAGTGAACGTTATCCGAACAATGAAATTGTAGTTATTCCTGTGATTGATGAAGAAGAGGGGTTAAGAGCGGGAGATTATGATCTGTTTGTCTTTACCACTCGTTATGGAAAGCAATTTGAAGATGACCCAGAAATACTATTTCTACGCGAGGAATACATGGCGCCAGTTTGTACTAAGCCATTAATGAACAATCATGGGGATATGAATACCTTATTATCGTTACCCAGACTTCATCCAACACTCGATCACCATGATTGGCGAGTATGGTTAAAGAAGATTGGTCATACCGATGAGGAACCGGTGAGAAATTCGACGTTTTATACTCTTGATTTAACGCTAAGCGCTTGTTTATCTGGTCAAGGTGTTGCCGTGACAGATCTGTTGCTAGCTTTGCCGGAGCTTGAGCGAGAGTATCTTTTTTGCCCCCAAGAAGCCCCCGTTCACTATAGTGCATGGCGCTATTACTGTCACAAACGTACCGATTCACCTATCGTTGATGAGTTAGTAGAATGGCTCAAGCAGGAAACACAACATGAATTAGACCAGCTTGCTCGTCTATCTCAACGGCATAATTGGGGGTTACCTGCTTCGCTATTGCCAAAAACTAGCGATTAATCACTGAATTTTTTGACCGGACTTGGTAGGTTGCAAGTAGATTTTGGGATGATAGGGAATTGTTGATTATATGGTTAACAGCATAGACCCAAGCAATATAGGTTCAAGTACATGAGAAGTGGGATGTTTTTATTAGCGTGTATTGCTATTACAGTCTGGATGGTATTTGATTCAGGTAAGTCTGAGCAGGTGATGTCATTACTGAGTGGGCTTAGTTTGCATGACGTTACCTTGCCAAGTAAGGATGAACTTGCGCAATACGTCAGTGAAGGGTTTTACTACATTGCGTTGTTGATTGGTGTCGTCTATCTAGGGCGAAAATTTAAAAGTCAGCGTCGGAGCCAAGATTCATAATTACCATGCTTAGGTCGAAAGATCCGTTACCCATTAAATAGAAGTACCGGAATATAAGAAGGCGTTAACGATGATCATCGTTAACGCCTTCTTTACTTATCTCTTGCGTGGATAAATCTGCGTAACTCTTACAACCACGTAATACATAGAACCCCGTAGTACTTAGAACTATGCGACAGTAAGTTCGACGTGACACGGCTTAATGAATCGATATTTAAGCTTTGCTGATTAACCTGAGAATCGCTTTGTTAATGCCGATGAGATCATTGATAGAGGAGGCACTATTTAGCGCTTCAATAAGTGATTCTTTGCTACAGCAAGGGATCATATCGATATTTTTAACTTTTCCAATGAGCGTACTTTGCATCAATTGGAACGTTTTCTCTTCAAACATGTAAGTAGTCCGCCTTTGATGTTGTCTGTATTAATGTCGGAAACATGAGCGTTGCTTTATTAAATAGCATGCTACTCAAACACCAACGAATTTTATCGTTATAGTTTTTATGGGTAAGCCAATTTACCGCCGAGCATGGTAGTCGTTTGCGAATTTCGAATCAAATGGAAAGATGATATAGATAGGCTGAGAGCATTACTCACTTGGATTGTTGAGTAAGCGGTTGTTATTTTTACCCTTTAAAACAATCACTTATGTTTTTCTGTGTCGAATGGAATTTAACGTTACAAATTGCGAAGTTGCATAATAAGTTATTCAACCCCTAATAGTGTGATCCTTAGCGCAAATATATGTTTCATATTAAGTAAGGGTGGGCCTTGTATGAAAAATAAACGAGCGTCACCGCTCGTTTATTTGAAGTTTAAGGTGTCTCGCAATTAAGTGACGAATTAGTCAGGAGATAGCCAAAAAACAGCGTCTTTGACTTTATCACTTCTTGGGGTACCCTTCGCAAGAACCGTGAATTGAGTATCACCTCGTAGCCCGGTAAATTCGCGAATTTCAGTCACTGAATTACTACGGTCTAGAAGAACGTAATCATAATCTGGATCGACGCCATCAAGGATATCTTGAGCTCGGGCTAGACTTACTTCAGGTACAGCCCAATCATGATAGAGGAAGAAGATAGATGTCATTGTTTCCGAGAAACGCAGACTAGCAGTACGCTCTCTTTTCTCTTCAGGTATTTGATTCACAAATGTTTGTAAGTCTGGCTTCATATCTTTAGCGATATCTATAGCTGGGAATAGATAAGTAAAGGCGCTTGAAAAGAACAGCGCAGTGATGATGGCAAATTTACTCCATTGAGGCCATGGTTTGCGTTCAACGACAATCATTAGCGCGATTGCAGCCAGCGGGATTAACGCTACCCAGTGCCAAGAGGTTAGCCACGCCATCAGCGCAGGTGGAATTTTATGTGCTGGAAGCAAGCCCGCCCATAGTGGAACAACAGCAAATGCAATTAGCACGAATGACATCAGTGCCAACCACCCACGACGATACCAATCTAACCATTTTCCAGCAAATGTTTGCAGTGCGTCCGCAATCATAAGGGCGAATAGAGGCATTAATGGTGCCAAATACATAGAGCGCTTTGTCACCGAGTAAGACAATACGAAGATCGCTAAGGTGAACCAGAAGATTAAAAATCCATCAATCCAGTTAAGCTGTTTAGGTTGACGAAGCTTATAGAAGAAATGCCCAAGCCATAAAATAAGCAGCGGTGTCCATGGTGCGCCGTATTCCATTACTCCTTTAACATAATAGAAAGGTTTCCCTGAGTGATTATGGCCAAGTGTATCTGTTGCTTTTCCGGTTAAACGACCGACTTGATTATCCCAAAACCAGGCTTTCCACAGTTCCGGTGACGCTGTTTTATAAAACGGATAGATCCAACTAGCGGCAACAAGACACATGACGGCAATACCGACAATATGCATAACAACGAATCGGCCCATGGAGGCCGCTTCATCAGGAAACTGTTTACGTAACGAGAGTGCTCTAAGGACTAATGGAACCCAAGCTAAGCCAATACACAATACGATGGCGACAGGTCCTTTACTTAAGAACGCTAAGCCAGTGAACGCACCGGCCACAATTAAATAGCCAAGCTTTTGACGTAGGTAAGCTTCAGAAAATGCCCATACCGCAGCAATAGTGGTAAACATAAGCGCAGCGTCAACGCGTAGCCAGTGAAAGTTGAGAATAAACCCTTCTAACGTCCCCAAGACTGCAAGCGCCGTCCAAGCAAAATTTTCACCTTTGAAAAGAAACGCAATACGATATGTTGCCGCGAGTGAGCCTAAACAGAGAAGCGCGAGTGCAAGTCGACCTGCCATGATGGCATCAAGCCCAGTAAGTTGCATAAGCAGCGTTGACATGACGAAGAACACAGGGGGTTTTTCAACAAAAGCGATGCCAGCAAACTGTGGAATAATGTAATCTCCGGTTAAGTACATGCTGTGAATGATCGCTGCCACGCGCGGCTCATCGGGCGTCCATACGTCGTGGTCAAATAGCCCACTGAATACGACCGCGACAATGGCAAGCAACAAACATACTTTCCAATGGGTGGCATTGGTCTGCTGGCTCGAAGGTGTTATTGACACTTTTCTTCTCCTTCAAAGTAGTCTTGTGAGAATGCGACTACTTTAAACAGTTAACAAATTTAATTAAAAGGGGGGTGATTCTAAATAGCAATAGGTAACCCGGCAACGCTTACTTACTGAAATATGGCAATAAAAAACGCTTCCTGACGATATCTTGACATCACTATATCTTACCATTGATGTTATTAATGTCTGCAATTTGTAACGAAAGATACCATGATACTTATTCTTTAATGAGTATTAAGGCGATTATTGATATGAGAAATGGTTATTGAGAGGCGTATTGCATAGAAGTGTGATTTCGATCTACTATTTGTCACAGGTGATGGGGTTCCACCTACTTAACCGCCGTTCGGCTGATGACTCCTACAGTTTTTGAAAACAGGTGGTTCTGTTTAGGCAATCTAGCTTTAGGTTGTGAACTGTAGTGGCGTTTCATTTTCCCTAACCGCCTGTTTTCCTTGATTAAGGAAAACACCATGCAATATGCTCAAGAAATCCAATCAATGTGCCCGATCCAAAGGGGCGATCTTCACGCGTCAGCACCGATTCCTGTTGAAGGCCGTTGGGTAAATCCGAAAGAGGTTATCGCGATCTCTGGGCTTAGCCATGGTGTAGGGTCTTGTGCTCCACAGCAAGGCGCGGCAAAGCTTACCCTTAACGTGAAAAAAGGCATCATTCAAGAAGTGCTTATTGAAACAATAGGCTGTTCTGGCATGACACACTCCGCAGCAATGGCGTCAGAAATTCTTACCGGTAAAACTCTCCTTGAAGCGATGAATACCGACCTTGTTTGTGACGCTATTAACGTCGCAATGAGGGAAATATTTTTACAGTTTGCTTATGGGCGTACGCAATCAGCGTTTTCCTTGGATGGACTAGAAATTGGCGCGGCGTTAGAAGATTTAGGTAAAACGCAACGCAGCCAAGTCGGTACCAGCTACTCAACATTGCTCAAAGGCCCACGATATATGGAAGTGGCGGAAGGCTATGTGACGGCCCTTGCACTAGACGAAAATGGTGAAATCATCGGTTATGAATATCTTAATTTAGGAAAGATGATGGCCGAGGTTAATAACGGCTCCTGTGCTGATCAAGCGATGAAAGCTGCCAAGGGGACGTATGGCCGCTTTGATGAAGCAACGACAATAGTTAACCCACGTCAAAACTAAATTGAGGACACGATGATGACCGCGACCAAACAAATGTTACTAAGTGAAATGAATCTGACCTCGATTGAAGAGGCTTACCAGTATTGTCTTGAAAAACAGATTGACCCCAAAAGATTGGTATTAGACACACAGCCAATAGCCTTTGACGATGCCAGTGATGCTTATACGCTTGGCACCGCGCTAGCCATTCATAGGCAGGCAGATAATGCCGCTAGCGCGGCGAAGATAATTGGCGAAGGCTTACAAGCTTTTTGTAAGGCAGGCAGTGTGGCGGAGCAAAGGTTGGTCGGATTAGGCCATGGTGCGTTAGCCGCTCGTTTACTGAGTGACGACACCCAATGTTTTGCTTTTCTTGCTGGACATGAGTCTTTTGCGGCGGCGGAAGGTGCCATCAAAATCGCACTGAATGCGAACAAGTCCCGCCAAACCCCGTTACGAGTGATTCTTAATGGGCTAGGCAAAGATGCAGCGTACTTGATTGCGCGAATTAATGGATTTACTTATGTACGTACCCAATTCAATTATACCTCCGGTGATCTAACGGAAGTGAGCCGTAAGCGGTTTTCAAAAGGTGAGCGAGGAGAGATCTTGTGTTATGGGGCCGACGATGTGCGTGAAGGTGTTGCTATCATGCATACCGCAGGCGTCGATGTAAGTATTACCGGAAATTCAACCAATCCAACGCGATTTCAGCACCCCGTTGCGGGGATATATAAATCAGAAAGATTGAATCAAGGTCAACCGTATTTTTCAGTTGCTTCGGGCGGCGGTACGGGGCGCACACTACACCCTGATAATGTGGCAGCGGGCCCTGCGAGTTATGGTATGACCGATACCATGGGGCGAATGCATGCTGATGCCCAATTTGCAGGGAGCTCATCAGTACCTGCACATGTTGCGATGATGGGTTTTATTGGTATGGGGAACAATCCAATGGTGGGGGCATCGGTTGCTCTCGCTGTTGAAGTCGATATGCGGCTCAATCGTTAATGCTGTTAGCGGTAGTTAAACCAGATCATGCGCTCAGAGCTCTGAGCGCAGATAATGTAGGGCTACCGATTGTGATGCATAGCGCAGTAAGCTAGTGACTGAGCAAGCAGTCATTTAGACTATCGGCAATGGAGTGTAAAAATTGGAAGTAACTACCAGGCCCAATATCGATGTGAGTGCCTAGAGGGTCGAGTTGACCTATCTTGACGTTAGTGCCTTGTACCACTTTATGGATGATGCTTGGTGTGAACTGTGGCTCAGAGAAGACACATTTGACGTTGTGAGTATTCAATGCAGTTCTGATCTCAATAAGTTTTTTAGCACCGGTTTTTCGTTCTGGGTGGATAGTGAAGTGCCCTAGGTTATTCAGGTCAAAGTAGGTCTCAAAATACGCATAGGCATCATGGAACACGTAGTAACCGATGTTCCGCGTGTGGTTTAACTTATGCTCTATCTGTTGTGTTGCGCGGTGCAAGTTGTCCAGGAAGATGGTTAACTTTTCTTGGTATTGAACCGTGGATTGAGGGTTAAGACTGATAAGGTGCTTACTAATGGCAGTCGCAATAGCGCTTGCTTGATCAGGACCTAGCCAAACATGTGGGTCGTAGCTGCCATGATGATGTCCACAGCCGCATTTACCTTGTTGTTTATTCAAAGCGATCCCCGCGATTTCTGACAGTGCGAGGTGTGATTTTGTTTGTGAAATGGGCTTTGCTAAAAAGGTTTCCAGATCTTGGCCAAACCAGATAACCAAATCGGCACTTTGGATACGTTTAATATCAGACGGTTTGAGTGCATAGTCATGGGGGGAGGCATTGGTAATAAGTAGCGATGAGACGTTGTCTTGATCCAGAGTGAGTTCAAGTGCGATCATTTGGAATGGTCTGATGGAGCTTAATATTTCGACGGCATTAGATTTAGCAGAAAGGAATAGGCTAAATAGAGCCAAAAGCATCGTGTATTTCATTGTCGTTTAAGTTGAAAGAGTGGTGAGAGCGTTATAACTGGCATCTGTTTAGTAGCAAATTCGCGAGCATGGCGAATTTGCTAGAAAGCGTTCTCGAAACAGGTTAAAGCTTAATGACGTTGGATTCGTTTTCGTCGATTAATCGATTGACGAACTGATCGACTGGGATTGGACGGTCATAGTAATATCCTTGCCCGATTTGACAGCCAAATTGGGCAAGTTTTCTTGCTTGCTCACGTGTTTCTATACCCTCAGCTACGACTAATAAATCTAAGTTCTTTGCCATGGCGATCATCGCTTGAACTAACTGCTGGTCTTTAACGTCGGTGGTAATCTCTTTGATGAAAGATTGGTCGATTTTAATACCATCAACGGTAAAACGACGTAAGTAGCTTAACGAAGAGTAGCCCGTACCGAAGTCATCTAGCCACACTTCTATACCACTTTCTCGAATGGCTTTGAGGGACTTTTCTGCTTCGTCTTCATCTTGCAATAAGAGACTTTCCGTTATTTCCATACGAATGGTACGCGGTGGAACCTGATACTTTTCCATATAGAAGGCGAACATCTCGACCAGGTTCTGTCTATATAGCTGCTTTGATGAAATATTAATTGATGCGTGAAAGTTGCTATCGAAATAGGGCATCCATTGTTGGATTTGAAAACACAAGTTTTCAATTAACCACTGGCCTAGCGGAAGAATCATTGCCGTTTCTTCTGCAATGGAGATGAAGTCTAATGGCGAAATGAGCCCGATTGTTGGGTGATTCCAGCGAACAAGAGACTCCGCACCAACGGTTTTTCCAGTTTTTAGGCAAACAAGCGGTTGGAACCACAGTTCGAATTGTTTTAGGTCCGCGAGTGAACGACGCAGTTCTCGCTCCATATTCGCTCTATGCACAACAGATTTGAACATTTTTGGCGTAAACAGTTTGTGGGTGTTTTTACCATCAGACTTGGCACGATACATCGCAATGTCGGCGTGCTTTATCAGTTCATCTGCTGATTTTCCATTATAAGGGTAGCGTGCCACCCCAATACTGCCGCCAACGACTAATTCTTCGTTTTCCATGAGAATGGGAGAGCGTACCGCGACAAAAATCTTTCTCACGACCGAATCTACATCTTGTATCGATTTTAGGTGTGGAATGAGCATTAAAAACTCATCGCCCCCAATACGTGAAATCATAGTCAGAGGATGGTTATTGGTCAGCTCTTTCGCGCAAAGGGTGAGTTTTTCTGCTAGCCGGATTAGTAGGAAGTCACCACTATCGTGTCCATAATTATCGTTAACGACTTTAAATTCATCGAGATCTAAAAAAAGTACCGAAAACGAAGTCGCGGGATAAGACTTAATGGTATTTTGCAGATGCTGGATAAACCTCGTGCGGTTGGGTAAGTCGGTCAACGCGTCATGATAGGCAAGGTGAGTGATTTTCTGTGTTCTTTGTTCTAGCTTTGCCGCCATCGCGCGAATTGCAGTGCTCAGCTCTCCAATTTCGTCGTTGCGCTCAATAGTAGCGATATTTTCTGTCGAGCCAAAGTCTCCTCTTCCAATGGCATTGGTGTGTTGAGTTAAGCTGGTAATAGGGTCACTCCAGCGCTTGGAGATAATAGAGGCAGCAACCGCAGAAAAAATTAGCATAACGGCAGACACTGCTAATAGGATAACAGTGAGTTCTTGATTGACTTGGTCACTGATCGTGGTGACGACCGCATCTGCAGCATTAACATGACTTTGAATGCTATTTGTTGTCATGTTGATGTAAAGCGCAGCAATAACTTTTCCGTCGACGATGATAGGTTGAAGGCGAGTAAAGGTATCTTGGTCGAACTCTGTGATTGCTTTGTGTTGAGAAAAAACGTTTTCAATATGCAGTTTGAGCCGCTTCATTTCTAAAGCGGACGCCTTGTTTTGTGCCGGCATATCCCGCGTCACTTGTGTCGTTTTATCAGATGTTAAAGACTGAGCTTCTTTATTTAGAAGTAAGATTGTCTGATTATCAGGCAATGATTGTAATGGTGCGATCAGTTGCTCTACGAGCGCCATATTGGATTGCTGCAGTGGGGTAGCCAGAACACGGGACAGGTAGACGGCAACTTGTTGTGCATTTTGAGCTAAATGATTTTTAGTCGCCAGTTCATAACGAGCGGTCAGCTCACTACGAAGGTGCTCTGATTGCTTCGCAGATAACCAAAAATGGATAGAGCCACTCACCAGTATCAAAGTAACAGCAAGCATAAAAGTGACGAATGTATATTGGCCCTGAAGCCTAAATTTGAGTCTCATTAATTCACTTTGCCTAATAACGCGGTGAATGGGTGACATTGGATATTTATAAGCTTGTCAATTACATAGTTCAACGGTGGCCAATGAGCCGCTTCACAGTGGTTACTCCACTTAATTATCGCGTCTTTGCGTGACAATGATGTGCAGTTATTGATATTCGGCACCGATATTCCTTGTAGATGTAACTCTAAGTTAGACTAGTTGATTTTGTCGCAGTAGCGAGAAAATAAGTATTGTTGTGTAGCACATAGTAATGGACAAGTAGCGGTTTAAGCAACCTTACTGAAGGCTAACTAAAGAAGTACAATTGTTAAGCAATTTAATGCGTTACGCATCAAACGATAGTATGTCATGGGCAAAACATGACTCTCAGGGCCTCAATGAGAGTTATGTGTGTTTGTATCATTTGTTCCGATTGGTTTTCAAGGTAATATTGCAGTAACTTATAAAATGGCATGTTGAGATTGTGACCTTAGTTCTAATCTGCGTATTAACTTTCGCCTAATTTCAGCGGTAATATAGCAATGCGTTAATAGTATTTTTGCGAGACTAATGTGAATAAAAAGTTATGGGCCGTTTTGGGTGGCATCATTGTTATCGGTGTTGCAGGTTCTGTTTATTGGTTTGGCTTTGCAGCTGACGATGAGGAAGCGGCGGAGAGTGCTGTGGTAAAGAAGTCGATAACCCCTACCATGGCAGTGAACACTCCAGCGGTAGAGGAGCCTACCCAAGAACTTACGGTTGAGTTACCTAAATATTACTTCGTTTCGGAAGCTTCCACCCCTATTAGAGTTCAGCCTAGTAAAGATGCGTTAGTGGATGGGACGGCATACTATGGTGAAAAACTACAAGTCATGGACCATACCGAGAAATGGATTCGTATTGCCCCTATTTATCAACTGGATGAAGGTGAAGAAGAAGTGTCTCAATGGGTAAGCATTGCGGGCTTGTCAACACAGCCAGTAGCCTTAATGGGGGAGAGGTGGCAAGAAGTTCTGTCTGGTTATTTATCTAATAGTGATGACTACAATCAGTATAAAGATCGATTTATTGAAGCATCCACGGCATTGGTAGAGAGTGAACAGTGTCGTCTATTTGATTTTGAGCAGGTGGGAGGGTGGATTAAATCGGTTAATCATCCTGACAATGTTTATTTTACTTATTGTGGTGGAATTGAGGTAATGAATAAAGTCTATCTCAATACGACAACGGGTGTTGTTTTTTAGTACAACGAAGCTGTTTGTTCGTATGGCCAGAGTTTATATTGTTGCCATTATAAAAAGTTAGAGCTATACAGGTGATACTATCGCTTGTTCTTAAGTAAATAAGTGGACAGGACTCGACTAAGATTCTACATATCGCTTCCCTCGTATCAAACTAAACAAAAAAGCAGACGCTAGGCGTCTGCTTTTTTAGTTAATAACACGACAGCATTATAACTCTTTATCTTTGCTTAATGATAAGCACCAAAGTGATATCGCGGCAACCACAGCAAAGCCTGAAAGTATAATAACTGGCATGGCGGCATAGCCAAGTGCGTGCCAAATAAACGACTCTAATGTACTCATTTAGTGCTCCTTATTGCCAACCTTCAACGCCATGCATGTCTGGTAGTTTGTGCGCGATGCCTTTATGACAATCTACACAGGTTTTTTCACCAGATGCTAAAGCGGTAGAGTGCTGCTTAACACTACGAGGGCCTTGTTCTGAGAAATCCATAAATTCAAACTCGTGACAGTTACGACACTCCAGAGAATCGTTGTTTTTAAAGCGAGCCCATTCCCGCTCAGCGAGGTGTGCTCGACGTGCTTGGAATTTTTCTGGTGTATCAATCGTCTTAGTAACAAAATGAGCAAATAGCTCTTTTGATGCTTGAACTTTACGTACAATCTTGTCTGTCCATTCATGAGGAACGTGACAGTCTGAACAGATTGCACGGACACCAGAGCGGTTAGAGTAGTGAATGGTTTCTTGGATCTCAGCGACGATAGGCGCGTGACAACCAGAGCAGAACTCTTCGGTATTGGTTGCTTCCATTCCTGTGTTGAAAGCACCCCAGAATAATAGACCGCCGGCAAAACCCATAAAGAGTATGATGCCTGCCGCGGCTTTACTTGGGGACTTTAAACGCATCCAAAATGCTTTTAAAAGTTTCATATATAGCCTCTCTTAACGTCTATGGCTATTTATCACGCAGTGAATCAACGCGTTCAAAATCGTTACCAATTAGTGGCTTAGCATCTGCCTGAGGAACGTGGCACTGTAAACAGAAATAACGACGAGGAGAAACATCGGCAAGCACAGCGTCTTCACGGTTCATGTAGTGAGTCACACTGATTTTAGTTGCTCCCATTTCTTTCGCATTTTTCCAGCTATGACAGGCTAAACATTTATTTGCGTTAAGTGACACTTCATATCCACGGATTTGATGTGGTACCAATGGTGGTTGGTATACATAATCACTTTCGATCACTTGATCTCGTGGGTACTTTTTGAAATTGTCTGCAGGACGAGTGTCTTCCAATTCAGACACACCGCGTAGTGATTCAACACCACCGATGCCACCAGGATTATTCAGCTCTGCTTGTGCTAGGCCAGTAAGCAATGCACCAACAGAAAGAACAGCGACTAACAGTTTTTTCATTTTATATTCTCCGCCAAATGGCTAATTCTTCGAAGGCTGTCCAAGCAAAGTTGGACAGCTTCACAACATGTTCTTGATTCCAATTACGCAACTTTAGTAATTTTCACTGGACACTTCTTGAAGTCTGTCTGTTTGGACAGAGGGTCGGTAGCATCTAAGATCAATTTGTTAATCAAGATTCGTGCATCGAAGAATGGTACAAATACCAATCCTTGAGGCGGGCGGTTACGACCACGTGTTTCGACACGAACTCGTACTTCTCCACGTTTGTTAGACATCACAACTTCATCACCACGACGTAGACCGCGTGACTTGGCATCTTCTGGGTGGATGTAACATACAGCATCCGGGACCGCTTTATACAGCTCAGGAACACGGCGTGTCATTGTACCTGTATGCCAGTGCTCAAGAACACGGCCAGTACATAACCAAAGGTCAAACTCTTCGTTTGGTACTTCTGGTGGCGCTTCATATGGCGCAGAGATAATCCAAGCTTTTCCATCTGGCTTACCGTAGAAGTCCCAGCCAGAGCCTTTCTTAGCGTATGGGTCAGAACCTTCTTTGTAACGCCATAACGTTTCTTTACCGTCAACAACAGGCCAGCGTAAGCCGCGAACTTGGTGATAGGTATCATATGGGGCTAAATCGTGACCATGACCACGACCAAACGCAGCGTATTCTTCAAATAAGCCTTTTTGAACATAGTAACCAAAGTGGTGAGCATCATCGTTCAGTTCGCGAGATTCTTCGATAGGGAATTTATCTACCTGACCATTTGCAAACAACATGTCGTACATGGTTTTACCACGGTACTCTGGTGCTTTTGCAAGTAGTTCTTCAGGCCAAACATCTTCCATCATGAAGCGCTTAGAGAACTCCATAACTTGCCATAGGTCAGATTTCGCTTCGCCGACAGTTCCAACTTGTTGATACCAAGCTTGAGTACGACGTTCTGCATTGCCGTATGCCCCTTCTTTTTCAATCCACATTGCAGTTGGAAGGATAAGGTCACCGGCTTGTGCCGTTGCGGTTGGGTATGGGTCAGAAACGACGATGAAGTTTTCTGGATTACGATAACCAGGTAAACGCTCTTCGTTGATGTTAGGGCCCGCTTGCATGTTGTTGTTACATTGTACCCAATAGCAGTTTAGTACACCGTCGTTAAGCATACGGTCTTGTAGTACAGCGTGGAAACCTGGTTTTGGTGGAATTGTACCTTCTGGTAATTTCCATTCTTTTTCGGCAATGGCACGGTGTTTAGGGTTAGCAACGACCATATCTGCTGGTAGACGGTGAGCAAACGTACCTACTTCACGTGCAGTACCACACGCAGACGGTTGACCCGTTAGAGAGAATGGGCTGTTACCAGGAGTCGCAATTTTACCTGTTAATAAGTGGATGTTATAAACCAGACCATTCATCCAAACACCACGGGTGTGTTGGTTCATGCCCATTGTCCATAGTGACATCACTTTAATGTTTGGATCTGCGTATTGCTTCGCAAGCTGAATCAGTTTTTCTTCTGAGACACCTGAAATTTCAGACGCTTTTTCAACAGTATAAGGGGCAACAGAGGCTTTGTACTGTTCAAAGTTAATAGAGCTCATCTTACCTGAGTTTGGATTCGCCGCTTCTTTTTGAAGTGGATTATCATCTCGAAGGCCGTAACCGATATCTGTGTCAGCTTGTTTGAAGTTTGTGTGCTTGTTAACGAAGTCCCAGTTCACTGCGTCATTTTGAATGATGTAGTTTGCAATGAAGTTTGCGATCGCTAGGTCAGATTGTGGTTCAAAGATATAACCTTCATCAGCAAGCTCAAATGAACGATGATAATAAGTAGAAAGGACGTTCACTTTTACGTGTGGGTGGCTTAATCGACGGTCTGTAATGCGAGTCCAAAGTACTGGGTGCATTTCTGCCATGTTAGAGCCCCAAAGTACGAACGCATCCGCATTTTCGAAGTCGTCGTAACAGCCCATTGGTTCATCGATACCAAATGCGCGCATGAAACCTACAACCGCTGACGCCATACAGTGACGCGCGTTCGGGTCAATGTTGTTTGAACGGAAACCCGCCTTCATCATCTTCGCCGCGGCGTAACCTTCCATTACCGTCCATTGGCCAGAGCCAAACATGCCGATACTGGTAGGGCCTTTCGCTTTCAATGAGGCTTTCCATTTCTCAGCCATAATATCGAATGCTTGGTCCCAAGAAATAGGGGTGAACTCACCTTCTTTGTCGTATTTGCCATCAGTCATACGCAGCAAAGGCTGCTGTAAACGGTCGTTACCGTACATGATTTTTGAGAGGAAGTAGCCTTTGATGCAGTTTAGACCTTTGTTCACTGGTGCTTCAGGGTCACCTTGAGTCGCGACGACTTTACCATTTTGTGTTCCGACTAATACTGAACAGCCAGTACCACAAAAGCGACAAGGCGCCTTATCCCATGTGATTTTTGTTTGATCTGAACTAGCAATCAGATTCGTCGCAGAAGCTGGTAGCGTTATACCGGCCACTGCGGCAGCTGATGCCGCTGCGTTCGCTTTCACGAACGCTCGTCTTGTCATTTTCATACTTCACCCTCAAGTTGGGAATGGTTACTTCCAGTGTTATCGTTTGAATCCTCTTCCAACCCAGTCTCTATTTGGTGATAGACTAAAGCGGTATTAAGGACATTCGGTAAGTTGTTGATAGCATCAATCGTGTCAGTGACGTAACCTTGGTTTTCGGTTTCTAAAACGACAATAATTTTGCCGTCTTCACTTTCACCATAAATCTCAGCGTTATCGAATGCTTCGATTTGCGCTTTGATTTCTGTTAGGCATTCCGCCCGACAGTGAACTACTAAACTTGAAATGTGCACTTCATTTAGTGACATAAACAGTTCTTCTCATTGTTTTTATAAATTGCTCACAGAGATTGATGAAGAAGGGCAGATAGACACGCATGCGCCACAACCATTACATTCACCCAACTCGATTTTTGGTAAAGCCACGCCACCTAATCTTAGCTTGAACTGGATTGCCATTGTTTCACAGGCATCCCCGCAGCTTCGGCATTCGACATTTTTATGTGCTAAGCATGAGTCATTGATGCTCGCTTTAGCGTCCCAAGGTTGGCTGTCTTTGGTATTAAATATAGGCTCTGGACAAATTTCTGCACACTTATAACAGAATGTGCATTCGTCAATTGTGAAGTTGATACTAGGGTAACCGCCGTCACCATGTTGGATGATTTTGGTTTCGCATGCATCGACGCAATGTCCGCATCGAGTGCATAAATCCGTAAAAGTAAGGAGCTCTTTAACCCAAGGTAACCGTATTTGTTTGCTATCTATTTTTTTTCGAGTAAAAAAACGACGCTTCGAAATATCAACCATTCACACCACCGCTAAAGACTGTTTTCCATACCTTTTTATACTCTAGTTAGGAGTGATATGATCTGTTAACAATCTTTAATTAATAAACATATAAATTGTAAGTTTTGATACATTTGTATAAATACCCCTTAGGAGGTAATTATAGGCTATCATTGTTTTGGATCAATAAATTACGCGCCTTTGGTAGACATAGTGTGATCTTAAAATTCTGATAAATATGACGCATTTAGAAAGTTATAGATGAGATGAACAAAATATGAAGAAACCGAACAAATCATTGACTGGAACAATAGCAAAAGCCATGATTTGTATTTTGCTGTTATCGGTGGTGACAGTGAACTTTGCTATTCTCACGTTGGCGTCAAGTTTAAATGATGCAGAAGCCGTGAACGTATCAGGTTCGATGAGAATGCAAAGTTATCGACTTGCCCATGATATTCAATCGGACTCCTCGCTTTACTATCTCCATGTTAAACAATTTGAAGCGTCTTTGTACTCGCCATCCATGCTTGCGCTACAAGCATGGGATGTGCCTGAAAATATTACTCATGAATACTATCAGCTGATTTATCGTTGGCATGACTTAAGAAAAGTGCTCGATGGAGACAATCGGTCAGAGTACTTACTTTTAGTCGCTGATTTTGTCGATCGAATCGACCATTTTGTCCTTAATTTACAGGAGCACTCTGAAAATAAACTTATTCGTTTGGCTTGGGCGGGTGGTTTTGGTTTAGGTGGCATCTTGATTGTCGCTGTTTATGTCGTATTGTTCGTGAGAAAACAGGTTGTACGGCCACTTGGTCAGCTTATTTTAGCCAGTGAGCAAATCCAAAATCGGTCGTTTGATGTGTCGGTTGATATTCGTTCCGATAATGAGTTGGGTATCTTGTCACGGGCGTTTCAGAATATGGCTGAAGACCTTGGGAAGCTGTATCGAGGTTTAGAGTTTGCGGTGAATGAAAAAACGCATAAGTTGCAACATGCTCATCAGTCACTTCAAGTTCTGTATAAGTCTTCACAAGAATTAGCCGCGACGAGAATTTCACATGAAAATTTTCGTGCCATACTCACTTACATTTACAGTGTTGAAGGGGTAATCGCTGTTGAACTAAAAGTCGATGAAGTTGAAGGTCGCCCATGGATTGCAACGGAGGGCACGTTTAACGGGCAACCCATTCACACGAAAGTGCTGTACCTCGACGGACAGACACTGGGGACGCTTCGTTATCAGCCGGGTTTACCGTGTCCAGATGAAAATTTGATTGATAACTTTGTGCTGATTCTCGCGCGAGCGGTCTACTACAATAAAGCGCAGAGACAAAGTGAGCATATTATTTTAATGGAAGAGCGTGCCACTATTGCCCGTGAATTACATGATTCGTTGGCACAATCACTGTCTTACTTGAAAATACAGGTAACGTTGTTAAATCGTTCATTGTCGAAAGAAATGACAGATCTTCAACGAAGCCGTTCCCTAGTGGTATTGAATGATATTCGAGCCGGTTTAGATAGCGCCTACACGCAGCTTAGAGAGCTGCTCACAACCTTTCGATTGTCAATTAAAGAAGGGACGTTTGGCGAGGCGATTTCTGAAATGTTGCATCAACTAGATGAGCGGACTGAGGCGGAGATCAATCTCGACAATCAATTATCGTCGCTAGAACTAGGAGCAAACGAACAAGTGCATCTACTGCAATTAATTCGTGAAGCAGTACTTAATGCAATTAAACATGCCTACGCTACTACCATTACGGTTTCGTGTATCGAAGAGGATAATGGGTTTGTTACTGTTAAAATTACAGACGATGGTGTAGGGTTCGACCAAAATACTGAAAAGCTAAATCACTATGGTATGAGTATTATGCAAGAGCGCGCTGCGCGTTTAAATGCGCAGTTGAAGGTGAATGCAGAGCTAAATGTCGGATGTGAAGTGGTGCTAATGTTTCAAAGAAGTAAGGAGCCACAGAGTGAGTGAATGTAAGGTCCTATTAGTCGATGACCACCCGTTAATGAGACGTGGTATCGGGCAGCTATTGAGTTTTGAAGATGAGTTTGATGTTATTGCAGAAGCAAGCAATGGCGCAGACGCTGTTGCTATGGCCAAAGAGCATGATCCAGACCTGATCTTGCTCGATTTGAATATGAAAGGTATGTCGGGCTTAGATACACTAAAAGCCTTACGCGAAGATGACTTTCAAGGATATATCGTCATTTTAACGGTTTCAGACAGTCCCGCAGACATTGAATCACTCGTTAAGGCAGGCGCAGACGGTTATTTGCTTAAAGATACTGAACCGGATGAGATTATTGATAGATTGAACGGTTTGTCTGATGGTGAAAAAGCATTCAGTAGCGTGATTGAAAAATACCTTGAAGAACGTGGTAGCGCTGAAGATGTCTTTTCTTCGCTTACCGAGCGCGAAACGCAAATTCTTCAAGAAGTCGCGAAAGGGTTTAGAAACAAGCAGATTGCAGATCGTTTGTTTATCTCTGAATCGACAGTGAAGGTCCACATGAAGAGCTTACTAAGAAAGCTTCAAGTGCCGTCTAGGACTGCTGCGACTATTTTGTATCTTGAGCGTTATGGTGAGCTTAAGTAGCTTTGGGTTTGTATGATTTTGGTATAAATATCATTTGCTCTCTCGTTTCTAAAACCAAATGTCAGTAAAAAGGGTCAGCACTTAGTGCTGACCCTTTTTTAATAAGTTAATTAAGGCACTTTTAGTATATGACCTTAAACCTTAAACCTTAAACCTTGAAGCTTCCTAGTAACTGCTCTTGTTGGTGAACATTCGACGTTTGCTCTTTCATTGCTTCGTTCGCCCCTTTTGCTGAATCAGATACTTGTTCACTTAAGTCTTTAATTTTTATGGTATTAGAGTTGATTTCCTCTGCAACTAGGCTTTGCTCTTCGGCGGCAGCCGCTATTTGCATGTTCATATCAGATATTTGTGCAATTGATTGGCGAATTTTTTCTAGTGCATCGTTGGCTTGCTGTGCACGTTCTACTGCTTGAACGGCGCTGCCTTTACTTTGTGTCATCGCATTAGAAACCAGATGAGCACCAGATTGTAATTGTTCGATCATGCTGCGGATTTCTGTCGTTGATTGTTGCGTGCGTTGTGCCAGCGTGCGAACTTCGTCAGCAACAACGGCAAATCCCCGACCAGACTCACCAGCTCGCGCCGCTTCGATAGCCGCATTAAGAGCTAATAAATTCGTTTGGTCTGCAATATCGTTAATGACCTTTAAGATGGTTTCAATGTTGTCAGTGGCGGTTTCTAAGCCTTCTACTTCATGAACGGCATCATCAATACTTGCAGAAAGTGTTGTGATTGCATCTGTAGTGTCCATGACGACGGCGGAGCCTTCTTGAGTTGCATTGTCTGCTTCTTGAGCGGCACTTGCAGCGCCTTGCGCGTTGTTGGCAACTTCAGCAGAAGTGCTGGCCATTTCATTCATTGCGGTGGCGAGTTGCTCCAACTCTTGCAGTTGCGTTGTCATCGCGTGGGCTGATTGTTTAGAACCTTCAGTCGTTTGTTGAGTTAACTGCATGATTTTTGAGGAAATTACTTTTGATTGAATAATTTGTTGCTGTAGGTTTTCTGTAAATGTATTGAAACCGCGCGCTAGCTCTGCAAATTCTTCATCGGTATTTGTATCAAGGCGGTGGGTTAGATCGCCGTCACCATTGGCAACATCTTGGATGGCTGAATTGAGTTCGTTTAGTGGCTTCATTAACACACGAATGAGCAGCGTTAGTACAATGACGCTTACTATAAGGCCTGAAATTATGAAGAAGATGGATTGGTTACGCAGTTCACTAATCGCAGAAAAAGCGATGCCTTTATCAATGATTGCGCCAACATACCAATTTTCTTCAGGTACTAGAACTAAGTTAACTTGATACTCTTTTCCATCAAAACTGAGCTGCTGAGCGCCTTCCTTTAGTGCAACATTAGGAAGGAAAGATCCGATAGGCTCGCCATTTAAGCTGCTATCTGGATGCGCAATCGTCATGCCTTTGTCTGTCACAACAAACAAATAGCCCGCACCAAAGAGGTCGGTTTGGTTAACCATGTCTGCCAGTGTGGTCAATGTAACATCAAACACCACACTTCCGATAAATTGACCATCAGTGTCATTGAGAGGTGAACCGAGAGAAATAATGACGTTTTTGGTCGAGGAGTCGACGTAAGGGTCAGTAATGATAGTGTCACGGGCCATCTTAGACTCGCTATACCATGGGCGCGTACGAGCATCGTAGCTTGCATCAGGAACCCAACCATCATTACTCACTAAGGTACCAGTATCGTCATAACCAATACCAACAGCTTGGAAGGTGTTTCTAAGCGTTGGCGTAGTGATGACCTTTGTAACGTAGTTACGATCGTTAGGTGCGATCTCGATAGATTCGGTTACTGCGCTAGCTAAATCGCGTTTGGCATTCAGATCATATGAAATGGTGCTTTTTACCCCGGATATGAGCTCGTGGATGCTAGAGTCGATATGAGTTTGTAATTCACTTCGAACCGTCATCAATTGCGTGATGCCGAGCGTTGATACAGTGACAAGCAGCAAGGCTGCTGACGCAGAGACTATTTTGTGACTAAATTTCATACATTACCTTAGATTTAACTTGGTATTTTCAACGAGTTAGCGACAACTGTCGTTGTTTTCTTATTATTATTGTACTGAATGTGTACTTGCTATTAAGTACATTGTTTTGTATATCAATATATATTATCGGTGCGGATTTAAGGAACTTTAATATATTCGCGTACTTTTTTACTGGTCAGCGCACTTCTCTGAATACATAGATAAAGTATGGCGATGAAATCTATCAATTACGTTGAGGACGTCATTAACTCGCAGTAATAACATGGCTAACTTGAAGAGTCGCGGTGGATTGCATAAGTTAAGTTAAGACGATGGTTTAAGAGGGATGCTAATACATGAAAACGATAGGGTTACTCGGTGGTATGAGTTGGGAATCAACGACCAATTACTATAAGGCGATCAATGAAGGTGTTAAAGCTGAGCTAGGGGGGTTCCACTCTGCAAAAATTGCTATGTTTAGTGTCGATTTTGCAGAAATTGCGGCGTTACAACACAGTGGTGATTGGCAGCAAGCCGCGACTATTTTGAGTCAAGCAGCGAATGCTGTGGAGTCAGCGGGGGCGGATTGTTTATTAATTTGTACCAATACCATGCATAAAGTCGCCGATGATATAGCGAGTAGCGTATCGATTCCTCTTATCCATATTGCCGATGCAACAGCTGCCGAGCTAAACAAAGACGATCGTCGAGTTGTAGGGCTACTCGGCACTGCCTTTACTATGGAGCAAAGCTTCTATAAAGAACGGCTTGAGGCTAATGGAATAAAAGTCATCGTTCCTAATGGTGTTCAAAGAAAGTTAGTCCATGACATCATTTATCGAGAGTTGGTACAGGGGGATATTCAAGTTAGCTCGCGTCAGGACTACTTAGAAGTTATCGCTGACCTTAGGGAGATGGGCGCAGAGGCGATTATTCTCGGCTGTACTGAAATAGCGATGCTAATTAATGAAAATGTAACGACTATCCCGTTGTATGATACAACTAAGATTCATTCACAGGCTGCCGTTCGATTTGCCTTAAACAAGTCATAACGAGAGGCTTGTCGTTATCAATACCGAATAGGGGAGCATCTAATTTTCAGCGAGTTATAGGGGGCTTTGTTAAATTGGACCGTCTTCGTTGGACATCTTATGAGCACGGTCCGATGGGATAATCAATACTTAATGACTAATTAGTTAATTATGCGATTCGTGTCGTATTTGCTGGATTTTTTGGCAGCACATCACATAAAAAGTGTCTATACCTAGGGGACTAATTATAATTACTGTGATGAGTGCTGGAGAAATACTGTGAATTCACTTCAATCGGTGTTGCGTCGTTGTTTGATGATTGCTCTGATTTGTTGCACGTTAAATGTTCAAGCCGCCCACAAAACATTGACGATTTCCAATTCTAAAGCTTGGAAACCCTACTCTTATCTTGACGATAATGGCGAGCCAGCAGGCATACTGATCGATTTGTGGAAAAGTTATGGCCAAGCCAATAACGTTGATGTTGTTTTTAAATTGGTCGACTGGCAACCCTCCATTGATTTAGTTCGAGATAAACAGGTTGATATTCATGCTGGATTGCTACGTTCAAAAGAGCGTGAACAGTACTTAGAGTTTGGTGTTAACTTGTTACAGATAGACAACCAGATCTATTTTCACCAGCAGTTATTGCGTTTTGATATCGATGAGTTTCTACTTGGTTCGCATAGCCATCATGTGGGGGTCGTTAGTGGTGGCTATGAAGAGTCGTATTTACGAAAGCATTTCGCTAATTTGACATTAAAAGCATTTATAAATAACGAAGAGATGATTGACGCCGCACTCAGAGGCGATATTTTGGCTTTCAGTGCTGACTTACAGGTTGCCAATTATTACCTATACAGTGAAGGAAGGACCCAAGATTTTATCGCGGTAAAGCATTTATACAGTGGAATGCTCTACGCCGCTTCCGCACCTTCTAACGCCGACTTACTGACTCAGGTTTCTGAACAATTTCATAACATTGATTCAGATGAAAAGCAGCGTATATTCAGTCGATGGATGCATATCAAAACTGTCTATCCGGAGTACTTAATACCTAGTGCATTAGTTCTTTTCTCCCTGTGTCTAGGGGGATACGCGGTATTACTTCGCTACAATGTACGGAAAAAAACGGGCGAACTCGCCGCGATTAATAAAGACCTAAAATTACTATCGGAGACCGATGCGTTAACCGGATTGATAAATCGCCGTCGATTCTTTCAGTGCTTAGATGCATACAGAAAAAACCAGTCTACTCTCACTGTGATAATTATCGATATTGATAACTTTAAATTGGTGAACGATGAATATGGGCATATTAAAGGGGACGTGGTCATCCGTGCAGTGGCGAATGCCATTCACCCCGCAGTCACTGAGGGACAAGTGTTTGGTCGAATAGGTGGGGAAGAGTTTGCCATTGCTTATCAACAACGAAATTTTGAGCAATCTGCGCAGCAGGCTAACCTCATTTGTCAGCTTGTGCGGCAAATAGAGATCCCTGATATTGATTTTATGCCTATTACTATTAGTGTTGGTTGTGCCGTATATGGACGGGCGAGTGACTGCATGACATTGGCTGATGCGGATAAGTTGATGTACCAAGCAAAAGAACGGGGTAAAAACCAGGCAGTTTCAGACCTAATCCCTTCATCTAGAGATTGCTATACTGCCGTATCTTAGTGTTTAGATGGTTTGACATAGCCAAGTATCAGATAATAGATAATAAGCATCGATGATTAGCGATACTATATTGATTCATCGAAAGTTAATGTGTTCTCACTTAAGGTAACTTGGTGTAGAGTTGCTCTGACATTAAGGAGCACAAATGACATTAACTACTTGGTTCTCACTTTTTACTATTTGTTTGCTTGGTGCCATGTCGCCTGGGCCGAGCTTGGCTATTGTCGCTAAACACAGCTTGTCTGGTGGCCGCATTAACGGTTTTGCTACCGCTTGGGCGCATGCTTGTGGTATCGGAATTTACGCTCTGGTCACCGTACTTGGTTTAACGGTACTGTTACAGCAATTTCCAATGATATTTAAGTCTCTTTCATTGATTGGGGCGTTATATTTAGCTTGGCTAGGCTATAACGCGGTGCGATCTAAAGGGGGAATTGTTGAACGATTGGAGTCTGGGCAGCCAGTCTCTGCGGTGACTTCTGCCAAAGAGGGGTTATTTATTTCCCTTTTCAGTCCTAAAATTGCACTCTTTTTTACCGCGTTGTTTAGTCAGTTTGTCGCCGTAGGAAGTGAGCTGTCCGATAAAGCCATTATTATAGTGACGCCGCTACTTGTTGACGGGCTTTGGTATACGTTCATTACAATAATGCTTTCTTCGACTTTCCTACTGAATTTTTTGAAATCCAAAGCTCGTATTATCGATCAGGTTTCTGGAGTGGTTCTTATTCTCTTGGCTATTCGCGTTTTATTTACGCTGTAACCGGCTCTGGGAGCTCCCTTCTTAGCTTGTGATATTGACAATCTGTTCATACACTTAACCTAATGAAAATCTTCGGAAGACGGTGAACCGATTGCCATTAAATAAATTGTCATTGAATAAGCTGATATTGAGCACCTTGCTAAGCACTGTAGGTTTGGCCTCCTTTGGGTTTTTAGTTGGCTGCCAACCTCAAATGATGCGAGAACCCCTTCCGGAAAAGTTTGGGCTTGATAATGTCGATATTCTAGTTAATCAAAAAATTTTATTGCCAGAAAAGTTAGATACTTCAGGTAAAGGTCATCAATTTAAAGTCGGCGTCGCAGACCTTAATCGTGATGATCGTGATGAAATCATGGTGTTAATGCAAAGTCCTTATTTTTGTGGCTCAGGAGGCTGTACAGCCTACCTTTTTAACGATAAAGGCGAACTACTTAATCGTATGACAGTGGTGAAAGAGCCGGTGTTGATATCTGAGCGACATTCAAAGGGTTGGAAGGATTTTTATGTGTGGAGTGACGGTTCACTACGTATTATGAGCTTTGATGGGGTGACATACCCTCAGAATCCATCTTTGCAACCTAAATATGATCGTCAGTTAGAAGAAAAAGCGGCGTTTCAATTAGCCGAGATACAAGAAATTTATGTTCAAGATGGCTATGACCTCCTACAAGTAACAGATGTCCCTCTATTATATTCTGTTCACTCTTATCAGTTTCAATTTAAACATTATGGCGATGTTAATAATCAGTATCGTATTACCATAGATATGATTACCGGTAGCTTAGCTCTAGAATCGTCAGATACTTCAAATAAAAGTGGAGACATTAAAGGCTCTCTTTCTCAAAATTAAGATAGTACTAAGTCGAATTCGGTATTTGGTTGTTCTAGTCTATGAGTAATGGACAGGCTTAGGTCAGACAATATGAATGGACTTATTATAAAAAACACGGCCACTAGACTGCTGCAAGGTGTACTCTTATGTGGGCTGTGTTTTGTAACTTTTGCATCGGAAATAAATAACAGTATTTCTTTATACAATTGGGAGGCGTTTTTAGCAGAGTCGGTTAAAAATCAACTGCATACAGAGCATGGTGTTTATATCGAAGAAACGTACTTCTCGGACGAAGGCATCAGAGACGAAGTAATGTTGAGTGAGCGTCGCCATGCGTTTGACCTTGTGGTGATAGAAAGTGTCAGGCTACACCTTCTCGCTGAACAGGGGGTTGTAGCGAGAGTACCACCTCAACTTAAAGCTGAACTTGCCTCATATTTTGATAGTAAGTGGAATGATGCCTGTGGAGATTATGGTGTCCCTTATGCATGGGGCACAAGTGGTATTCTTTATAGAAAATCGGCTTTTGATGTTCCAGTGAACTCTTGGTCGGAGTTGTTAGTCCCTACTGCTGCGTTAAAGAACCGTGTTGCTATGTATTACCATCCGGTTGACGCTGTTGCTTCTGCGCTACTGTCCCAAAATAAAGACCCTTTTTCCAGCAGCAGCAAAGATTTAGAAAGCGCTTATAAGTTGCTGAAAGAACAGCGCCCTTCCTTATATACACCGGACTACATTCTTAATTTCCTTGATTCACCGGAAAAAATAAATGATATCGATATTGCATTTGGGTTTTCAGGCGATGAGTTTGTACTCAATGAAGAGGTAGAAGGTCAGGAGGGACTATGGGCTTACGTGTTGCCAAAAGAGGGCACAACCATTTGGTTAGAATGTTTAGCTATTCCGCAGGGAACGACAATTTCTCCAGAGCTAGTGACTGCAATTCGCTTCCTTTCAGAACCCCAAGTAGCGGCTTTGAACGCTGAAGATTCTTGGTTTTCCACTCCTCATCGTTTCGCTTTAGAATTTGTCGGTCAAGATTACTTAAACGACCCGTCATTGAACCCTCCTCAAGTCGTTTTGGAAAAAAGTTATCTCTATAGGCGAGTTACCGACTTAGGATTACTAACTAGACAAAGAATTGTTGAAGATTTGAGGTAGGCATGACGTTACTCAAACGGCTGCATTTATGGTTGGTTCCGATCCTAACGTTTTTGGTGATATTGGCAGGGATTGCGATTTACTATCAACGAATAGAGGGATATAAAGCGCTCGAAGTGATCAAGTGGCGTGACAAAGTTGTGAGTGCATTTGACGCGACAAATTATGAACAACATGGTATTGCAGCTCTGGCTCATGAGATTGCGGGCACGATACAGTTCCTTCGCTTAACTCAAGAGACTGGTGATATCGCTAGACGTAGTTTTCTCGAAAAGTATTTAAGTCAATTGGTAGATAAGCGCAGGATAAAAGAGCTTGGTGGGGCGCAGGTATTTGTTGTTGATGAGTTATTTTCAGTTGTCGCAACTTCAATCAAACGAGGTCCATTCTACTTTCCAGCGCTCCCCGATGAAATTTATCAGCGTGTATTTGATACTTATGTAAAAATATCGCTAGGCGAGCCTTTTCTGAGTGATGGACTAATTTATAAATCAGAGAGTGGCCAAGTTCGGTTTTCATACATTGGTGCCTATGATAGCAAATTATTTCCAGAGGACCCTCGTGCTCAGGTGCAAAAAGAGCGAACTCTCTTAATTACCGACGCGCCTTTAATTCACCTTACGACCTTGCTGAATGAAATAGAACCGATGCCGTATGTGAGTATTGATTTTTCAGTTCGAGGTGATGAACAATTTGACCTAAAAAGTGAGGTAAGAACGACGGTCGTTACAGATAGTACCACTGGTAGAACGGAATTATGCCTTGAAGGCACGAAGATGAAGGTAACGTTGCATATCTTGGAAAGCCATTATGATAGTGAAAAAAAGAAAATAGCGTTAGAGGTATTTGGGTATATTGTGGCGATTGAAGCCATCTTGTTATTTGTTATCATCACTATTATGCGTACAAGAATTCTAAAGCCTATTGCACATCTCATTGATGATATTAAGTCCGGCGGTCAGGAGTTGCGTTACTTCAAACGTTCGAAAGGAAATGATGAAATATCGGTCTTAAAAAACGCATACATTGATACGCTAAGTAAGGTGAAGTTTGAAGCTGAATTTGATTATTTAACACGTTTAGCTAACCGTCGAACATTTATATCACATATTGATAAAAGGATTGAGTGTTACTCAAACGACAATGCATTTATTATAGGTTGGGATATTAAAGACTTTCGCAAGATAAATGATCTGTATGGTACAAGAATTGGCGACAATGTCCTGGTAAAGGTCGCTGACTATTTAAGAAAGTTCATTCAAACCTACCAAACTAGTATTGGAGTAGGGTGCAGTGATTATGCAATTAGTCGCTACGGTGGGAATTGCTTCGTGGCTGTAATAGATATTTATCATACGGGTGAAGTAGAACACTTTTTTGAAAGTTTTGATGCGAAGTTTAACAAATGTGTCATGGTGGATGGCTATAGTTTCAACTTGGATGTGGCCATCGCGATATTCCCACTGTCATTGACAGAGCACACTTACCTTTGGCAAAAAGGCCTTGAAGAAGCATTTAATAAAGCAAAGCAAATTCGCACACGTCAAGCACTAGTGATTTTTGATAGGCACCTTGCCCGACAACTAGAACGTCGTGATGAAATTGAAAGAAAACTATTGCTGTGTAGCCAAAATGGCGAGTTTCAGCTTAAGTTTATGCCATTGATTGACGCGAAGTCCTTAGCTATTAAAGGTATGGAAGTGCTGATTAGATGTCCACGCCTAAGTGAATTTCATACTGGTCCTGATGAGTTTGTTCAAATTGCTGAG
Source organism: Vibrio cionasavignyae (assembly GCF_050337155.1). Taxonomy (NCBI): domain Bacteria; kingdom Pseudomonadati; phylum Pseudomonadota; class Gammaproteobacteria; order Vibrionales; family Vibrionaceae; genus Vibrio; species Vibrio cionasavignyae. The sequence goes on from NZ_JAKJSR010000014.1 coordinate 154,832, forward strand.
CAGGCGAATATTATATCTGCTATTGATGATTGGGTTATTGAAAATGCTTTCGCTGCTTATGACGCCATGCGACAGAAGTGTAATTATCAAGAGAGTATCTCTGTGAATGTGTCGGCTTTAGAACTGTATAATTTGGCATTTATTGATTTGCTTATTAAAGTGAGTGAAAAATATAAAATCTCACCAAGGAAAGTGGTCATAGAAATAACGGAAACGAGTTATGTGAAAAGTACTCAAGATACCATAGGTATGGTGGAAAAATTACGAGAACTCGGGTTTAAGGTATCTCTTGACGATTTCGGTACCGGTTTTACCTCTATTAATCAACTGTTACACTACCCTGTAGATGAATTGAAAATAGATAAGAGCTTTGTGGATTTAATTGGATCAGATAGTGGCAATGAAAAAATGTTAACGTCCATTATCGCTTTGGCGCATACTTGTGGAGCAAGTGTCGTTGGAGAAGGAGTTGAAGACAGCTATCAAAGCCACTACCTTAGCAATATTGGATGTGACACTTTACAAGGATACGCGTTTAGCAAGCCGCTAACGTTTGATGAATTCTGTGTTCTTTATAGTAATTATGACGCTGAATACTACCATAAACAGATCAATGAAATATCATTGATTAGCAGCAAAAATAAGCCTATTAATGAGTGACTAGGTGGGTGAGTCAGCGTTATTAGAGGTTCTGTGCGGCAGCCTTTCTTCGGGAAAGTAGTGTTAGGCGTTCAAGTAGCATAGAACGGTGTACTTTTTTTTCGTGAATCAAAGAGATATCCATTATAAGCTCTAAATCACCCAAAAGGATGGGTTCGCCCAAACTTTCTCGCATTGCTCTTAGTGTGTTATCGGTTTGAGAGGCTTGACTGAATTTGCTTAGTACGATTAAAGTTGAACCGCTATAACGATACAAATTAAATCGGCTATCGATTAAAGACGATACTTTCTCAGCTGCAGATTTTATTAAAATATCGCCGTAATCAATACCATATTTATGATTGACTTCTTCGAGGTTTAAAACTCGAACAGAGAGTATACTGTAATAAGGCTGTGAGAATGGCAGTTTAAGGTCATAAGTGAGCGCAGAGCGATTCATAAACCGAGTCAGTGGGTCTCTTCGGTGAATGGATGTTCTAATCAAAGATTCAAGCCAAAAGATAAGTATGATAATGGTAAATAAAGAAACAAGGATAATAGTCGTTATCTTTTGTAAAAATAAAAGTCGCTCTAACTCGTGACTATTTTTCTTATACAATGGGCTTTGTAGCCGAAAGTTGGCGTTAATAAAGGTGATAACTTCATTGTAGTTAAGGATAACTCGATGTTTAATGGCATCTTGTTTGATTTTACCTTCTTGATAGAGTTGGAGAGATTTTTCTAACTCTTTAAATTTCTCAAACTGCTCTGAAAAGAAATAATAATAGTTAGCGTCTTTAATGAAGTTTGAAGACTCACGGCTGTTGAGGATTATATCAAATCGACTCCATGTTAAATCAAAATGCAGCCACAAATTTTTGGGGTCAATGGGTGAAATCCGGATTTCAGTTACGAATTGAGAGTACTCTTTGACTAATTGAAAAACGAACCACGTGGCTTCGTTCTTACGCTCAGAAAAGCTATCGTTTATAGTGTTTACTTTGTCAATCGTCATCACATTGACGGCCAACGCTATGGTTGTTAAAAGCGCCAGAAATAGTTTTATAATATTGAGAGGAATTGTTTCGATTAGGTATTTTATCATAGAGCTACATTTGAATATTTTTGAGCTGCCAAATCATTTTAGCGTGATAATCGGTAGTGTCTAACTCTGGCTTTGAGGCGATTGGAAATATTACCCAAAATGGTCCCTTATCGCGAATAGACATGGGCGCGTCATCTTTGTGAATGGCGATAATTGGAGAATAAGTTTCAATGTCTGATTTAGGTATATCGATTTGATAGTTGTTCAGAGCGATAAAGGTCAGGTTTTGAGGGAGGGTAAGGTTGGATTGTTCGAAAAGGGTTTGCAGTGTTACGCCACGAAAGGTCGCTTCTTCTTCAAGCCAAGGTAGCGTTGTGGTGATGGTAGTTTGTGGCATATCAAGAAGCTGACTATCGGAAATGACATACTTAACATTATTAGTGTCAATAATAGTTAACTGGCTTGAGTAGACCCACTGGCTGAAAAACACGGTTATAGCAATTCCCAGCGTCTTCATGATCAACGTTCTCATAATCGGATTCCTTCCGCTTTAACGATTTTGTGTCCTTATTGATAGTCTAGGAAGTACATGAAGAGTATCAAGCACGATCCTGTTTCACTTTTGAGACAGTTATCATTATGCAACTCGTGTTAATTGCTGCGGTTCGTTAGGGCGAGTTATTGGGTGAAAGGGATAGGTAGGAAGAAAGGGATAGGCAGTTGGAGCGGTCACCCAAAGGTCGCGAATAGAGTGCGGTCATTGGAAAGACGAAGTGCCATAACGGGAACCCGCTATGGCACTTAATAGATTAGAACGACATTTTTTTGTGCTTAAGTTACATCACATTGCTAATGTATTTTGGAGAAAGCGTCGCTTACTTTAATAGCTCACGCGCTGTATCAACAACGTTCTCTGTGGTAAAGCCAAACATCTTGAATAGCTCACCTGCGGGTGCAGACTCACCAAATGTTGTCATACCGATGATCTTGCCACCAAAGCCAACATATTTGTACCAGAAGTCAGCGATACCGGCTTCAACTGCAATACGAGCTGTCACGTCAGATGGAAGTACAGATTCACGGTACTGCGCATCTTGCTTATCAAACGCGTCAGTTGCTGGCATTGAAACCACACGTACCGCTTTACCTTCCGCTGTAAGTTGCGCAGCCGCTTCAACCGCTAGCTCAACTTCAGAGCCAGTAGCAATTAGAATTAATTCTGGCTTACCAGCACAATCTTTTAGGATGTAACCACCCTTAGCGATGTTTGCGACTTGCTCAGCGTCACGTTCTTGCTGTGCTAGGTTCTGACGAGAGAAGATAAGTGATGTTGGACCATCTTTACGCTCAATAGCCAGTTTCCAAGCGACTGCCGATTCAACTTGGTCACATGGGCGCCATGTACTCATGTTTGGCGTGAGACGTAGAGAAGCAATTTGCTCAACTGGTTGGTGAGTCGGCCCATCTTCACCAAGACCAATAGAGTCGTGCGTATACACTTGGATGTTTTGAACTTTCATCAAAGCAGCCATGCGCATTGCGTTGCGAGCGTATTCCATGAACATTAGGAATGTCGCGCCGTATGGTACGAAACCACCGTGCAGAGCGATACCGTTCATGATAGCCGTCATGCCGAATTCGCGCACACCGTAGTGGATGTAGTTACCAGAGAAGTCTTCTGCCGTTAGCGACTTAGAGCCAGACCACATGGTTAGGTTAGAAGGCGCAAGGTCAGCAGAGCCGCCCATGAATTCAGGAAGCATTTGACCAAATGCTTCTAAAGCATTTTGAGACGCTTTACGCGATGCGATGTTTGCTGGATTAGCTTGTAGATCGGCAATGATTGCCGATGCTTTTTCTTCCCATTGTGCAGGAAGCTCGCCGTTTACGCGGCGTTTGAATTCAGCTGCCAGCTCTGGGTATGCTGCTTCATAAGCTGCAAATTTCTCATTCCACGCTGCTTCCTTAGCTGCGCCTGCTTCTTTCGCATCCCACTCTGAGTAAATTTCCGACGGAATTTCAAAAGGACCATGCTCCCAACCTAATGCTTTACGTGTTGCTGCAATTTCGTCAGCGCCTAGTGGTGCACCGTGACAGTCGTGCGTGCCAGATTTGTTTGGAGAACCAAAGCCAATCACTGTTTTAGTGCAGATTAGAGTAGGGCGAGGATCGGCTTTAGCAGCGATGATAGCCGCATTGATAGCATCAGCGTTGTGGCCATCTACTGCTGGGATTACGTGCCAGCCGTATGCTTCAAAACGCTTTGGTGTATCGTCAGAGAACCAGCCTTCTACTTCACCATCAATTGAGATACCGTTGTCATCCCAGAAAGCGACCAACTTACCAAGACCTAGTGTACCCGCTAGAGAACAAGCTTCGTGAGAGATACCTTCCATCAGACAGCCATCACCCATAAAGGCATACGTGAAGTGATCTACGATGTCGTGGCCTTCTTTGTTAAACTGTGCCGCGAGTGCTTTTTCAGCCATCGCCATACCAACAGCATTTGTGATGCCTTGTCCTAAAGGACCAGTTGTTGTCTCGATGCCTGGTGCGTAGCCGTACTCAGGGTGGCCTGGTGTTTTAGAGTGTAACTGGCGGAAGTTCTTAAGGTCTTCAATTGAAAGCTCGTAACCTGCCAGGTGAAGCAGAGAGTAAATTAACATCGAGCCGTGACCGTTAGATAAGATGAAGCGGTCGCGGTCAGCCCACTCTGGGTTAGATGGGTTGTGGTTTAAGTGCGAGCGCCACAGCACTTCAGCGATGTCAGCCATACCCATAGGGGCGCCTGGGTGGCCAGAATTTGCTTGTTGTACACCGTCCATGCTCAAAGCACGAATAGCATTAGCGAGTTGTTTACGATTCATGGTGTCTTCCAAAATTTATAAAGGGTAATAAAAAAGGCACCTGTTATCAGTGCCTTTTTGAATTGGGTTATAGTTTTGCTGCAAGCATTTCTTCAAGCTTACCTTGGTCGATAGCGAAGTTGCGAATGCCTTCTGCTAGTTTTTCAATCGCCATTGGGTCTTGGTTATGATCCCAAAGGAATTCAGCGTGAGTCATAGGCGCAGGACGTGCTGCTTCGCCTTTTGAATCGATCAGTTTTTCTACGACTTCGCCTTCTGCTTCTTCTAGTTCTTGCAGCAGGTTAGGGCTAATGGTTAGACGATCACAGCCTGCTAGCTCAAGGATTTCTCCGATATTACGGAAGCTCGCACCCATGACAACAGTGTTGTAACCATACTCTTTATAGTAGTTGTAGATAGAGGTTACCGATACAACGCCTGGATCTTCTTGTGCGTCGAAGTCACGACCTTCTTTCGCTTTGTACCAGTCCATAATACGACCAACAAATGGCGAGATTAAGAAGACGCCTGCTTCCGCACATGCACGAGCTTGTGCGAATGAGAAAAGAAGCGTTAGGTTACAGTTGATGCCTTCTTTTTCTAGTACTTCAGCTGCGCGAATACCTTCCCACGTTGACGCAAGTTTAATTAGGATACGGTCATTGGTAATACCGGCATCGTTATACATCTTGATAAGCTTACGAGCTTTAGTAATGCTGCCTTCTGTATCGTAAGAAAGACGAGCATCAACTTCTGTAGAGATACGACCAGGGATAGTACTCAGGATCTCTTTACCAATGCTAACGGCAAGCATATCGCCCGCATCTAGAAGCTGTTGGTTTTTGTCTTGGCTCTGACCTTTCGCATACTCGATAGCTTGATCGATAAGAGGCGCGTACTCAGCGATTTGTGCTGCTTTCAAAATGAGAGAAGGGTTAGTCGTTGCATCTTCTGGTTGGTATTTACGAATGGCTTCAATGTCGCCAGTATCGGCGACGACAGTCGTCAGTTTGCGTAGTTGCGCTAATTTATTGCTCATCGGTACGTTCCTATAGTTGAGGCAAGGCCGTCTCATAATAAAAGGTCGACATCAGTAGCGCTTGTGTTGGCTACTGCACAGAATCCTAATCAGCGAGCATTCATGCGTGAGCATGTGTTTGGCTCGTGAGTAAATGTTGATTCATATTTAACTCATGCAGGCTGAAAGTCAATAAAATATACCGGGTAAATTGCTCATTCATGCGATTACTTTCGGTTTCTGATAACGGCAGCGCACTTTTGTTGATTGCTTAGCGCGGGTAAAGCCGTGGTTATTCTCGGGCAGCTCACAAAATAGGCTGAGATATTGTAATGTTATTGAGCAAATGTCATGGATGTCGTATGCTCATACATATGTTCAGTGTGTGAACTAATGTATGCCTGTTTGTGGTCGAGCAGGCTCGAAAATAGAGCTAAGTGTATGGATAATTCAGAAACAAGTGCAGACGTACTCACTGAAATCGCAGTCGCGTATTATCAAGATGGTGCGACTCAAGAGGAAATCTCGAAAAAATTTGGTGTTTCTCGTGCAAAAATTGGCCGACTGCTCAAGCAAGCAAGAGATGAAGGGATTGTCGACATTACGGTAAAGTATCACCCTGTATACAGTGCCAAAATAGAGCAGAGATTGATGGAGCGCTTTGGCGTAAAGCGGGCGTTGATTGCTTTAGACCAGCCAGATGGGCAGTCCCAACGTAATCAAGTGGCGGGTTTAGTATCAAACTATCTTGCGCAAACATTGAAGACGGGCATGGTGGTCACGGTTGGGCAGGGTCGTAATGTATCTGCGGTAGCTCATCATACTGGAGTGATCAGCCCGCGCGCCTGTAAGTTTGTGTGTGGCATTGGTGGTATTCACCCGAGAGGTGGTCTTTTTAATGCCGACCATATATGCCGACAGTTAGCGAAGATCTATGGCGGCTCATCGGAAACTCTCTATGCGCCCGCGTATGCTGAGAATAAAGAGCAAAAGCTCGCCTTTATGCAAAATGCAACTATCAAGCAAACACTGGATTTAGCGCGTAAGGCCGACATGGCACTCGTTGGTGTCGGTGATATGAGCGAAAATAGTTATATGGTTGATTTAGGGTGGTTTACGGCTGATGAAGTGGTTCAGTCACGGCTTCACCAAGGCGTTGTCGGTGATTTTGCAGGTTATGATTTTTTTGATATCCATGGTCAAGCTGCGAATACCGTTATGAGCGATCGCGTTATCGGTTTAGGTTTGGAAGAGTACCGAATGATTTCTGAAGTGATTGCTATTGCATCGGAAAATAGTAAACCTATGGCGTTGCTTGGAGCACTCAGAACTGGCGTTATTGACGTTATCGCAACAAGCGTAAGTAACGCACTGACGGTCTTGAACCTCGATGAACAGATGAGAAATATAGAAAGTAGTCAAACCCCTTCAACTTGATGAGTGCTGGCTAGCACGGAGTCAGTGATAGGTATGGTTCTCTAAATGGGTTGTCCAGCAAACTTACTGTCAATCAGCGGTTCAAGAAAAGTCCCAACCTTTGAATATGCTTAATAGCGTTTGATAACGGGCTGGTAGTTCTCTTCGTTTCTTTTTGATGAGATAAAGAGGCTCGCTGATGACGTTCGGGGTAGGAGTCACGCTTACTTGATTTTGATACGCTGAGTGATTGATGGCAATTTTAGGTAGCACGGTTAACCCAACCCCCATAGCAACCGGTTGAAGAATTTGACTCAACTGGTTGATATAAGTCACTTTAGTCAATTTTGACCAGTCCAAATCTTGCAGCGCTTTGTCACCACTGTGTTCAAAAAACTTCTCAAAGTAGTGTTGCGCATCTGGGTGAGCCACGACACCCAATGATTCAATATCACTCAAAATACTCGGGCTTGGAGGATGATTTTTGGGCATCACGAGGCTGATTTCTAAATGCCCAATGGATTCACATGTGAGTTCAGACTGGTTAGGCATGTAGGTAACAATGCCTATATCAGCGCTTCCTGAAAGGACATCTTGAATGATTTTTCTGTTGGGGCCTGCCTCTAGGTGCGTAGATAGTCCTCGGTATTCGGTTTGCAGCTTAATAAGCTCAGGGTAGATAGCGGTAGCAATAGCACCGGGTGCTGCAATGTGAAAAGCACCTTGATGTGGGTTATCGAAACTGAGCTGTTCTTTTAGCAAATCTTCATGCTTGGCAAGGTTCACCGCGTATTGATAGACGATATGCCCCTGCTCAGTCAGTTCGAATGTTTTACCTTCACGGCGAATAAGCTCAGAGCCTAAATCTCGCTCTAATTTTTTAATGTGCTGGCTGACTCCTGGCTGAGTCATGAATAACTTTTCTGCCGTTTGAGTAAAGTGACCCACTTCGACGAGGGTTCTAAAAGTATGTAGCCAAGTCGCGTTTACCATGAATCTCTCCATAACAAAACGTTATCATGTAATCAGTATACGATAAAATAGTGCTTTATAAACACTCGAATCTCATCTCATGAGTCAGTGGCTGCATTATCGCAACCACTGATTTATGTTGAGTGAAGCTCTGCAAATAATAGTGATTTAAATTAATCGGACGGGATCTTAATTAATAAGCCAAATAGTGATTAGCACTCGATTGGCAGGTCGTGTCTCTGTCCCCACTCAGTCCAAGAACCATCATAAACGGCAAGGTTATGATACCCGCACATGGAAGCACCAAGCGCCAAAATACAAGCGGTGACACCAGAGCCACAACTAAACACGAGTGGTGTGTGTTTATCGTCATTGATTGAAGAAAATAATGGTTCAAGTTCATTAACGGGCTTTAATGTACCATTTCGCATGAGCTCCAAAAATGGCAGACAAACAGAAGAAGGGATGTGTCCACTGCGCAAGCCTTCTCTAGGCTCTTTTACTTCGCCGTTAAACCGGGCATGTGCGCGAGCATCAATAATAGTTCGCGATCGCTTGTTGGCAATGGCTAATACTTGCTCCGCGTTAAGAAAGCGCTCTGGGTCAATGGTCTGTTCAAGCGTACTCGGTTGGGGGGTAACAAATGCTGTATCAACGGGATACTGATGTGCCTTCCATGCAGGGAGCCCGCCAGATAATACATAGACATGCTCTAACCCTAGTGCTTTTAGCATCCACCAAGCGCGAGGGGAGGCGAATGTACCTGAGTTGTCATACACCACTATCGTCGATGTTGGGGTGATACCAAGTTGTGAGGCTAGTTGATTAAATACTAACTCTGACGGCATCATATGTGGCAGGGGACTATTGGAGTCACAAAAGACGTTGTCATAGTCAAAGCGCTGAGATTGCGGAATTACTCCACTGGTGTCCTTTGTTGGCTCCATTGGAATTTGAAACTCAATACTGGCATCTAAAATGACTAGTGAGTCATCTTCACCCAATTTTTCATATAACCATGAGGGTGTGACAAGTGGCGATGTCATAGCATTTTCCTTCTATTGCTGCTGACAAGAAACCAGTTGATAGGTGCTTGTCGAAGAGAGTGGGCTTTGTAGCTGATCCAACGTAGCAAGTGTGCCGATTTGGCAACGACGTGCAGGATCTGTGTTGACTCTTACCGTCGATTTATCGGGTAATTCAATGGTTAAATAGTAGCGGTTGCCATCTAAAGACTGTGTCAGAGTTTGGCTGATTACTTGACCTTGTATTGTGTCGACCGAATGCGTTAAAGGAAACCAGAGAAGGGCGACCAGCAGGCCAAGACCTGCGCCGAGTAGGATAATTGCGGCTTTCAATGATTTCAAAGTGCACTCCTTAAACTTCTGAGACAAAATAACGCTACGCTTTAACGTTATTAAGCTTTAACGTCATTAAACCTTAACGGCACTAAATCCTGACGTCATTAAGCATAAAACTCCTATAGCATTAAAGTCGGTTTAGCAAAACGGAAAATAGTTTGCTAAACCGAAGGCATTCATCCATTTAACGCGTTAGCGACAAGTTGGGCAGGTTGGGGATTTAGGTAAGCCCAGTTCGCGCCAAGTCAGGGTCAATGCATCAAATAACAATAGTTTGCCTTTTTTAACTTGACCATAGTTCGCAATGACTTTAATCGCTTCTAAGGCTTGCATTGCACCGATAATGCCAACAACGGGTGACATGACACCAGCCTCTACACACGATAATGACGTTTCTCCAAACAGCGCACTTAAACACTGATAGCAAGGGAGCTGCTCATCGTCATAGGTAAATACCGATATTTGTCCTTCCATCCGAATTGCGGCACCACAAACCAGAGGTGTTTTCGATTCAAAGCAAAGCCGATTGAGTTGATTCCGCGTGTCAACGTTATCCGTGGCATCAAGGACCAGCGAGTGTTGTCGTATTAAGTCAGATAGTGCAGAGTCATCGAGACGTTCTTGAATAGCAATAATCTTAGCATTTGGGTTTAGCGCTTGTAGCGATGCTTTCGCTGACTCGACCTTTGCTGTACCAATATCCCCATCAGTATGGAGTATTTGGCGCTGTAAATTAGACAGTTCAACGTGGTCGTCATCAACGATAGTTAATTGACCAATACCAGCCGCAATCAAATATTGACTGGCAGCGCAGCCTAAACCGCCTGCACCAATCATCAATATTGATGACTGTTTAAGTGCCTCTTGCCCTTCAAAATCAAAGTTCTTCAAGATGATTTGACGGTTGTAGCGAAGCATTTCCTTGTCGGAGAGAATATCCACAACGTCCACCTCAATAAAGTGTTGAATTGAGAAGTTGGATTTGCACTGTCTCTCCAACCGACACATTTCCTCGGTCTTGCTCAAGAACAACAAAGCAGTTTGCCAAACTCATTGAACGGAACGCGCCGGAGCTTTGGTTACCTGTTGACTCTACTTCAAACTTGCCATCTACAATGGAGTAAATGCCACGTTGGTAGTCTGTTCGACCAGGTCCCTTTTTGAACGCGGTTTTAGTGGTTGCAGGGATTGACTCGGGAGCTTTCCATTGTGTATGGCCAGCCAGTTTTGCAATGAGTGGCTGCACTAAGACATACATGGTTAAGACTGCAGAAACAGGGTTGCCAGGGAGTCCACAGAACCACGCGTGGTCAAGCTCGCCAAACGCAAAAGGTTTGCCTGGTTTAATAGCGAGCTTCCAAAAGCCGATTTGCCCTAACTCTTCAAGGATGTCTTTGGTGTAATCTGCTTCACCAACGCTAACTCCGCCAGAGGTAATGACAACGTCAGCCTCTTGTTGGGCATTAATAAAGGTGTTACGCAGTGTTTCTTGGCAATCTGGGATAATACCAAGATCAATGGCTTCGCAGCCAAAGTTATCAATGAGAGGTTTGATACCGTAGCGATTGCTATCATATATCTGACCATCTTGCAGCTCACTACCTAACGGTCTGAGTTCATCACCCGTAGAGAAAAATGCCACTTTTGGTTTTCTGAATACCTTGATGTGGCTAAAACCCAGTGTCGCAATCATTGGAATATCGCGAGCTGTGAGGCGAGCGCCTTGTGCCAGTACAACATTACCTTGCTCTATGTCATCGCCGGTTGGACGAATGTTCATATTGGGCTTGATGTTGTCTTGGTTGAAAGTAATGGCATTACCGTTAACCTGCGTATTTTCTTGCATGATCACGGCATCGCAACCAGTAGGGATTTTTGCCCCAGTCATAATTCGAATGCAGCTTTTCTCAGGCCATACACCTTCAAATGGTTGGCCTGCAAAAGACTTACCAGCAAGCGGCAATGTGGTACTTTGTTCTAAATCGGCAATACGAACGGCGTATCCGTCCATTGCGGAGTTGTCAAATGGTGGCACATTCATTGGGGAGCGTAGATCTTCGGCTAGGACAAACCCTAATGCTTCAGGAAGCGAGCGTTCAATGATGTCTGTAATTGGTTTGATTGGTGTGAGCATTTTTGATAATGCTTCTTCTATTGGCATTAAGCCCGGAGCGTCGCAGCAACCCATAAAATATGTCTTCCTAATTCATTGCTAATATCAGGCTAACTTTATCATATTTTTATCCTGTAGCCCCTAAGTAAAGCAGGGCTGTACGACAAAACTAACGATAAAATGGGGGTGTAATTCAAATGGATTCCGAGTATCCTGTCGTCCCTTGCGGGACTAGTAAGAGGTATACAAATGTCAGAGTTAAGCGAATCAGCACAATTGGTCAAGGAAGCTCTCTCGAAGCGCGGGTTAGAGACACCAATGTTGCCAAACACCGTCAGTCGAGAAGAAAAAAAAGAACGCATTGAACATCATATGCGGGAAATCCTTACGTTACTGCAACTCGATTTAGCTGATGATAGCTTAATGGAAACGCCACAACGTATCGCGAAAATGTACGTAGATGAAATTTTTTCAGGCTTAGACTACGAGCGTTTTCCTAAGATCACCGTCATTGAAAATAAAATGAATGTCAGTGAAATGGTACGTGTGAAAGATATTACGGTCACGAGTACCTGTGAGCATCATCTCGTTACCATAGATGGTAAGGCCGCAGTGGCGTATATTCCACGCGGTAAAATTATCGGGTTGTCTAAAATCAATCGTATTGTAAGGTTCTTTGCTCAACGACCTCAAGTACAGGAACGAATGACGCAACAAATTTTAGTGGCGTTGCAAACGCTACTTGAAACGGATGATGTCGCCGTAACTATCGATGCGGTGCACTATTGCGTTAAATCCCGTGGGGTCATGGATGCAACCAGTGAAACCACCACAACGGCATTAGGCGGAATCTTCAAATCTATCCCTGCAACGCGTCATGAATTCTTACATGGACTGCGATAATGTGATGTTTATTCACTAGCCAATGACTATTTTTACAACAACGCCTTCTAGATCTGAAGGCGTTGTTGTATTTCGTATCCGTTTTCAGCCATACTATTGATAATCGAAGGAAATTATAAGACAGAGTTGGCATATTTCTCTAAGCAATGGGTGCGATGTTTTTTTCACCACTTGCGCTAACCTCAGTCTCGCTGGACGAGTGGATGAGCAGACTTCAAAAGATCTACAATTATGCAGAGCCAAACCTATTTTTAGTGGTAATAATGGGCGGGTTAGGCTACCCGCTGTATTACTGGGTATGGGAGTTTCTATTCCCTCAACCGTATGAGAACGTGTGGCTAAGACTTTTTTGTAGTGCGTCTGCACTGTTACTAGCGTTTCGTCATTCGTTTCCTAGGTACTTTAAGAAATACCTTCCCCATTACTACTTATTCGCCATCGGGCTTTGTTTGCCCTTTTTCTTCTTTTATATGATGTTGATGAATAATTGGTCAGATGTGTGGGTGCTATCCTTCATGTCGTCTATTTTTATTCATATTTTGCTGGTTCACGATACACGTGTGATGTTTATACAAGTTGTGATATCACTGTTACTCGCGACTGGTGCGGCGTACTTTGCTTCTAATGGCGCTATTGAATTAGCACATAAAGCCAGCTATATCCCTATTTTTGGCTTCACCTATATTTTCGGAAATCTGTTTTACTTTCGAAATCAAACTGAACATGAAGCTAAGGTGTCGATCGCTAAGTCGTTTGGTGCTGGTATTGCCCATGAAATGAGAAATCCATTGAGTGCGTTGCTATCCTCGTTTGAGGTGATGCGTTCGGTGGTACCTAACAGCAATTCTTCTTATCGACACTCTTATCATCTTAATGCACAAGAAATACAGACAATGAATGACATTATTGATGATTCAATGAAGGTTATTTGGGCGGGTAATGAAACCATTGATTTGCTGCTGACATCGATTGATAAAAACAGAGTATCGACGTCGACGTTTTGCAAACACCGTGCGAAAGTGGTGCTGGAAAACGCGGTGAAAAGTTACGCTTATAAAAATGAATCAGAGCGTAGAGCGATTCATTTAGAGATCGATGAAGATTTTGAGTATCTAGGTAGTGACACACTATTAAAGTACGTGGTTTATAATTTGTTAAAGAATGCGTTTCGCCACCGTGGAACCGGTAAGTTCAGTATTTCTATACGCTCAAAGAAAACTAGCGATGGCTACAGCTTGTTTTTCAAAGATACAGGCTTAGGTATTGAACCTGAATTGATTAAGAATATTTTTGAAGATTTTTACACGACAGGGAAAAATGGCACATTTGGATTAGGGTTATCATTTTGTAAAAAAGTGATGACGTCGTTTGGAGGAAAAATTAAGTGTCGTTCTACCCAAGGAAAATGGACTGAGTTTGAACTTCAATTTCCGTATTATACCTCCAATAAAATCACTCATATTAAGCGCGAGCTAATGAAATCAAAATCCCTACTTTATATTGGTCAAGCGCATTCTTTGATTCAGGAAAAACTGAGTGAAGTGAGTAGCCAAACTGAATTGACACTCAAAACGGTATCGATGGAAGAAGCTTCAGAGTACGAAGAGCATCAATTTGAGTATAACCTTATCGTAATCGATGGCCGACTTGATCGCCAAGGCTGGGCGTTTATGTCTCGATTAGAAGGTAAATTGTCTTTTACTGAAGCAAGGATCGCATTTCTACATGATCCTAACGATACTCGTAATTTATATTTTCAACGTTATGTCGCGATAGAGTTGTTCGAATGGCAACAGTTTTTTGATAAGACGGCGGACTCGTTAGACTACCTGATGTTTGATCAGCTAAAACAGATTGATCACGTACAGTCGTATAATGAGATCTCAACTCAGAGAACGGTCATGATCGTTGATGATAATCACTCTCTTCGCTCTATCACATCGATTATGCTAGAAAAGCAAGGGCTGCACGTTTTGCAGGCTGAAAATGGCCAAGTCGCTTTAGATACGTTAAAGCAAGAATCAGTGGATCTAATATTGATGGATATCGAGATGCCAGTACTCGATGGTTTGACGACGACGCGGATGATTAGAGAGTCTAATGAAGAGTATGCATCTATTCCGATCGTCGGCTACACCGGAGATAAAAGCGAAGAAACCGTTATCAAAATCAACGACTTTGGTATGAACGATTATATTGTTAAACCTACGCCAAAAGATGAGTTAATTGATAAAGTCGCGTCTTGGATCTAGTTATTCATTCATCATCGATGCTTCAGCATTCTATTTGTAAACTCACTGCGCCGTTAGTCTATCGTTGACTAACGGCGCAGTGAGTTTCGAAGGCCGGATTAGGCGTTCGCTTACCACCGGCCGTTGGTTACAAGTCTCACTTTATCTTTCATTACTTGTCGCTATCAACCGTATCTTTACGTGGGATAGCGCTCACTTTAAAGTCATGAAGCGACCGTTAGTCAAAGGTGAATTCAGGGTTGTCCCACGCTTGCTGACACACATTAATAACACGGTCTAACTCATCTATAGTGTGCTCTGCATTAATCGAGAATCTTAATATATGCTTACCGTTAGGCGTCGCTGGTGGGCAGAATATTGAACCGAAAATTCCGTTACTCTCAAAGAAGTTACGAATCTTAAGTGTGTTCTGCGCATCACCAGTATCGAGACCAAATATTTGAGATTCGCTACGAATGTCAAAACCAATGTTTCGCAATGCTCGATTTAAGTATTCTGCGCTGCTCTGCAACGTCGCACGTCGCTCATCTGATTTTACAATGACATCAAGAGTCGTTTCCAAGCGCTTCATTTCATACGGAAGCATAGCTGAACTGAAAATAGCAGGGTAGGCCACCATAGGAATACAGTACGCGGTTTTCTGATTGGCAAGTATTGCGCCTGCACGGTAAGAAAACGTTTTAGCCAAGCTAGCAGTAATAAAATCGACATGGGCGGTGAGGCCAAGCTCAGCCACTAGGCCTGCGCCTTTTGGACCATGGGTTCCAAGAGAATGCGATTCATCAACGACCAGAGCACATTCATGTTCATAAGAAATGGAAACAAGGTCAACCAGTGGCGCAATAGTCCCAATGGTACTGTAAATCGAATCGACTAAGATGATGCCAGGTCCATTACGCTTAATTTGCCTTGCTAGGTGTCGAGTATTGTTATGCATAAATGGATGAAGTTTTGCGCCTGCTATTCTCGCCCCCTCCCAAAGGGATGCGTGGGCAAAAAAATCTATATAAACATTGGTGTCTTTATTGCAAATCGCTTGCAGCAAATTCACATTGGCTGTCCAACCTGATTGGGCTACCAAGCAACTTTCAAATCCAGTAAGTTGTGCGAGTTTGGTTTCAAAAGCCGGCTTCTTATCGCTGCCTAGCAAGAAAACCCCCGACATCAACAGGCTTTCGTCGTTTTCTTGAATGGCACGAATATGTGCATTTTTAATGGTTTCGTTGCTATTGAGACTCAGGTAATCGTTGGTCTGCATGACGACATCACCCGCCTTTGGTTGCATCCCACAGATAATCGGTTTTTTATCGGCATTAGAATGAATACGATCTTCTATGAAAAAATCATGTTTT
Source organism: Vibrio cionasavignyae (assembly GCF_050337155.1). Classification (NCBI taxonomy): domain Bacteria; kingdom Pseudomonadati; phylum Pseudomonadota; class Gammaproteobacteria; order Vibrionales; family Vibrionaceae; genus Vibrio; species Vibrio cionasavignyae. Next base: position 170,749 of record NZ_JAKJSR010000014.1, read on the forward strand.
TGGGTAATAAAGTCAGGGAGAGCCTTTTTAATCTGAGTTAAATGCATAACAGTATTCTCTGAGTAATTGAAATTATATGTCGGCCGATGCACTTATTTATTGCCGATAATAGAATGACTGTCACTACCCAAAAACTTATTCTTTGGTGATACCTGCAGAATGAACTATAACTTATATTAATATATTGATTTTGCTTATACCTGTTGGGGGTCTAGGCAAAGTGAGACTTATCGTTTAAGCCTTGTTACTGATAAAAGCATCATTTTTTGTTCGAGTATTTTAACTCAGGCCAATACATAGCAACAAACCCAACACTCACCCAAATAACTGCAAACGTAGCGATGGTGAGTTCAAGAAACCCAAACTTATGAAGCCAGTGCCATTGAGGGTACTCAACCTCGAAAAAGGCAGTGAGTCTATGCATGGCGATCGAGCTAATAACGGAGGGGAAAGTAATCGCAGCGATGGAGGGTTGAAACTTGAGTTTAAGAAGTCGGAAGTAACATAAATATATCATTAGAGTCATGGTGATAGCGATGCCAGCAAGCGCTCCAGTCAGGATCGGATCAGGCTCATCAAAGTTTACTAGATAGGCAGCTAATGTGAGGTTAATTGGCGCTGCCATAATTGCAATGGTTGGTCTTGCCCGTTTCTTTAGCATGCCTTCAAAAACTAGGCGATATAGAACTAGCGGTAGCATAAAAAAGTAAATGCCAATACAGACACTCGCAATGGTCTCAGAATATACAGTATGTCCAAACTGAGTGCCTGCGAGTGAGCTACTAATTAAGCCAACTGGATATAGAAACCAACTTGGGAGAATATTTGCAATTTTAAAATTACGTAATTGGTAGAAGAAAAATAAAACGGCAAGTGAGAGGTGAAGGGTTAAAGCTGCAAACCACAAAGGATATGCAATAAGTGGCAATATTAATGCTAAATAATCACAAAGAATAAGTAACGCCATACTCATTGGAGCCATTAAGCTACCAGTAATTGAGTTTTTTATATCCGCTGAAAAAATATGCTTATTTAAAAGGTATTTTAATAAAACCGGGAGCAGCAGCAGGGCACCAATACTCGCCAGAATCGGTTGTATTTGTTTGCCTATATTTGGCAAGTACAACGCCCAAGCATGTCCAAGCCCTATAATACCAAGGGCTAATGAGGCCTGTGAGGTCGGAACATTATGAAACTGAGTCAGTCGTTTTAGAGCAGCTATATACATCGTCACCTAATCAGTTCCCTATGATTATTTAAGTGAATACTGCCAGCGCTGATAGTTAAGCACTAGAAGTCTAGCCGTCTGATTGTATCTCAAATCATTTGAAATTGCGCCCTAGTTTTCTCGACTTGGCAGATCCTCTTGTTTCAATTTAGTATTCTTTAGTGTGCGGTGAAGAAGCTGACTATAAATTGGCTGACCACCAAGCATTTGAGCAATGATTGTTGCTCCCAAAGCGGTAATAATTAGTGGAAGAATAAGGTAATAGTTATTGGTCATTTCAATGACCAATAGAATACCAGTGATAGGGGCACGTACCGTGGCAGAGAACAACGCCCCCATTCCTGCAATAGCGAAAACACCGGGCTCAATAGGTAGATCAGGAAAGAGAAGTTGTGCCATCAATCCAAAGGCATAACCAAAGGAGGTGCCTAAGGCAAGCATAGGAGCAAAAATGCCCCCCGGAGCGCCAGAACCAAAGCAAATAAGCGTGGTAAATACACGGCCAATAAAGAGAATAAACAGAAATCCTGCACCAAAATCCCCATTGGTGATTTCAGGTATTAAGCCAATCCCACCACCTGTTAACTCAGGCACGTAGAGCAGTAAAAGCCCAAAAATACCGCCAATGACAGAACCTGTTAATAGGAAACGCTTTAGATCATTTTTATGCAGCTTAACAAACAAATCTTGAAATAGGGTGACGAGTCGATTGAAGGCAACACCAAAAATCCCAAATAGTGCACCGAGTACTAGGAACAACCATAATACTTGCATACTTGGTGAGTCATACTGCGGCATGCTGATTACCGCGCCCTGTCCATTGATAGAACGAAAGACAATAGTGGCGGCAACGGCAGAAATCAGTACCGCTTTAATTGATATTAAAGAGTAACGAAAGTGAGGGCGCATTTCTTCAACGACAAACATAATGCCCGCGAGTGGCGCATTGAAGGCCGCAGCTAAGCCACCTGCCGCACCCGATGCGAGTAGAGTATGCCGGCTATCATCATCTTTTACTCGAAATATGTCGGTGACCATACGACCAATATTGCCGCCCATCTGTACTGTCGGTCCTTCCCGTCCTAAAACCATGCCTGAGCCAAGAGCACCTAGGCCGCCAAAAAATTTAACGGGCAGCACTCTCCACCAACGTACTGGTCGCATGTTATCCATTGCGCCTTCGATTTCTGGAATACCAGAACCAGCGGCTTCTGGTGCGAATTTGTGGACAAGGAAATAGCCGATGAATGCCAATAATGCGCTGATGATAAATGCAGAAGCCCACAGAGGGAGTACTGAGCCGATTTCGTCCTTTAACCATTCAGTACGGGTGTCAGTGACGAAATGAACACCAAGCTCAAACAATGTGCCAACAAATCCAGCTAATATACCCACAATACAGGAAAGAAAAAGCACAGAAACCGGCGTCTTATCCCTAGACAGAAACTGATTAATGGTTTCTCTAGGTACTCTGACGAGCAGTGACTGCTTAAATTTTTCTCTCTTGGTCATAAAAGTGTGGGCCTTTTCTATTTGACGGGGGATTTAGAACCGAAATTATACGAGTTCTGAAATAGACAAACAGTGACAAGTTTGCAAAGTAGTATTGCAATATTAGTGCGCTTAGAAATTGTGACCAGTTAGACATAAATAAACGTGTGGCAAACTTGTAATTAGAGGATTATGGTCCATAGTTAAAGCGTAGGGTATGTATTCGACAAGCACGGAGGATTTGAAGCCCCTACGTACAATTTGGATGTGAAATGTTACACATACTACTGCCTCGTAAATGATCTCAGCATCTCGTATGGCTTAGAGATTCGCAAACTCACGATTGAGTAACGAGGGTCGAGGCGCACGCAAAGTGCGCCTTTTGTCGTTTATCATCCGCGCTTTTTTAATGTATTCATATAATTGGTGTTTTGTTGACCATTTGAAGTGGATTTTCAAATAGCGCACTCTGTGATAGCGCAGAAAACAGTTTATACTAAATGCATTATTTCAATTCATTGGATTTTGTATGTCACGTCAAGTTCCTACCAATATTATCACCGGCTTTCTCGGTGTAGGAAAAACAACCACGATTCTCAATTTACTTCAAAATAAACCAGCCAATGAGCATTGGGCAGTACTGGTGAATGAGTTTGGTGAAGTGGGTATTGATGGGGCGATGCTTGCCGATGGCGGGGCAATGATTAAAGAGGTACCGGGTGGCTGCATGTGCTGTACTGCTGGTGTTCCAATGTCGGTAGGAATTAACGCGTTGCTGCGTCAAAAACCAGATCGTCTAATTATTGAACCGACAGGGCTTGGTCACCCCAAGCAAGTGATAAAAACGTTAACATCGGAACAGTATCAAAATTACGTAGATTTACGCGCGACCATTACCTTAGTGGATCCAAGAAATTTATCTGATACAAAGTACCTCTCTAATAATAATTTTAATGATCAACTCGCTGCCGCGGATGTGGTGATTGGTAATAAAGTTGATGAATGTCACTCAGAAGATATTGATGCTTTTAATGACTGGGTGAGCGTGCAAGAGCCTGCAGTGATTTATCATCAATTAATTAAACAAGGTAACTTACCTATTGAGCTGCTTGATATTGAGCGAAGAGAAGCCTTACCTTTGACAACTCAGAGTGAGCGAGAGCAGCAATTGCATGACCATAGTGATATGGAGCCAGTGTTTGAGTTGCCTCCAGAACAGTCATATATTCGCCGAGAAAACAAAGGCCAAGGGTATTTTAGTTGTGGTTGGATAGTCGGGGCGGAACACTTATTTGATTTTGACCAATTGTTTTCTATGCTCAGCGATTTAACGGCTGAGCGCGTGAAAGCCGTAGTGAATACCAATAAGGGCTGCTATGCCTTTAATGTGTCGAATCAGGTGGTATCGGTAAACGAAATTTCATTACAAGGTTATGAGTCAAGAATTGAAGTGATTGACAGTCAATTACTCCCGTGGACTGATTTGGAGGCCATCTTATTGGCGCTATGTGGTTTGAAAGCCTAAATCGTTCAACTTACAGGTCGCTTGGAATATAAGTGACTTAGGTTCAACTATCATTCGAAAGTATCAGTATAGTCGCCATGTACACTCTAAAAAGTGTCATGGCGTTTTTGTATTCTGCGCTGAAGATTCTGAGGAAAAATTGAATAAAAAGAGTTGGATAGAACAAAAAATACAGGCATGCTATTCGGTAACATGTTTCTAACAGGAAGTAAGATAGATGATTATTGAAAATGGTGCGGTTCACATTGACTCATTTATGGCAGTCACAATGGGGATTATTGTCCTTTTTGTTGGTCGACGGCTCAATCAAGTCGTCGGATTTTTAAAGGAATTTAGCATTCCAGAGCCAGTTTCTGGCGGTATTGTTTTCTCGGTACTTTTTGCACTTTTACATATGGTAACGTCCATTGAGGTTAGCTTTGATTTAATGGCGCGTGATGTGTTACTCGTTTACTTTTTTACCACTATTGGTATTAATGCGAGCCTTGGTGATTTAATGAAAGGCGGGAAGCCCCTCATTATCTTGTTGATTATTACCATTGGCTATATGTTGATTCAGAATATAACCGGTATTACTGTTGCAACAGCCTTTGGGCTTGAGCCTATTGCGGGACTGCTAAGCGGGACGGTATCCTTGATTGGTGGTCACGGAACTGCGATAGCGTGGGCGCCAAAAATACAAGAACAGTTTGGTCTCGATACAGCAATGGAAATTGGTATTGCCAGTGCAACATTTGGTCTGATTTTAGCTAGTATCATGGGCGGGCCAATCGCCAAGTTCCTCATCAAGCGCTATGATCTTAAACCTTCTCAAGAAGAAGCGATGGATGTTGGTGTCGCAGACTCTGCCTCAGAGACAAAAATCACCTCTTATGACTTTCTTGATGCCATGCTTGCAATTCATACTTGTATTATTGTTGGTGTTTTTCTAAATGAAGGTGTCGAACATTTAGGGCTGCAGCTACCACTGTTTGTGACTTGTTTATTCGCTGGTATTATTTTATCGAATCTGGTTCCGCATAATTACCCACGAATTACGGGGACGAGATGGCCAGCCAACAAACCTTCCATTGCACTGATAGCCGATATTTCTCTAGGTGCGTTTTTGGCGATGTCGCTTATGAGTATGCAGCTTTGGACGCTGGTTGATCTTGCTGGGCCTATTTTTGCGATATTAGGTGCGCAATTTGTTGTTGCTATTTTAGTTAACCTACTCATTATTTTTCCTGCAATGGGTAAAAATTACGACGCTGCAGTTATCTGTTCGGGTTTTGGCGGGATATCGCTTGGTTCAACCCCTACAGCAATGGCGAATATGTCAGCAGTAGCACAGAAATATGGGAACTCTCATCAAGCCTTTATCGTTGTACCTTTGGTATGCGCATTCTTTATTGATTTAGCTAACGCCCTAATCATTCCTTATTTTATGGGCTGGCTTGCGTAGCGATAAGAATAATATTTTCATTATATTGAGAAGCCATTAGGCTTCTCTTTTTTTTGAAAAACGGTGCCGATTCACTAGGATTAAGTCATGTGGATTAAGGAATGAAAAGAATGTCGTCTTATAAAGTACTGTTGATGGTCACTTCTCATGCGCGTTTAGGGTTTACTAAGGAAGCGACAGGTGTCGATTTAGTGCAGTTTGCCATTTGTCACGCTGTACTTGAAGCCCAAGGCATTCACGTGACGACTTGTTCCATTAAAGGAGGAATGCCACCTATCGATCCTTTGTATAACATTGATGGTGCTGATCGTCAGCTAGCGGCTTCTCGTGACGCTTTACTAGGGTTGTTGGCGTCATCAAAGCGAATAAGTCATGTTAATCCAATGGACTATGATGCCGTCATCGTGTGTGGTGGCTATGGAGCGTTGTGGGATCTTACCTGTGATCCGGATTCGGTCACCCTGCTTGATAATTTTCATAGCAGTGACAAATATATTTGTGCATTTGGTCATGCGTCAGGTGCGCTAATTCATGTAACTCGAGAAGATGACTCACCGATGTTAACGGGTAAAAAAGTGACAGGCTGTAGTAATAGTGAGGAGCTAGCAGGTAATCGAGGGAATGCTATTCCGTTTTCAGTCGAAGATGAATTGGTACGATGTGGATCGATATTTACTCAAGCCGATAATGGTCAACCGCATGTGGTGGTCGATGGCTGGCTGATAACCGGACAGAATACCGCTAGCGTACGATCTGCGGTTGATGCACTTGTGAACGCACTTAATCAATAATATGCCTCTCAATATAGCTTAGGCCAGCTCTAAGTAAATAGAGCGTCTTTGAGTCATTGACATATCCCATAACAAATCAATATTCCTTTGTTAGTCAATAGCACATAAAATATTGGGGACAAAACCAAGTCGAGCGCTATTATGTTGGGCAAACTGCCCGAAGGGAGAACCTCCCTACGATTATTGTTAGCAATGGATTTCTGCATAAGTGGATGTCTAACGTGTTGGGTAAATAATGAAAACAGAAAAACAAAAAATGCTTGCGGGAGAGCCTTACCTCGCCTGGGATCCTGAGCTGTATCAAGCAAGGATAAGATGCAGAGAGATTCTTAAACAATTGAATGACAGCATTCCTGATTCACCACAATGGAATGAAGCAAAAGAAACATTGATAGAGCAAAATGGGGGAGGGTTGTATCTCGAGCCTCCCTTCAGGTGTGATTATGGCAGTAATATTCAAGTGGGGAAAAATTTTTACGCAAATTTTAATTGCGTAATCCTTGATGTTAATCTCGTTGAGATAGGCGACAACGTTCTTTTGGCCCCAAACGTGCAAATATATACAGCGGGGCATCCGCTGGAGGCAAAGGCACGTGTGGATGAGGGGGTTGAGTTTGGATTGCCAATTAAAATTGGTAATAATGTATGGATTGGTGGTGGGGCAATCATTTGCCCAGGCGTTAATATTGGAGATAACACGGTTATTGGTGCCGGCAGCGTTGTGACGAAAGATATCCCAAGCAATGTGCTAGCGGTAGGGAACCCATGTAAAGTGATCAAAGCGATTAATAACGACTAACGCAAATGTCACTTATAGCATTTTATTAGTGATCGTTAATGATAACTGGATTAATTGCGTCATTGTGTTGCGGTTAATTGATAAGGATAAACAAAGCGTCAAAAAATTGTTGTTTTATCAACGAATTCTTGACGTTTTATTTGATGTCAATTCCATAAATATTTATGATAGGGCGATTGTTATTATTGGGCTTATCATTAGTGGATCATATATCGTCAAATTCAGCGCTTGAATTGTCGTTCGGCTTGATAGCGAACGCAATGCAAAGTTGCGCCGCGGCAATTGTGATTACTGATGCTAGCGCAAGCATCAAGTATGCCAATGACCAGTTTTATCAGCTAACCGGATATTCTGCTGAGGAAGTCGCGAACCGAAATCCAAGTTTGTTAAAATCGGGAAAAACAAACCCCGAGACTTATCGCGAAATGTGGTCTGCACTGGGCTGCGGAAATTCGTGGTACGGTGAGCTTATCAATCGCAAAAAGAACGGCGATCTATTTATAGAAAAAGCCCAAATTAGCCCTTTTACATACGAAGGTAAAACGTATTATATTGCGGTTAAGCGTGATATAACCTTAGAAAAAGATACCACAGATAAATTAAGCGATCTGGCTTACTTTGACACTCTGACACGTTTACCTAATCGTACCTCTTTCTTTGAACACTTACAGCGTTTCCTAAGTTCGAATCTTTACTCATCAGAAGCTTACTCGCTATTGCTAATTGATCTTAATGAATTTAAATCAATTAACGACAGTAAAGGCCATGATTATGGTGATTCGTTCTTACAGGTGGTTGCTAGGCGCTTCAAGTCAGTAATTGGCGAGCAGGGTATCGTGGCTAGACTCGGAGGTGACGAGTTTGTTGTGCTGCTTCCCGAGTGCAACTGTGATGATGCCGCTAGGCATGCACAGCGACTTATTGACTCTATTGCTTATATTGAAATTGGTAATAAGTATGAACGTGGCTCCGCAGCCATAGGTATTACGACCAAGTCGTCAAGAACCATAGAATCAAGCTTGCTGCTTAAGCAGGCTGATCTTGCAATGTATCGAGCTAAGCAGTGTCAGGCTAATTGGCTATGTTACACCGAAGAAATGGGAGAGCAGTGGGGAAGAAAGAAGGCGTTGGCGCAAAGGCTGTCTGACGCGATAGAGCAGCATCGTTTAGAAGTGAGCTTTATGCCGGTCATTGATCTTTCTAACCATGAGGTTGTCAGTTTTAAGAGCCGGTTGGCGTGGCACGACAAAGTGTTTGGTGAAGTCAATCGTTTTGAATTTATTCCCATTGCGGAAGAGAGCCAACTTATTCGAAAGCTCAATTTGTTTACCATTGAACAAGCGTGCAAATATGCGTCTGTTGGAGCGTTACGAAAGGTGGCGGTTAAAATTTCATCGCGAAACTTTGGGCATGGATCATTTGTTGAAGAAATTGTTCAAATACTTAAGCGTTATCAGTTACCCGCTGATTGTTTAATTTTGGAAGTGTTTGAAGAGTCCTTATCCAAGAAGCGCAGTGTCGACGAATTGTATCAGCTTGTAGAATATGGTTGCCAAATCACGGTAGCGGACTTTGGTATGGGTCATATCTCAATCTCAGAACTTCGTGATTTGCCGATTCAAAAAATTAAAATTAGTGCACTCCTCACAACAGAAATTGCCGAAGATGAATCAGTTGAACAAGTGGCCAAGGCCATTGTTGGTCTCGCAAATTTGCTCAATATCGACACAATAGCGGAAGGCGTCGAAAGTGAAGAACAGCTACGATCGTTGAAAGCGATTGGCTGTCATTTTGCGTCTGGTGATTACATTTCCACCCTTATGCAATACAGCGCTTAACGGCGCAATTCCGTTTCTGGTTACCTCTCTAGTCACCTAATATTCACAATTTGAAACCATTCACGTTTAACGCATCGATACGTTTCGATGTGGTGATCGTGATCACATTTACTCCAGTGCTCACTCGAAATTTTGGATAATCGCGCTAGGATTACAGCCATCGAAACGTATCGATGGTGATGATTCTACTGTAGTCGTTCATCAACGATCTAAAGAACCGAGCAGGTACAAAAATGAAAAAAAGTGCACTAATCAATTCTGAGCTTTCATATTTAGTTGCCACTCTCGGGCATACCGATGAAGTTACTATTTGCGATGCGGGTTTGCCTATCCCTGAAGAAACACAGCGAATTGATCTCGCACTAACACTAGGAGTGCCATCATTTCTGCAAACGGTCAAAGTTTACTTAGCTGAAGCTCAAATCGAAGGTGTGCTGCTGGCGGAAGAGTTTAAACGTGTCTCTCCAGAAGCTCACGATGCATTGATGGATCTGATAGACAGTGAAGCAAAAGCAACCCAAAAAACGATTTCAGTCACGTATGTCTCTCATGAAGAATTCAAAGTAAGAACGCAAGATTCAAAGGCGATTGTGCGAACCGGTGAATGTACACCTTACGCGAACGTGATATTTCAATCTGGTGTTGTGTTTTAGACCAAAAAATTATGTGCGAGCAGGACAGCCCTATGTTGCAACCCATACTACAACTTAGTGAGATAGAAAAAGCCTTTCCGGGTGTTAAAGCCTTAGATAAGGCGAGCCTAAACGTGTATCCAGGTAAAGTCATGGCACTTCTTGGCGAGAATGGTGCCGGTAAATCGACGCTGATGAAGGTACTGACAGGAATTTATGCCAAAGATGCTGGTGAATTACGTTATCAAGACCAAGAAGTTTCATTTGCAGGTCCGAGAGATTCTCAACAAGCCGGCATCAGCATTATTCATCAGGAGTTAAATTTAATTCCGGAACTCACGATTGCTGAGAACATTTACCTTGGACGTGAAAAAACCAACGCGTTTGGTCGCATTCTATGGAATGAAATGTATTCGGACGCTGACGCATTGCTATCACGTCTAAATGTAAAACATAGCTCAAAAACATTGCTTGGTGCGCTCAGCCTTGGTGAGCAGCAGATGGTCGAAATTGCAAAAGCACTGTCATTTAAGTCGAAGGTTATCATCATGGATGAGCCGACGGATGCATTAACGGATACCGAAACGGCGTCACTGTTTAATGTGATTAATGAATTGCGTCAGCAAGGGTGCGGCATTGTTTATATTTCTCACCGATTGAAAGAAATTTTTGAAATTTGTGATGACATTACCGTGTTAAGGGATGGCAAATTCATCGGTCAAACGGTGGTTGCAGAGACGAATGAAGATGCCTTAATTGAAATGATGGTAGGCCGTAAGCTGGATGAGCAATATCCACGTATTCATGCTGTGCACGGTAAACGTAGCCTAGAAGTCAAAGGTGTTTCTGGACTTGGCGTCAGTGATGTGAGCTTCCATGTTGATCAAGGCGAAATTTTAGGCGTGTCAGGTTTAATGGGCGCTGGGCGAACGGAATTAATGAAAATCGTCTATGGTGCATTGAAAAGAGAATCCGGTGAGGTGTCGCTTTATGGAAAAACGATTAATCCCAATAGCCCTCAGGAAGGCTTAGCCAACGGTATCGCTTATATTTCCGAAGACAGAAAAGGCGACGGCTTAGTGCTGGGTTTATCGGTTAAAGAGAATATGTCGCTCTGTACATTAGAGACATTGTCGAACGGCTTACAGCTTCAACATGGTGATGAGGTTATCGCTGTGGAAGATTTCATTAAGTTATTCAATATCAAAACGCCTTCTAGAAATCAGATCATTGGTAACTTATCTGGAGGTAATCAGCAAAAAGTGGCGATTGCCAAAGGGTTAATGACTAAGCCTAAAGTGCTAATCCTTGATGAGCCGACTCGAGGTGTTGATGTTGGTGCGAAAAAAGAGATTTATCAGCTGATCAATAAGTTTAAGGCAGATGGCATGAGCATCATTTTAGTGTCGTCAGAAATGCCAGAAGTTCTTGGGATGAGCGATCGAATAATGGTCATGCATGAAGGCCGCGTAAGTGGCGAATTTATGGCAGATGAAGCCGACCAAGAAAAACTATTGGCGTGCGCGGTGGGTAAAAAGGTTAACGAGGAAGCAGCATGAGCAACAAAACAATGAGTGTAGCAACAGAAAAGAAAACGACGCTGTTCAATAAGGAATGGCTAATTGAGCAAAAATCACTGATTGCGTTGATTTTTCTTATTGTCGTGGTGTCTTTTCTAAACCCCAATTTTTTCACGGTCGACAATATTCTTAACATTCTTCGTCAAACATCGGTTAATGCCATTATTGCGGTTGGTATGACGTTGGTGATTTTGACGGCGGGTATCGACTTAAGTGTCGGATCAGTATTGGCGCTGTGTGGTGCGTTTGCCGCAAGCTTAATTGGGTTGGAAGTCCCGGTGATGATCGCTGTGCCAACCGCTCTCGTTGCTGGCGCTGCTTTGGGTGCGATCAGCGGGATTATTATAGCGAAAGGTAAAGTGCAAGCGTTCATTGCAACCTTGGTAACCATGACGTTATTACGTGGCGTTACTATGGTGTACACCGACGGACGTCCAATTTCTACAGGCTTTACGGAGACAGCAGATGCCTTTGCTTGGTTTGGAACGGGTTATGCTTTGGGCATTCCAGTACCAGTCTGGTTAATGGTGCTGGTGTTTGCTTCGGTTTGGTATTTGTTAAACCACACGCGCTTCGGCCGTTATGTTTACGCACTTGGTGGCAATGAATCCGCAACTCGTTTGTCTGGTATTAATGTCGATAAAGTAAAAATCGGCGTGTATGCGATTTGTGGATTGTTGGCGGCATTAGCTGGCATTATTGTCACCTCACGTCTCTCGTCAGCACAGCCTACTGCTGGAATGGGCTATGAACTTGATGCCATCGCAGCGGTAGTATTAGGCGGAACTAGCTTGATGGGTGGGCGCGGTCGAATTATGGGCACACTAATTGGTGCGTTGATTATTGGCTTCCTGAATAACGCACTGAACTTACTTGATGTTTCGTCTTACTACCAAATGATTGCAAAAGCGGTTGTTATTCTGCTGGCTGTCTTGGTTGATAACAAAAACAAGTAGAACACCGATTATATAGGAGCGAGATGAAAGCTGGTTTCGCTCCTTATAAAAGGCAAGCACAACGGTACATGGTACTTTGTCATGAGGTACCCAGAACTATTAGAACCATTTTACATTTATTAGTAACACCCCCTACATACAATATATAAAGGAATAGACCATGAAAAAATTGGCAACGCTTATCTCAGCAGCTGTACTATCAGCTTCTATGTCTGCGACCGCAACAGCACAAGATACAATGGCGATCGTTGTTTCGACACTGAATAACCCTTTCTTCGTAACAATGAAAGACGGTGCGGAAGCAAAAGCCAAAGAACTTGGCTATAACCTTATCGTTTTAGATTCACAAAATGATCCAAGCAAAGAGCTTTCCAATGTGGAAGACTTAACGGTTCGTGGTGTGAAAGCGATCCTAATCAATCCAACAGATTCTGATGCGGTATCGAATGCCATCCGTATGGCTAACCGTTCAAATATCCCAGTACTGACACTCGATCGTGGCGCAAGCCGTGGTGATGTGGCAAGCCATATAGCATCTGATAACGTTGTTGGTGGTGAAATGGCGGGTCATTTCATTATGGAAAAAGTGGGCGAAAAAGCAAAAGTCATTCAGCTTGAAGGTATTGCCGGTACGTCTGCAGCGCGTGAGCGTGGAGAAGGTTTCATGAACGCAGTCAAAGGTTCTGATATGGAGCTATTGGCAAGCCAACCAGCCGACTTTGACCGTACTAAAGGTCTAAACGTTATGGAGAACTTGCTCGCGGCAAACCCAGATGTTCAAGCGGTATTTGCTCAAAACGATGAAATGGCACTGGGTGCATTACGTGCAGTACAAGCTGCTGGAAAAGACGTTATGATCGTTGGGTTTGATGGTACTGACGATGGAATTGCGGCGGTAAAACGTGGCAAGTTAGCGGCAACCGTTGCACAGCAACCAGATATGATTGGTGCGCTGGGTGTGGAAACTGCGGTTAAAGTCTTAAAAGGTGAAACGGTAGAAGCGTATATTCCGGTTCCTCTTAAGATCATTAACGAGTAACGTGCACTGATTGGTCAATAGACGCCTGCAATGAGGGCGTCTATTGAAGTCAGTTCTTTATTAGAAGCGGTATTTGTTCTCTTCGTTAGTCAGGCGGGCAGCAATAACGCAATGCATTTTTGATAGAGAGTATTTTGGACTAATTGGTTAATCCAAAGTTTTCTTATTCCTAGTTACAAGGAACACTATATGAATGAGCTCATTGTTTTGGGTAGTGTCAATGCGGACCACGTTTTACAGGTGCCTTCTTTCCCAAGACCTGGTGAAACGTTACACGGTCACCGATACCAGGTTATTCCTGGCGGAAAAGGGGCGAATCAAGCTGTCGCTGCTGCAAGGCTAGGAGCGGATATTGGGTTTATTGCGTGTGTTGGTGATGACGCGTTTGGTGTTAATATTCGCGATGCTTTTCAAGTTGATGGTATTAACGTTGAAGGGGTATCGGTGGAATCTGAAACGCCAACTGGTATTGCGATGATTCAAGTGTCTGATAGCGGTGAGAACAGCATTTGTATTTCTGCAGAAGCAAACGCCAAACTGCTTAAGACACAGGTGGAAAAACATCGTACGTTGATCGATGGTGCCAGTTACTTACTGACGCAACTGGAAACCCCGTTAGAAGGTATTGAGTACGCTGTCACATTCGCGAAGCAATCGAAAACCAATGTAATCCTAAATCCTGCACCAGCACGTGAGTTGCCCGATAGCATACTATCGTGTATTGATGTGATAACACCCAACGAAACCGAAGCCGAAGTGTTAACGGGCGTGACGGTTACCGATGATGAATCAGCTCAACGAGCAGCAAGTTTATTGCACCACAAAGGCATTGAAATTGTTATGATTACGCTGGGTTCACAAGGGGTTTGGTTGAGCCAAAATGGACGCGGCATCCGTATCCCTGGTTTTAGGGTCGAAGCAACGGATACCACCGCTGCGGGTGACACCTTTAACGGTGCGCTTGTCACGGCCTTATTACGCGGAGAGGCCATCGAAGAGGCAATTATTTTTGCCCATGCGGCAGCCGCGATTTCTGTGACACGATTCGGTGCGCAAACGTCGATTCCAACCTTAGATGAAGTGAACGAGTTTATTTCGCAGCAAAGCTAGAACGGAGATGTAGGCTAAATGGCTTCGATGAAGGATATTGCAAGGCATGCTGGTGTTTCAACCTCAACGGTCAGTCATGTCATCAATAAAACGCGATTTGTTAGCGAAGAGATATCAGAACGCGTTAACAAGGTGGCAAAAGAACTAAATTATGCGCCATCTGCGCTTGCTCGAAGTCTGAAAATGAATCGAACAAGAACGATTGGCATGTTGGTTACCACGTCGACAAACCCTTTTTTTGGTGAAGTCGTTAAAGGAGTCGAGCGCAGTTGCTATCAAGAAAATTATAATTTGATCCTCTGCAACACTGAAGGTGATAGCGAGCGAATGCGAGCATCCATTGATACGCTGATGCAAAAACGCGTCGATGGCCTAATATTGATGTGTTCCACCGTAGAAGGGGAGAAAATCGATATTTTTCAGCAATATCCGACGATTCCTGTGGTAGTGATGGATTGGGGCCCCATTCATTTTGAAAGTGATAAAATTCAAGATAATTCATTTTTTGGTGGTTACCTTGCCACCAAGCACCTAATTGAATCTGGTCATCAAGAGATAGGTTGTATCACAGGGCCGTTAAATAGACAGCAAGCACAAATGCGTTTCGATGGTTACAAAAAAGCCCTTGAGGAAGCTCACCTAGAGCTTAACCCTGACTGGGTTGTGGAAGCAGACTTTGAGTGTGAAGGCGGTGCGCAGGCGCTTAATACACTCGTAGAGCGCGGTCGTTTACCTACGGCATTATTTGTTTGTAATGATATGATGGCCATGGGTGTTATTAATGTCGCAGACCGACGGAATATCCAAATTCCTGAAGAACTGTCCATTATCGGTTACGATGACATTCACATTGCTAAATTTATGACACCGTCGTTAACAACGATCCACCAACCTAAATATCGTTTGGGGAAAGCGGCGGTTGAAACGCTACTCGATAAAATAGAGAAGCGCGTTGAGCAGCCTGATCTCATTCAACTTGAGCCAACATTGGTAGAGCGTGAAAGTGTAAAATCACGTTAGTGTGGTGAAGAGGTCATAGCTTTATTTCATCACGGCTTAACTGACGGATATAGTCATTAAAAGGCGCTAAACTAGGCTCTTATCAAGCTTTTGTTTAACGCCTTTTTAGTACCTAAAGCTGAAACATCAACACTCAAATATAGGCATCGCTTTAGACTATAATGCGTTTGCTAAGATGGTACGCGTGACATCAAGAGTGATACCGTTATTTTCACCCATTTCGAGGTAACCATTTTGTTTCAGCTTAGCAATAATCTGCTCGATCGCGTCGCGTTTGTCTCCCGGTACTTCCGACAGGACGAGATCGATGTTTAATCCTTGGTAGAAGCTCTCAATGGCCGTGATGGTCTCTTCTGCCAATGATGGGCTATCAGCTAACCCAAAGACATTTCGTCCCATTTGTTCTAGCTTCGCTCGTTTCGCTTCAATTTGAGCACGAAGCAAAGAGGGCTGAACAATCGCAAGGGAACGAGCATGGTCAACATGCCACAAGGCTGTTAATTCATGTCCAATCATATGAGTCGCCCAGTCTTGAGGCATACCTGCGCCAATAAGGCCGTTGAGTGATTGATTGGCTGTCCACATTAGGTTTTCACGCCAAGCGTCGTCTTGTTGTCCAAATTGATGCCCTAGTGTTAAGAGATTTTTTAACAAGGCTTCAGCGTAGCCATCTTGAACCATGTTGCCAGTCGGGTAGGTGATGTACTGCTCGCAAACGTGAACCCATGCGTCAACAAGACCATTCACAAGTTGCTTTTCTGGTAAAGTTATCATTGCGCTCGGATCTAGAACAGCAAATGCAGGTCGCACTGCTGGAGACATGAATCCCAACTTTTCATTGGTGGATTTCTTCGTTACTACCGCGCCCATATTGGATTCCGATCCTGTTGCTGGTAGCGTTAAAATTGCGCCAAGTGGGATCGCACTCTCTACGGTGTATTTACGGGTGACTAAATCCCAGCTATCGCCATCATGCAGTGCCGCTGCAGCAATGTACTTCGCACCATCAATGACAGAGCCACCACCAACCGCGAGGATGAAGTCAATCGATTCAGATTTAGCTATCGCAATCGCTTTGTCTAAGGTTTCTTTGGTCGGATTAGCTTCAATACCTGAAAATTCGATCCACTGATGATCGCTAAGTGCAGCCACCACCTGATCATAAACCCCATTCTTTTTGATGGATCCCCCCCCATAGACAACGAGCACATTGGCATCGACTGGTACATTGCTAGCAAGCGTACTGATTTGACCAACACCAAAATGAATGACCGTGGTATTAACGTAACTAAACTTCATGAAAACTGCCTCTTTTGACTCAAAGTACTATGCGAGACACCGACGTCTGATGCCTAGAGAAAGCTGATGCGTAGCGCAGCTAATGCATAGAGAAATGATAGGTTGAGAATATAAGATGAATTAATACTATGGTGGGGGTGTATTTTTGGGGTTCAAGGGAAACCCCAAAAATAGGTAAGAATACTTAGCTACATGTCGGTGGCTTTCCAGCAATCTGGCGCTCTTGTTGTAGCTCTTTATGTAGAGATTGCAGCTGCGTTTTCGCATCTTGACTAGAGTTGACCGACTGGCTTAACTTGATGAAGCGATTGACGGCATTATCTACCCCTTGTGAGTTATCTCTGTCATAGTCAATGAGTGCTTGCATTGCGACGCCTGCCTCTTGATAAGATTGCTGAGACGCTTGCTCTGCTGCCAGTGCTGAGCGAAATGCTGCGTCATATTGACAAGCGATCAGTGCGTTAACTGAGGCGTCTATATCCGGACCGAAATCTAGTGTCGGCTTAGGCTTTGTAGCTTGTTGCGCCGCTTGTTTTGCTTCTTCTTTTTGGTCCTTTGAGTAGCCATCGATAGCCCCTGCTGTGCCTCCTGCTAAAGCGCCCGCAGTGACATTTCGGCTAAGACGATACGTATTAACTTCTCCATCAACAATAAGGTCGGTGAGAGCGCCTAGCATCCCAGCTGATACAGCGCCAGCGGCTGCTCCTTCTGCGGCACCTTGTGTCGTATTGGCTCCGCAGCCAAACAGAAAAGTAGACAGAATAGTGATGGCAATAATAGAAGGTTTCTTCATGGCATAATCCCTAGGTAACTTATTGTTATTGAAAATCTTGTTATTCAAAATTGTACTATTGAACAAGTATAGGGCAACTGTTTTTTGTTCGATCAGTTTAATATCGAAAAAGAGGTATTTTTGTGACCTGATACTACGCAGGTTGGCTTGTCACCTCACAATGCATAGCCAAGAGATATGGAAGGGGTGGGGTTGGGTCTTTGTTGGTGAATACTATAGCGGATGAGCATGGATCTTCAGCATAATGCCTAAACCCCCTTGTGAGTTTTGTGCCTTTAATGGTGAGCCATATCCCGATGAAAAATGGCATAAATAAAATTGCTTAGAGTACGTAACGATTTATTATGTCTGTATATGAGTGTATATGTGGTCATTTACTCTAGAATAGGTTGGATTTGAACCATTTTTAAACATGTGTTAGCATCTGCGCCGAATTATTAATTAGAGCTCTAAATAAATGGAGGGCGGTTTTTTTGTTTTCTCATGTGAGTAAAACAAGTAGGAAGCGTATTAGTTGTATTTATGGAAAAAGCATTAAAGAAATATAGTATTGAGACGACGGACTATCAGGTCGGTCAGGACAATGTACAAAAATGGGGGTTTGATATTCATAACCCAGTATTCGGGACAAGCGCCGCACTGGTTATTCTCTGTCTACTTTCACTTCTTATCGTTGAACCTTCCACAGCGCTTAGCGCATTAAACAGTGTTAAAAACGGCATCATCCAAGACTTTGACGTCTTCTTTATGTGGGTGACCAACTTCTTTATATTTTTTGCTTTAGCTTTACTTATTTCGCCGTTAGGCAAAATTCGAATTGGTGGTAAACAGGCTAAATCAGAACATTCCACAATTTCTTGGCTAGCGATGTTATTCGCGGCTGGTATGGGTATCGGCTTGCTCTTTTGGGGCGTAGCAGAACCGACAGCTTATTTCACCGATTGGTGGGGCACCCCACTTAATGTTGAACCTAATACGGAAGCGGCAAAGTCACTTGCTATGGGCGCGACATTATTTCACTGGGGCTTTCATGGCTGGAGTATCTACGCCATTGTTGCGCTATCTCTAGCCTTCTTTACTTATAACAAAGGACTGCCGCTTTCAATCCGCTCAGCGTTCTATCCCGTTTTTGGTGATCGAGCGTGGGGTTGGTTAGGGCATGTCATTGATATTATGGCGGTGCTTGCCACATTATTTGGTCTGGCAACTTCTCTTGGTTTAGGCGCTCAGCAAGCAACAAGTGGCATTAACTACGTATTTGGCCTAAATGGCGGAATAGGGATGCAGCTTGGTGTCATTGTGTTTGTCACAATGATCGCTGTTGTTTCTGTTATTCGTGGTATTGATGGCGGGGTAAAGGTACTCAGTAACGTCAATATGATCTTAGCATTCTTGTTGTTGGTGTTTGTGACCGCTGTTAGCTTTGACGTGGCTGTGTCTTCTCTTTGGACAACCACGTTGGGGTATTTAGGGAATATTGTCGAGCTAAGCATTCCTCATGGTCGTGATGATACTGTTTGGATGCATGGCTGGACTGTTTTTTATTGGGCTTGGTGGATTTCATGGTCGCCATTTGTTGGGATGTTTATCGCTCGTGTCTCTAAAGGTCGTACGGTTAGAGAGTTTCTGTTGGCGGTTATTTGTATCCCAACCGTGGTCACTGTGATTTGGATGTCGGTATTTGGTGGTATCGCGATTGATCAAGTCATGAACAATATTGGTGAACTCGGCGCGACAGGACTCACGGATATTTCACTGACTTTGTTTCACGTGTACGACGCTCTGCCATATGGTGAAGTACTTTCAGTGATTTCAATTGTACTGATTTTGGTGTTCTTTATTACCTCATCAGATTCGGGTTCCTTGGTCATCGACAGTATAACGGCTGGTGGTAAGATTGATGCTCCAGTACCGCAACGGATTTTTTGGGCTTGTATTGAAGGCGCAATAGCGGGTGTCATGTTGTGGATTGGTGGTAAAGAAGCATTACAAGCGTTGCAATCCGGCGTTGTGGCGACAGCGCTTCCGTTCGTATTTGTATTACTGCTGATGTGTTTTAGTTTGATAAAGGGCTTAAAAACGGAACTGCCTGAATATCGATAAGACTGAGTTTGTTGTCATAGATTTAATCAGAGGAGCCAGTTGGCTCCTTTTTTCGGGGTTGAGGAATGTAAAAACCAAACTCATAACATTGTTATTGTCTTGGTGTATTCATTCTGATCTATTGATTGGCTTAATTTATATTGAGTTGGGTGCCTGATGCGTTAGGAAAATAGTGCGAGCATTGAAAATAGATTGTTTTGATAGCATGACTAAAGGAGAGAATCGTCCCATTAATTAAACATATTTTGGTGATTTATCGTAATTGATAAGTGTATTATCGCTGCAAAATAAGTGGTGTCGGTTTACATAGATTACGCATTTAATTGCGAGTCAATTTGGTTTTTTCGCCTACAAAATACTCAATAGGAGCAAAAAGTACACACTTTATTTTCTTCAAAGCTAAAGTGGATCTGGTTAATGTAAATGCCTTGTTAAGAAGTGCGCTGCGCTTTAGGGATCGATAACGATGGCAGAACCAGAACTACACACTATCCAAGGAGAGAATGGTAATGGAATTCACTAATAGTATTAAACGCACGAGAAAGTGGGGCAAAGTCAGTATTTTAGCGGCTATCTGCTCGACTTCCTTCCACATGCAAGCGAATGCGGTACCGGTAGCAAACTCGGAATGTCGTCCGGATGGGCTCTATAAAACAGCGGGTATCGATGTGCCATATTGTACTGCGTATGATACTGAAGGGCGTGAAATAATGGGGGCGGATCACCCTAGACGTGTCATTGGTTACTTTACCAGCTGGCGTTCAGGCGATGATCCTCAATCTTCTTACTTAGTGAATGACATTCCTTGGGAACAATTGACCCATATTAATTATGCATTTGTCAGTATTGGGTCTGATGGTAAGGTTAATGTTGGTGACGTTAACGATCCTAACAATGCAGCGGTAAACAAGGAATGGCCTGGTGTCGAGGTCGATCCGACTCTAGGTTTTAAAGGTCACTTTGGTGCACTAGCCACGGCTAAAAAGCAGCATGGTGTAAAAACCCTGATCTCGATTGGTGGTTGGGCTGAGACTGGTGGTCACTTTGCGGCTGACGGTAGTCGAGTGGCCGATGGCGGCTTCTATACGATGACAACCAATGCGGATGGATCGATTAACCAACAAGGTATCGAGACCTTTGCCACTTCTGCGGTAGAAATGATGCGAACCTACCAGTTCGACGGGCTAGACATTGATTATGAGTACCCTACATCAATGGCAGGAGCAGGGAATCCAGACGATGTGGCTTTCTCGGAATCTCGACGTGCCTATTTAATGAACTCTTATCATGTGTTGATGAAAGTACTCCGTGAAAAATTGGATGCAGCCAGTGCGCAAGACGGCATTCACTATATGTTGACCATTGCAGCGCCATCCTCCGGCTATTTGTTGAGAGGAATGGAAACCATGGCAGTAACCAAGTATTTGGATTACGTCAACATCATGTCTTACGATTTACACGGCGCTTGGAATGATCATGTGGGTCATAATGCTGCTTTGTATGATACGGGCAAAGACTCAGAGTTGGCTCAGTGGAATGTATATGGAACGGCCGCCTATGGTGGTATAGGGTATTTAAATACCGATTGGGCTTACCACTATTTCCGCGGTTCCATGCCAGCGGGTCGAATTAATATTGGCGTACCTTATTACACACGTGGCTGGCAAAATGTTACTGGCGGCACGGATGGACTTTGGGGGCGCGCACCGTTACCTAATCAAGCAGAATGTGCAGCTGGTACAGGTGAAGGTGAGAAGAACAATTGTGGCTATGGTGCATTAGGCATAGACAACATGTGGCACGATAAGGATGCCAATGGTGTCGAAATGGGGGCAGGTTCTAACCCTATGTGGCATGCAAAGAACTTAGAAAAAGGCATTATGGGTTCTTATGCAACCGCTTACGGTCTAGATCCGGTTAATGATCCTGATGATGTTTTGTTCGGGAATTATACTCGTCACTATGACAGTGTCGCTGTCGCGCCATGGTTATGGAACGCGGATAAAAAAGTGTTCCTGTCGACAGAGGATATTGATTCAATCAATGCCAAAGCGAACTACGTCATTGATAAAGAAATTGGTGGCATCATGTTCTGGGAGTTGGCGGGCGACTATAACTGCTACATCTTTGACGCAAACGGAAATCGTGGCGCGATCGATCTTACTGAACAAGCCTGTGCGTCGGGTAATGGTGAATACCATATGGGTAATAGCATGACCAAGGCAATGTACGATAAATTCCTGAGTGCGACACCTTATGGAAATAGCGTTGCCACTGGCGTGATACCAACGGAAGCGGTAGATATTTCCGTTTCCATTGGTGGTTTCAAAGTCGGTGACCAAAACTATCCAATCAACCCTAAAGTAACCTTTACCAATAACACTGGCAGCGATATACCGGGTGGCACTGAATTCCAATTCGATATTCCTGTATCTGCACCGGATAACGCAAAAGATCAGTCTGGCGGCGGCCTTCAAGTCATTGCCTCTGGTCATACTCGAGCAAATAATATCGGCGGGCTTGATGGGCCGATGCACCGCGTGGCCTTTACGCTACCAAGTTGGAAAAACTTACCCGCAGGCGCAACGTATGAGCTAGATATGGTTTACTACTTACCTATCTCTGGCCCAGCCAATTATACGGTTAATGTGAATGGTGTGGATTATGCGTTTGCATTTGAGCAGCCTGATCTCCCTCTTGGTGACTTAACAACAGGTGGCGGCAATAATGGCGGTGGTGACGGCGGAACCCCTGGGACGTGCAGCTCAACAGGTGTGAATGCGTACCCTAACTTCCCACAAACGGATTGGCAAGGGAACCCGAGTCATGCCAGTGGCGGTGACCAAATGAGTCACAACGGCGTGGTGTATAAGGCTAAATGGTGGACGAACTCTGTTCCTGGTAGTGATGGTAGCTGGGAAGAGGTGTGTACGTTGTAATCTCAACGCTACGCTAAGAGTCGCGTTATTCAGTATGCTATGCCACGGCTAATAAGCTTACTTAAAACAATAAAAATCCCGCCTGACCTGTATGGTAAGGCGGGATTATATTAAGTAGCGACGTACCTTGAATAAACTCGTAACCTTAAGTAAACACGTAACCTTCTGAAACGACGACGACCCCTTTATCAGAAATAGTGAATCGCGCCGCATCTTCGGCAGCGTTTTGACCAATGATTGTACCGTGGGGAATAAGGACGTGCTTGTCGATAATACAGTTACTAATTTGACATTGCTCCCCAACCGTAACCCCATCAAATAGAATGCTATCAGCAACGGTGGCACCATCGTTAATTCTTACGTTGGATGACAATATCGAACGATGTACTGAGCCCCCTGAATTCACCACGCCATTCGAAATAATGGAATTGATAAAAATTCCTTCGTTTCCAGTAGCGGAGGAGACGGTTCTAGCTGGTGGGAGCTGAGGTTCATAAGTTCGAATTCTCCAATTATTTTGGTAGAGATTCATAGGGGGGACTGGTTCAAGCAAGTCCATATTCGCTTCATAAAATGAGTCAATGGTCCCTACATCTCGCCAGTAACAATCTTTTGCAACTCTGCCAGTCTCTTCACCAAAATAATACGCGTAGACTCCTAAACTATCGATCAATTTGGGAATTAAATCATGACCAAAATCGTGGCTTGAAGACTCAATTTCGGCATCTTGATGCAGTGCTTCTTTTAGGGCGTTCATGTTAAATACGTATATGCCCATTGAAACGAGTGATTTTGATGGATTCGTTAGCATCGATGCCGGGTCACTGGGTTTTTCTTTAAAGCTAATCACTTGCTGGTTACTTTTTGTCTCGATGACACCAAAAGCCGAGGCTTCCTCCCTCGGGACGTCCATACAAGCGATGGTAAGTTCTGCGCCTGATTGTTTATGGGCGTCGATCATAGCGGCGTAGTCCATTTTGTATATGTGATCACCAGAAAGGACGATCACATGTTCAGCCTCACTGCGAGAGAGTAGCCACATATTGTGATAAATCGCATCAGCGGTGCCTTCGTACCACTTACCACCTTTGCGCATTTGTGGAGGAACAACCGTAATGAATTCTTTTAATTCAGGATTCAATATCGACCAGCCATCTCGTATGTGCTTGTGTAAAGAGTGAGATTTATATTGTGTTAGCACCAATATTTGCCGCAGTCCAGAGTGAAGACAATTGGTAAGTGTGAAATCAATAATTCGATATTTTCCACCAAATGGCACGGCTGGCTTTGCTCGGTCATCGGTTAAAGGGCTTAGGCGAGATCCAACCCCTCCTGCTAGTACGATTGCGAGAACATCTTGCATAGCGACTCTCCTTGAGTGGTGCCATTGTGAACGTGACAAGTATTAGTAGTGTAGGACAAACCATACAAAAACTAAGCCAATTTATAACTCGTTGAATTTGTGGGATAAACATAGCGAAGTCATTGCTATTTGCACCATCTTAATCAAACGTGTTTTATCTATGCACCGGTTTTGGGCATTGACGATGGCAGAAACATAAATAGACAAAATCAATGGAAAAGAGGAGGGGGTAACGAGAGAGATCACATATCTTACTATTTGAAATTGTTATAGTTCATTGTATCGAATCCATTATAAGAAAGGTCAACGCGTATGAAATGGATAACTCACATCCTATTGTTATCTTGTTGGTTACCTAGCGGATGGTTATTCGCTCAGACTCCGACAGAGATCGTCGAGCAATCAGATAAATCGATGCGTGGAGACTCCAGTTATTCAGAGTTGACGATGAGGATCATTCGGCCAGAGTGGACTCGTAGTATGAGCATGAAAAGTTGGACTAAAAACCAAACCTTATCGCTTGTTCTGGTGACAGCTCCGGCCAAAGACAAGGGGTCGGCATCGCTCAAGCGAGATAGAGAAATGTGGAACTGGATTCCCAATATCGAACGAGTGATCAAGATTGCCCCTTCAATGTTAGGGCAGTCTTGGATGGGGTCAGATTTTACCAACGATGATCTCATCAACCAGTCGTCCATTGTTGTGGACTATACCCATCAGTTGGTAGGTGAAGAAAGTTTCGACGGTGTGGACACTTGGGTGATTGATGCGGTCGCTAGGCCAGATGCCCCTGTTGTCTGGAGTAAAGTCAGGCTTTGGATTTCGCAATCGTCCTATTTACAGCGTAAAGCTGAGTTTTACGATGAGTTTGATGAAAAAGTCAGCACGATGCAGAGTTTTGACGTTAAGAGTTTAGGTAATCGAATGGTCGCGACGCGCATGGAAATGGTACCTGCGGATAAACCGGGTCATAAGACCGAAATGATTACCCATGCAGCGCAATTTGACTTTGCGATTGAAGATAGTTTCTTCTCACAAAGCCAAATGAAAACCTTGAGATAATCGTTAAGCACTCAGACAACGAGTGATAATAAACAGTAACAAAGGGGACTCAATGCTGGTTAAGCTTGCATGGCGTAATTTGTGGCGACAAAAAAGAAGGACGATATTAACGGCTTCTGCGCTGGGGCTAGCGCTTTGCTTGTCGTTGCTGACACGAAGTTTTCAGGAAGGGAGTTATAACGCCAATATTGATAACGCGGCACGTTTTTATACTGGGTTGATTCAGTTACAAGATCCTGATTACGCCGACAATGGGAGTATTGATGATCTATTGTCGGGTAATTTGAATGATTTTGAATTCCTTAAGTCAGAGGCGTCAATCGAGTATATCTTACCGAGGCTAGAAAGTGTCGCATTAGCAGCGGCGGGCGATCGCTCTAAAGGCGTGATGGTGCTGGGCGTTAACCCCGAACTTGAAGATCGTTACTCCGGCATTAGTGAAAAGGTTTCCCATGGACGTTTTAACTTTGATAGTGAGTCCGAAAAGGGTCGCAGTGTCCTCATTGGTGAAGGATTAGCCAAGTATCTACGATTAGAGGTTGGTGACGAAATAATATTGTACGGACAAGGCTACCAAGGGCAGACAGCTTCGGGGCTTTACACTGTAAATGGTTTTCTGAAATTTCCAGTAATGAGCTTGGATAATCAACTCGTTTATATGCCAATAAGCGAGGCGCAGCGATTATACAGTACCGGAAATCAGCTGACATCTTGGGTTTTACATACACAAGCTCTTAGCGACGTTGACTCGGTAGAAGCGTCATTAACAAATCATTGCGGTGATACTATTCGAGTAAGAGATTGGAAAGAACTTTCACCAGACATGGCGCAGCAAATAGAAATGGATCGAGCAGGCGGTATTTTTCTCATCTACTTGCTTTATGGCATTGTCGGCTTTGGTTTGTTTGCGACGGTCATGATGATGACATTGGAGCGCCAACGAGAGTTTGCGGTTATGTTGGCGGCTGGCATGAGTCGAGGAAAGTTGGTCTCTTTGTTATTTATTGAATCAAGCTTTATTTGTATTTTAGGGATTGCGCTTGGCTTTGCCGTCGCCATGCCGATTCTTGGGTACTTCTACTTTAATCCTATCTATATCACTGGCGAAGCGGCTAAGGTCATGCTAGAAGCTGGATTTGAACCTATTCTTCCTGTTTATCTTAACTTAGGTCTGTTTATCAATCAGGCGCTTGCGGTCACACTAATGTTACTCATTTGCTTGATCGGTCCAACTTGGAAAGTGCTACGCCTTAACCTGGTTAGTGCGTTAAAAGGAGGTGGTCATGATCATTAAATTGGCGTGGCGAAACCTTTGGAGAAATAAACTACGAACCAGCATCATGCTCGGGGCAATGGTGTTTGGTTTGACTGGTGTTATTACTATGATGGGCTTTATGAATGGGCTTGTCGATAACATGGTACACAACGCTATTTCTTGGCAAACCAGTCACTTACAGATTCAAAATAAGCAGTTTAAAGAAAATTCGGATATTAATGCCTACGTGGTTGATGCTCAAGCGATCGCGGAACGTTTAGATAATCAACCCGACGTATTGAAATGGAGCTCCCGCTTTTTAATTGATGGGATGATAGCGTCTGCCCGCAGTACACGGGGTGTTCGAATTGTCGGTGTCGATCCCGAGGTAGAAGCGAGTTTTACCCCACTATCCCAACATATTATTGACGGCTTGTGGTTTGATGGAACAGGGCGGCACCCGATCTTAGTATCACAGAAGAACGCCGAACGATTAAAGCTAAGAGTAGGCTCGAAAGTCGTTTTGACATTAACCGACCAATTTGGGGAAGTCACGGGCGCCGCCTTTCGGGTTAAAGGTATCTTCAAAACACCATCTACGAATTATGATGAGGGCAATGTTCTCGTTCAGAAGTCCGACATCCAACAGATAACGCACCTTTACGAAGTGCATGAGTTCTCTATTTTAGCCGCTGCTGAACTGGGCGCAGACAGTCGCCTATCCATCGCAACATTGGTGACTAAAATCAACGCTTTACTGTCGCCAGATAATGAAGCCAGAGCGTGGTTCGACATACAGCCATTACTTGCATCAATGATGAGCACCATGGACGTGAGCAATCAAGTGATGTTGATTGTGTTTGTTGTCGCAATGGGGTTTGGCATTATCAATATTATGCTGATGTCAGTGTTTGAACGCACTCAAGAGTTTGGTGTATTGATGGCCGTCGGTATGCCTAAGTTCAAGATTTTTATGCTAATAATTTCAGAGACATTGTTTTTGGGCTGTGTGGGTGCGGTACTAGGTGTGTTTAGCAGTGCACTCGTTATTGGGGTATTGAACGTCACCGGAATTTCCCTTGGTTCACATTCAGACGGTCTTGGAGTATATGGCGTAGATACGGTTTTATATCCTCAGGTCAGTGTTGACCAGTACTTAATGGTGTTTATTACGGTTCTGTTTGCGTCTAGCATCGCAGCGCTGTATCCAGCAAGGCAAATTTTGAAGCAACGACCCGTAGAAGCTATGGCAGAGAGAAATTAGTAATGGGATTCCTTAGCGAACAAATCGGATTTTTGCGTATGACTTTTCAATTTATGGTGTGGAATGCCATGATTTATCGAGTAGTGGGTGTTTAAGTTATGACAATATCAATGAGCGCTTTGACCAAGATTTATAATGCAGATAGTGAATTTCCAGTTCATGCCGTGCAAGCGCTGTCTCTGACGATCGAACCGGGTGAGTTTGTCGCGATTATGGGGCCTTCAGGCTCAGGAAAAACCACCATACTTAACATGATAGGCGGTATTGATGAGCCAACGTCAGGTCAGATTATCATTGATGGGCAAGATATTGTTGGGTTATCTGAGAAACAACGTATTGCATTTCGACGAGACCATATTGGTTTTATTTTTCAAGACTACAGCTTGCTACCGGTATTGACGGCGATGGAGAATGTAGAGTTTGTTATGCAATTACAAGGCGTAGAAGAGGGTAAATGTCGTCGACGTGCTAATGAATTACTGGATCAGGTTGGACTATCGAATCAAAAGCATAAACGTCCAGCAAAAATGTCGGGTGGGCAGCAGCAACGAGTGGCCGTTGCGCGTGCGCTTGCGTCTAAGCCCCGATTTGTAATGGCGGATGAGCCAACAGCAAATCTAGATGCAAAAAGCACGAGTGAACTGTTAGACATTATGCAAAAGCTAAATGAAGGAGAGGGGACCACATTCATCTTTTCTACTCATGATCCTCGAGTCATTAAGAGAGCAAAACGAGTGATTGTGTTTGAAGACGGGCAACTCGTGTCAGACACGTTGCAAAGTGGTCAATAATAGCATGTTGTTAATCGTCAGTTTAACGATCTACCCATACCTCACGGCACAAGCAGGCGTAATGATTCAATGATGCTAAAGAAATTAGTAACGACCATTTTTATTGTGGGTGCAGCCTGCTACATGATAAAGGTCAAAGCGGAGATCCCAGGGCTCGTGCCAGAGAGTCATTGGGATCTAGGGGGGTACGTTAAATATATGGCAACGGGGTTGGTAGCTGATCATAGTGATAACGCATTGGATCACCTGATTCATCAACGCTTTAACTATGAATACCGTTTTACTCCGTCATTTCGTTTTAACGCGGGGATGCGTAATAGAGTACTGATGGGAGACAGTGTGTCGTTACCCTATTACTCGCAAGTGACGGAGTGGGATGCCGGGTATTTTGATCTATCACGTAATATTGTGGATAACGACAAGGTTATCGTAAATAGCCAATTTGACCGCTTGTATTTGGATTGGCAGGGAGAGGAGTGGCGCTCTCGTATTGGACGTTATCGTGTTAATTGGGCGATGAATACGATATGGAACCCTAATGATCTTTACAACGCATATTCAATTTATGACTTTGATTATGAGGAAAGGCCGGGAACCGATGCCATATCCATTAGTCGGAAGTTAGGTTTTGCCAGTAGTGTCGATGTGGTATACAGCCCAAGCAAAGACAGCAATTTACTGCGTTATTCCGCCCGTTATCTCTTTAACTTTCAAGGTTGGGATATGCAAACCTTGATAGGACGTTCGGGGGTGGACAATGTACTCGGAGCTGGTTTTGCAGGGGATATTAAAGGGGCGGGTATTCGGGGAGAATTGACTTGGTTCGACCCGTGGTTAGAGCACTATCAAGGGCAAACTTATCAACAAACTATAGTTTCCAGTGTAGAAACGGACTATAGCTTTGGCGGACAACGTAATTGGCTTGCTCGGGCTTCAATTCTATACATTAGTGAGCCTCAACAAGCGTTTGATGCCGCGACTTATTTAACCTTACCATTGACGGCGAGAACACTTAGTTTTACTCGCTATACAGGGTATGCCGATGTGAGTTTTGATCTGTCACCGTTAAGTCAGTTCACGGCATCAGCAAGTTACTACCAAGATGGGTCGTATTTTATTGGTGTGTCTAACCGCTATTCATTAGCCGATGACTGGCAATTGCTCGCGGTCGTGCAGAGATTTGATGGCAGTGCAGAGAGCTTGTTTGGAGAAACCCCCTCTACACTGCTGTTTGCTAATATAAAATGGTCTTTTTAAAGGTAATAGCAAACCGTTGTCCGATCGTGCTTAGCCAATTGTTTAGTAATTAAGGAGTGACTTACTTAATTACTTATGGATATGCTGCTGCGCTTTGTTATAAACAAGCGTAAACCACGCGGTAAATTCATCGCGGTGAGTAAGTAACCTAGCGTCGAGATCGGCTTCTTTCCACCACTTGCAGTCGCTAGCTTCATCGGGATTTAACTGGGTACTAATGTCATCAATATTAGCAATCACCACATGGTCGAGCTCGTTTTCTGTTAGACCATTAGAAAATTTGGCGCAGTAGCTAATGTGCCCAATCTCTTCAAAATTCAATGTATCTTCAATTCCCATCTCTTCATAAAGGCGGCGAGAAGAAGCCTGTGTGATTTTCTCGTCAGGACGTGGATGAGAGCAGCACGTATTGGTCCATAGGCCACCGCTATGGTATTTACTGATAGCTCGCTTTTGTAGTAAATACTCAAATCCATCGCTGGTTTCACGATAAAGCAATACGGAAAACGCCAAATGCCTTAGGCCTAATCGATGAGCGTTTAACTTTTCTTCTACACCAATTTGATTGCCTAATCGATCTACAATGATCACTACATCGTCATACATATCGTTTGCCTTATCGCTTTATATAAAGTGAGCAAAGCTCCAAGCCTTGTTTACTTGTAAAGATAGCTCACGATGCTCCTTTCGCGAGTGGCGGCGACTATAGCATAATTCTATTTCTAGAACGCCAGTTAAAATAAGCGTAGTGTTGACGATTTTCAGAAGAATCTAATGCACACCTAGTCAATGTGATGATTGGCTAGGTGTGCATTAAGACATGGCGGGTGGACTGTTAGGCCTTCTTGACGGCAAAATTAAGAAGCATAAGCAGAGCTATTGGAAATAGAGAAGCAACTAGCATCCACGTCCAGCCTTGTGAGAACAACACAATGCCAGCGCCTAGTGATCCGGCAGCCTGAAACGTAGTAATGGAAAAGTCATTCACCGCTTGGACTTTAAATCGTTCATGAGATTGATAGGTTTGAGGTAGTAAACTGGTTCCGCCTATAAATAAAAAGTTCCAACCAATTCCCAAAGCAACAAGCGCCCACCAGTAATGATGTACAGAATGGCCAGCTAAGCCAACAGCGATACAGCCAAGGAAAATCACACACCCTACCGTGATAAGCCTATAGAGACCAATGCGCTTAATAATTAATGGGGTGATTAGAGAAGGGAGGTACATGGCCATAACGTGGCTCTGAATAACCCACTTTGCACTTTGGATATCGTGCCCATGCTCCGACATTGCCAGCGGTGTTGCTGTCATTAAAAATGCCATCACCGCATAGGCTGTCAATCCAGAACCGATCGATAGCCATAATATTGGCTGTTGAAAAAGCTGTGGGATGGTACGCATAGGCCCCGAATTGCTATCGGTTTCTCTAACCTCGAGCGGCTTCATAGCGATAGCTAAAATACACGCCCCTACCGCTTCGAGTATTCCTAGAGCAACATAGGCATTGGCAAATTCCGAGTCGAATACGGCGACCATTTGCCCTAAATTTAATAGCTCCGGACCTACCCATGCTGCGGCGATTCCGCCGACCAAAACTAAACTAATAACGGATGGATGTTGAGAAGGGCTGTTACAGCTCTCTATCGCCGCAAAGCGGTATTGGCCTACATAGGAGAGTTGGGTACCCAAGATAAAAGTGCTGAGAGTAAAGCCCCAAAAGTGACCTTGTTCAATGTTCCAACTGGCAAAAAACGCGGCTAGGCTACTGACGATTGCAGCAATAATAAAAGCATTCTTCCGACCGATAAGACGTTGAACTTTTGCAGCAGGGAAAACATTCAGTGAGACGCCAAGGATCAAAGTGGTGACAGGTAGCGTCGCATAAGCGGGTGAATCGTGCAGGGCTGCACCAATAATACCACCAAGAAACACATTGAGTGCTCCAACGGATAGCACAAAAGGTTGAACGGTCGCGAGTAACCAAGCATTCCATGGCAGGTTTTTCATTGAGTAGTATCCGGAGTTGGGGCTAAGACACTGACTGTTGTACAAGAAATATCTATAAAATGAAAGAAAAAGGCCTTGATAGTTGAATATCAAGGCCTTATCAAGCTGTTAGCTGTTAGCTGTTAGCTGCTTGCAGTTCTGCCTTAGCTTGTTTCTGAGCTAGGAACTTAGCGATAACGGTCACACCAGCAATGTACATTGCACCACCTAGTAGGCCTGTTGCCATCCAAGAGAAGCCGTGCTCAACAACGTGATCTTTATGTAGGATACACATAACAACGTACGCGAACGTAATGTAGCTAAACGCAAAGTGTGCGACAGGGCCTAAACCGATGGTAATCAGTACTACGCCACCTACATAGATGTAAAATGCGTTTAGGCCACCTACGTACGGTGCTAATGCGCCAAGAACAGAAGGGATTAACATACCCATTGCAATACCAGCGATGCCAGCTGCAAAAATGTTCTTTAGTTTGCTTAGATCGAATTTTGCTTCAAAGAAGAAAATAAGCGCAAGGAAAGCTGGCCATTTGTCGTGAATACCAAGCTCTTGAAGAATAGCGGTGCCCGCGACAATCCAAAGTGTAAGTAGGACAGTTTTTGTAATATGTGCAGAATTGAATACTTGATTCATGTTCAGGTTCTCTGTAGGGAGTAAAGTAAAACGGTTTGGGCGCGCATTCTATAGACACATGGATTTCGGGTCACTAGGGGGTGTGAGGCAACTATCTGAATTATTGGAATAAGCAGCCGTACGGTATCGATTGTGTGTATTGTTGTTTAAAATGTAAGCAGTGGTATTTGAGTGTTAGATATGTTGGTGAGCAAAATTGTGCTTGATGCATTATATAGTGGCTGAGAATACTATTTTTTGTACTGATGAAATGGGGTTGGCGTGTTTTGGGAGGGTATGTTTAGTGAAGGTTTCGGTGGCAAACGAATAACACTTAATCACAACCAAAGAGGTGTGATTAAGTGTTATATGTAGGGTGTTTTCAATGCTCAGTATCAGCGCTGCGATTATGCAGCGTTATTCTTTACCGCAGACGGCTTCGCTTCATCGTCTGATTGAGAAGTATCACTTAACACATCGGCAAGTGTTGATTTTGAAAGGTGACCTTGTAAGTCGCCGTTGTCGTCGACAACAGGCAGTGGATGATCACTGTCTAGTGTTTCAGGTATAACGGCTTCAAGTAGCGCATCACTTTGAACGGCAGGGACATCGTCAAGCATCTGAGACGGGATTTCTTTGTGATAATCTTTTTGCTCGACTTGGTCTAACGTTTCTTGCGTAATTACACCTTGGTAACCATCATCGTTGACGACATAACCATAGTCTTCTGACGATCGGCGCATTTGTGTAATCGCTTCCCCCAGTGTTTCTGCGGTAATACGAGCAATAGGCGGCTGCATAACAGTTTCAACAGTAAGTGCTCTTGCTCGATTGACGTCTTTTACGAATGCTTCGACGTAATCATCGGCTGGGTTTAACAAGATATCTACCGGCTTATCTTGCTGGACGACAACACCATCACGAAGAATTGCAATGCGATCACCGATTCGTAGTGCTTCATCCAAATCATGGGTAATAAAGATGATGGTTTTATGTAGTTTCTCTTGCAGTTCGATCAGTTGATCTTGCATTTCACTTCGAATTAACGGGTCGAGTGCAGAAAAGGCTTCATCCATTAGCAAAATATCGGCGTCAGTACATAGTGCTCGAGCTAGCCCGACACGTTGCTGTTGTCCACCAGAGAGTTGGCTAGGGTATTGTTGCTCATACCCATCAAGCCCTACGGTTCTAATCCATTCTCCCGCTTTTGCGTAACGGTCTTCTTTACTTAAACCTTGAATTTGCAATCCATAAGCGACGTTGTCGATAACGGTTTTGTGCGGTAGTAGCCCGAAACGCTGGAATACCATCGACATCTTATGACGTCTGAAGTCACGTAGCTCTTGGTTAGAGAGTTTCATTACATCGGAACCATCGACGATGATTTCGCCTTCTGATGGATCTATGAGGCGGTTAAAGTGACGAATCATCGTCGACTTACCAGAACCCGATAATCCCATAATAACGAATATCTCACCGGGATAAATATCAAGATTAATATTTTGCAGCCCAAGGGTATGACCGGTTCTAGCAAGAAGATCATCTTTGCTTTCGCCGTCTTTCACCGCTTGTAAGTAGGATTTGTCTTTCGGGCCGAAGATCTTGTACAGATTTTTGATCTGAATAATAGGTTGAGGCTGAGTCATTAGTCTCGTCCTCCTAAATGTGCTTGCGTACGCTTAGCATAGCTTTG
The DNA here is from genome assembly GCF_050337155.1 of Vibrio cionasavignyae. Lineage (NCBI taxonomy): Bacteria > Pseudomonadati > Pseudomonadota > Gammaproteobacteria > Vibrionales > Vibrionaceae > Vibrio > Vibrio cionasavignyae. The sequence continues at coordinate 204,642 of NZ_JAKJSR010000014.1, forward strand.
CGAGACGCGGTCAAAGATAATAGCCAGAGCTACGATAGCGAGGCCGTTTAGAAGACCAAGAGTAAAGTATTGGTTAGTAATAGATTTAAGTACCGGTTGACCTAATCCCTTAACACCAATCATGGACGCAATGACCACCATTGCTAGCGCCATCATAATCGTTTGGTTAATCCCTGCCATAATATTTGGCATCGCCAGTGGCACCTGTACACCAAATAAACGCTGCATCGGACTTGCGCCATAGGCCGTAGAGGCTTCTAACACATCTTTATCAACTAAGCGTATTCCAAGATCGGTTAAACGGATAACCGGTGGAATCGCATAGATAACAACAGCAATAACGCCCGGAATTTTACCGATGCCGAGTAGCATAACGACGGGTATAAGATAAACGAAAGCGGGCATCGTTTGCATGATATCGAGAATCGGGGTGATGACGGCTCGGGCTTTTTTCGATTGCGCCATTAGTATCCCTGTGGGAATACCCAGGGCAATAGCGACAAAGGTTGAGACGAGAATGATACTCATGGTTCGCATGGTATTGTCCCACATACCAAAGAAACCAATCAAAAAGAAGGCGACGGCAACGGAAAGGGTGAGCTTCCACGAGCGACTAGCGACATAAGCCAGCCCTGCCAAAATGCCAATGATAAGCCACCATGGACTACCGAGAAGCAGTTTTTCAAACCAAATTAGGAAGCTTAGAAGAGGATCGAATAACGATTCAATCGTGTCTCCGTATTCTCTGGAGAACTCTCTATATGCACCATCAAGTGTTTTTCGTATATCGAGTAGTTGTTTTCTATCAAGTTGAGGAATTTCACTCAACCAGCTGGCATCGGACATCTGTCACTCCTTGACCACTTATGCCACTATTTTTTGCCATTTTAATGCATCACCACAAAGGCTTGTCATTGGTTACCCCTTAAAAGGAAAACCATGGCTCAATAGCAAAAAAGGTCGCTTGGTTTAGCATCTTTGCCTAAAAGGTGAAGAATTACGCTAATCCAAAGGCGACCATACTTATCTTTCTTATAAAGAGAGCATTGATCGAAACAGGTAACACTCGTCAATGATCAATGCTCGTTCGCTACGATGAATAGTAATTACGCTCGAATTACAATGCGTCGATAGCAGCTTGCACTTTAGCGGCAACATCAGCAGGTAGCCAAGCAGCCCATGTATCTTTGTATTCTTTCATGAAATGCTCAGCGGCAAATTCACCGTCAGCTTGCTCATCTTCCATCCAAGCCAGTAGACCATTCATTTGCTCATTGCTGAACTCACGTTTAGCGAAGTATTCCATCGCGGCTGGCGAGTTTTCTGCAAATGACGTTGTCACAACCGTTTCTACAACAGAAGGTGGGTACATTGTCGCTGTAGGGGTTAAACAGTCTTCACTGGTAATACACTCTTTGAAGTGTTCAGCGTCAACGCCACTGCCGAAATCGACCTTAACCATTTTGTATTTACCCAATACAGCAGTCGGTGCCCAGTAGTAGCCAAACCATGCTTCGCCACGCTCGTAAGCTTTAGCGATTGAACCAGATAAGCCAGCGCCTGAACCTGGATCAATGACTTCGAATCCAGCGTCTTCTAAATTAAGTGCGGTAAATAGATTGCCTGCTGAAATTTGGCAGTTCCAGCCTGCTGGACAGGAATAAAAGCCTGACTTAGCTGGATCTTCAGGGTGGTTGAAGAGCTTGGCATTAGCGATTACGCCTTCAATGGTTGCAAGAGATGGATCTTTTTCTACCATATAAGCGGGTACCCAATAGCCTTCTTCTCCGCCATCAGACAGTGTTGTACCTGCGTATTTAATACGACCTTCTTTTACACCCGCATCCAGTGCTTCACGCATGGAGTTACTCCAAAACTCAGGGGCAATATCTGGCTGACCTTTTGAAATCATGGATGCGCCAGTTGGCATGGTATCGCCAGGAACAAGTTCTGTTGGGCAGTCATAACCGTTTTCTAGGATAAACTTATCGATATTGGCAATGAGAGTAGCTGAGTTCCAGTTCATGTCAGCGATGGTGACGGGTTCACATTCACTAGCAGAGACGGTTTGGAGGGATGAAGCGACGAACAGTGAAGAGATTAGCAATTTCCTTGCAAGGTGTTTCATAATGATTTTCCATATCAGGGTTCACAATTAAGTATATGAAATATGAAAAAATATTACAAACCTCATTCACATTCTGTTCACACCTAGATCACTAATTGTCAATTAATGTTGATTTAATATGCGATCGGTTGCGTCTTTTTTCTCGTTTAGTTAGCCATATAATAGGCACTACGATCATCAAGGTTCCGATTGCCATGAAGATATCAGGCATCTCCCCAAACCATAATAGACCAACAGCCACAGCGCCAATCAGTCCGCTGTATTCGGCACTGGCGATTTTATTGCTGTCTACGGCACGATACGTCAACACGCACGTCGCGGCGTATATCAAAATAAAAGTACTTGAAGCTGCTGCGGTAGGAAAGGCGCTCCAGTCCCATGCCTCGCCCTCCAAATACACCAAACACAGGGATACTGGGATGCCAACTAGGTTAGTAATGAGCAGGGTGTGCACGACAGATTGTTCTTTCGGTAATTTACGGATAAGCAAATTGTTCACGGCAATAGTTAATGCGACCACCAAAGCAGCAAGGGCGGCAAAATCGATTTGATCGGGTCGAATAATTACCAGGACTCCAGCAAATCCCATTATTGCCGCAGCAATGGTTTGTGAAGAGAGTTTTTCGCCAAAGAACAGGGCAGCCAGCGGCAACATCATTAACGGTGCGGCATAAAAAATCGCGTTAGCGGTGGCTAAAGGCATGGATGAAATGGCATAAACCATGAATACCGCGCCAAACAGCCAGACATGCGCGCGGACAATGTGCCATTTAAGCCCTGCAGTTAGGTTCTTCGGCTTACTAAGCAAAAAGAGAGGTAATAAAAGCAATACCGCTGAAATCTGACGAAAGAAAACGAATTGGAAGACCGCTACATCATTGCCCACACTCTTAATCATCGCATCAGACAAAATCGCAATTTGGTTTCCAAAAACAAGCAATAACATTGCGGTGGTGACTGACATAGTTTTCATAGAATTCTCCTTCGTAGCTTTACCAGAGGATAGGGATCTTTTAGGATGAAGTTAAATGATAAATATTGTCTTAGCATGAGGTATTTAGATAATGAAGCTACCTCCATTGAGAGCGGTGCACTGTTTTGAGTCAGTGGCTCGAAATTTAAGCTTTTCGACCGCCGCGGTAGAGTTGAGCGTCACGCAAAGTGCAGTGAGCCATCAGATTCGCCTACTTGAGGATTATTTGGGTGAGGTACTGTTTATCCGACAAGGGAGAAAATTGACCTTATCGGAATGTGGCGAGCAGTACTTAGAAGAAGTGAGTCCTGCTATCGCGTCTATTGCCAAAGCAAGCCAACGAATTAGAGAGGGTGAGCAAGGGACGATCCGTTTGGCTCTATATAGCTCTCTCGCCGTAAAATGGCTAATACCACGATTGTCGGAATTCAAGCGACTGTACCCAGATATTGAGTTGACGTTAAACATGGTGGCGGAGGATCCTGATCTTTCCGACAAAACCGGAGATTGCTTCATTACCGTTGAACAGCCCGCGCGAAATTACGTCGCTGAACCGCTATATAACGAAGTTCTTTATCCGGTTTGTAGCCAAAAAATATGGAAAGAAATCCACGATAAACCGTTACCAGAAGCAATCTGGAACTACCCGATACTGTCAACCGACTCGGTGTTTCGGGAAAGGGGCAGAGATTGGCAAAAGTGGTGCGAAGCAGGGGGTATCACGCTGCCTAAAGACCTCGATATGCAGCATTTTAGTCATATGTTGTTGGCTGTGGAAGCGGCTAAATATGACCAAGGCATCACGTTTGCTAATGGCTATATGATGACTGAGAGAGATCTGCAAGATTTAGTCATGATACCGTCACATGGTTTAGAAACAGGGGACAATTTTTACTTTGTTTATAAAACCAGTCGAGCTCGTCAACCTGAAATCAAAAAGTTGGCGAATTGGCTACAACAGCAATGCGTCTAATAGTGCGTGGATTGCGATTTACTAGCTATGGCGGCGAAGGTCCTGACACTACGCAGCAGACAGCGTGAGCGTCAGGAAATTTCGATTAAACCATTTCTTCTACTTGATGGGTGTTATGCAGCAGTTGCAGCACTTTATCGATAGAAAAATCTTTATCGACCGCTAAGGTGAATTCACACAGTGCCACTTTAATGATCAACACATTTAATTCGGGAAAGTTGGGGTGCGGCTTCAATGAGATACTTTCGATAAGCCCCAAACGTATAAAGGTATGACCAAATTTATAATTGGCATCCTTGATATCAATAATGTGTTTGCCCTGATTGGCGATGATCAAATCGACGCCATCGGTCATGATCATCGATCGGAGAAGTTTGTACTGCACGAAGTTATGGTATAAATCCATGAGGCTACTTCGTTTTCGTTCAGTGAGAGAGAACTCGCTTTGATAGGCTAAAATGTGCAAAGGGTCTAGTGCTTTTTCTGTGCCGCAATAGAAGCTGTAGGTCACTTTGTCTTGCAAACTGTGGTCATTTAACTCATTGGAAACTGGGTAACGCGTACGTGGTGATACCATTTCGCGTAGCAGTTTGATGACATGGCTAGCAACGTCTTGAGAGACAAGATTGTACTTGATCACCATTTCACCTTGAATGGACTGTAGTCCGATATAATTATCGAGTAAATCTCCTCCATGAGTGAGAAAGAGCACATCGGTATACCACATTTTTTCAGCCTGAATACGCTCGCCATCTATCTTCAGATGCAAAATGAAGTCTTTTTGAATAATGACCACTTCAGGGTAGAGCAACATACCCGGTTTCATGTTCCTACGTTCTTGATGAACAGGTATTTTGAAACTGTAGACGGCATCGTCAAAGAAATGCTGTTGCTCGGAAAATTGCGGAGGAATATCTTGTTCAGATTTGATTTCGACCAACCAAGGGCCGAACTGGTCATACTCTTTTTTTAGGTCGTACATACCTTACCTTCCTTGCTGTCTAGTAATTAATCAATACAACTCTATGTAAAATAATAGCACTTTGTTGTGATCTTTCTCGAAAGACACTAGAAAGGGTATGGGTATGAGCGGAAAATAAAAGAGAAATGGCGCGTTCTTGGTTCCTAGAGGTCGGTATGAGATTAGTGTGAGGAGGGAAGGGGCCGGAGAAAGAGGAAACAAGAGAAATGGCCTCTTGTTTCCATGTTTAGTAGGGCTTCTTTATTTGGAATTAGTTGTTTGGAGTTAGCTGTTTAGGCTGTCCTTAGTTAGAAAAATACTGCCGCGCCAAGGAAGAAGTGAGTGTTCCTGCCATAGTAGTCATGAATCCCACCTGTTACCCAATTGGTTGAGTTGTTTAACGTGACAGCATCAGAGTATGACTCTAGGTAGACCTCTCCCCAAGGAACAGGCGCCCATGCGGTGCCAAGGTTAAACATGGATGTTTTGGTAGCAACGGCATTGGTGTTGTTGTCTCGCTCAATGCCAAACTCGTACCCGCCATAAATGCGCACAGATTCTGAAACATATAGGTTTGCGCCTAGACCAAAGTTGTCGGTGGTGGTATTTAAGTCGGTCCCACCGGTGCCGTTGCGAGCTTCAAATCGTTCAAATCTAGCAGACAGGGAAGCACCGCCGTCTAAAAAGTGGTGCTCTACGCCAAGTGCCAACTGTTTGATATTGGCATTACTTAGGGTGATCTCTTGGTCTGCATCGCCGAGTAAATCAATCACTTTTCCTGAGATATCATTGGCTTGGTTATAGGCTGCGACAAAATAAGTACCAAAGGATGTAGTGTAACTAGTGGCCGCGCCAAAACCACTATCGATGGTGATTTCGTCACTCACTGCCGGTAGAAATGCACCAAAGTTCAAACGGTTACCAAATCCAATGTGGTCTTCGGACCGCTTGGCTTGATATTGCAGCCCAATATAGAAGTTATCGGTTTCTTTTTTCCATATCAGGGTGTTTTTAGTTCGACGACTGCCCAGCTGGTCTGACTGCATCATGTTTAATCCGCCCGCAAAATAGGCGTAGTAACCGACGTCGGATTTTACATAGGGGCTTTCTTGGCGACCAATCGTAATGTCGCCATAGGTCGTATGGCCAAAGCCTACATAGGTTTGTCGCTGGGCTAAAGCGACATCGGATTCATCGGATTGAGTGCCAAAGTTGACATCGTATTCAAGTTTAGCAATGGCGCGATAATCTCCGAGCGTATGGGTGACGTCGAATCCAATCCAAGAGCCGGGATCCTCGATATAGAGGTTACCCGATTCGTAACCAATGGCGCTGCCACTCCCCATAGGAGATTCTGGGTCATAATGATAACTACTTAGGTGGGCAGCAATAGCGCCGTACATCGTCAGCTCTGTGTTGTCATCACTGTAGAGCTCTACTGCAGTGGAAGAAAAAGTTGCCAAAGTTAGCAGGGAAAGGGCGTGCGAAAAATTTAAATGCTTCATATTTTTGTACTTAAATTAGGTAATTAAAAGCGAGTGTTTGTTTAAAACACTAGCGACTACTTTATTAATTAGGTAATACTTCGATTATTGATATGTATAATATTTGTTAATATGACCAATCGTCTTAATAACCAGTAATAATCACAAGCAGTCTATTAATAAAATGCCATTGCATTCATGAGGGTTATCACAGTTTATTTTTTTATAAGTTTTTATGCATTCGATTATCAGGGTGTAATTGAGGTGTTGTATTAATAAGTTTAATTGATGGGGCAGCTTGTTTGATTTGTGAGCAAAATAGTTGATGGAACTTTAATAGAAATGACGATTTAGTGTTGTTGGAGAGATGTAAAAAAAGCCCTTAAGGGAACTTAAGGGCTGGAATGGTCGATACGTTTTATCTAGATTAGGCTTAGAAGAATACCGCTGCACCTAGGAAGAAGTGTGTGCCTTTTGACTCTGCACCAATTTCACCGGTCGTATAGTTAGCTGCTTTGTTTAGCTTAAGATCATCAGTGTAGCTCTCTAGGTACACTTCACCCCATGGTACTGGCGCCCACGCTGTACCAATATTAAACATTGAGACTTCTGAAGTAGTTGAATCTGTTTTATTATCGGTTTCCTTGGCCATTTCATATCCACCATAAATACGTACACTCTCAGATACATATAGGTTGGCACCTAGGCCGAAGTTATGTGTGCTACTGTCAAACGCGTTAAGACCATCTTTAGCTTCGAATTGCTCAAATCGAGCTGATAACGATAAAGCACCGTCCATTAGGTGCTGTTCAATAGCGATAGCATATTGCTTAATGTCTGCGTCTGTTGCAGTGATATTTCCTGATTGCGTTACACCATAATCACCTTCTGATAGGTAGTCGTACATTTTACCGTTGATACCATTCGCTTGGTTGTAAGAAACGGCCACGTAAGTTGCAGTGTCAAATGTATAAGTTACTGCAGCACCGAATCCATCATCAATTTGGATTGCAGGCCCGTATTTCAACTTAGTACCGTCGAACTCACCACCAACCAAGAAAGAACCAAAGTTCAATCCATTACCAAACTTAATGTTGTCTACAGAACGTTTCGCTTGGTATTGAAGACCCACGTACAAGTTGTCAAAATCGTGTTGCCATACAATCGTGTTTGGTGAGCGGCGGCTGCCTAGTTCATCGGATTGCATCATATTTAAACCGCCTGCCCAGTAGGCGTAGTAACCTTTATCTGTCTTCATGTATGGGCTTTCTTGGCGACCAATGGTAACACTACCAAAGTCTTCATGACGAAAGCCTGCGTAAGTGATTCGGTCGCTAAGGGCTTCTTGTTCCGTGAAATCAGCATTGATGTCCGTTTTGGTACCAAAGTTCACATCCCACTCTAAACGTGCCAGTGCTGACCATTTACCGATAGTGTGCGTTACATCAAAACCAAAATAAGAGCCCGGGTCTTCAATATGGGTGGCATCGCTGTTGTAGTCGAGACCTGCGGGGTTACCAATAATCGTTGATTCATCGTAATCGTACTTGCTGACTTGTGCAGCAATAGCACCTGTCATATTAACAACGGTTCCTTCGTTATTATAAAGCTCAATCGCACCAGCTTGCGAAGCGGCAAATACACTGATTGCAAGTGTCGAAAGTTTAAATAGACCTTTCATATTTATTTCCTTTTTATTGTTATCCATTTTGGGAGTTTATTACCCCATTTAAAAATAAATTCTATTTTTAAATACCACTGTTGGGGGACAGGTTTACATATTGCTAGTATTTCAGTTTTGTATATTTTTCTTGAATTCCAGCTCGCGAATTCATCTACGTGCCATTTGAGTTAAGTGTAAAATATTTCTTTCAAACAGGTGTTTAATCTAGGTCACATAAATTGGACCGATGATTTTCTAACTATTATGTTTATCAATAGTTGGTAGGGGGTAACTGGCAGAAAATAAGATTGATGTTAACTGGATGTTTCTCGTTATAACTGCATGGTTTTTAATTTAGTTTTTTATATTACTTCTGTGAATGATAAAAATAACTCTTTGGGGTTATAAGCTTGAGGCTTTGAAGGTGGCTGAGTGTGTCAGGCGCAAGTCTTTTGCGTGGGGGATGAGGTTGCTTTGGTTATGTTGATGATTTTTTACCTTTTTAGATGTGGTTTTGGGGCGAGCTATGGGATAAATGAGGGTGCTATCCACCAAATGCGGTAATTAGCCATTGAGGGTGAGGTGAAACAAGCTTAGGATATCGGCAGGCTAATATAAGGAGTAAACCTATGGTTTCAACAGTGGTTTCAGCATCTGATTCAAAAGCAGTTTCGAAAGTCACCACCGCGCCAAGTGGGCCAGAATTATCACAGTTGGTTCAAGGGTATTGGCGACTAGCCGATTGGGGAATGACCCCTCAGGAACGATTGACCTTTCTCAAACAGCATATCGCACTAGGCGTGACGACCGTTGATCACGCAGACATTTATGGTAACTATGAATGTGAGCAGTTGTTTGGTGAAGCGTTAGCGTTAGATAGCCAGATCAGGGATGAGATTCAAATCATTACTAAATGTGATATTAATCTATGCAGCGAAAAATTCGCTGATCGCAAGATTAATCATTATGACACCAGTGCAAAACACATCTACCAGTCTGTAGATAATTCATTGCAGCGACTTGGGATTAATGAAATTGACGTGTTATTGATACACCGTCCGGATGTGTTGATGGACGCTGATGAAGTGGCAGAAGCGTTTACCGAGCTGCATAAAGTCGGCAAGGTGAAGCATTTTGGTGTCTCGAACTTCTCTCCTCGTCAATTTGATCTACTTCAATCCCGTCTAAGTAAGCCACTAGTCACAAACCAAGTGGAAATTAATCCGTTGAATTTTGACGTTGCTCACGACGGCACGCTGGATCAGTTGCAACAGCTACGTGTTTCTCCAATGGCATGGTCTACGCTTGCAGGTGGCGAAATATTCTCTGGGCAGTCAGATCAAGCGCAACGTGTACGCGGTGAACTTGAAGCGATTCGTCAAGAAGTGGGCGCAAGTAGTATCGACCAAGTTATCTTTGCCTGGGTTAGACGTTTACCTTCAAATCCATTACCAATTATCGGTTCAGGGAAAATTGACCGTGTTCAAGCGGCTGTCGAAGCGATGGACATCGAACTTACTCGTGAACAATGGTACCGAGTTTGGGTTGCGTCTAAAGGTCATGGTGTGCCATAACCATCATTCGATAAACGGGCATTAACAAACAGAGACGAATTGAATTTTTTAACGTTTCCGTTTAGCGCCTTAAAAACAACCGCACGTGCTAGGTCTAACTACCTAAATGAAGTCACTTCATTATGCCGTGCGGTTTTTTGTGCCTGAAATCTGACTCACCCTTTGTCTGTCAATAAAAGACTACGGCTCCATCAAATTATTTGTTTCTTTCTTTATGTGTTCTTTACCATAGAACCATAGAACCATAGAACCATAGAACCATAGAACCATAGAACCATAGAACCATAGAACCATAGAACATCTTAGAAACGACTAGAAATGAGTATGTCGTTAAAGTACGCACTCTGATTGTTCTTTCTTGCATTGTTATGTTATAACGTAACAAATTTACGTGATTCGCTCATTACCTATGTTGTACAGACCCTTTCCTTTGGCCATTAGCATAATTTGTTTCATTGTTATTCTTGTTGGCATGATACTCACCAGTGGTCGCTCCTTTATTGCAGATGCCTTCTCACTCGCTACTTACGCGCAGAACGACGACTACACCGTAAAAGTCACCCCGTTTGATACCAAGGTTTTGCTTGATTCAGATCTTGAATCGGCATCAGAGCTCAACATGGCCAATGTTGAACGTATCCATTACCTTATTCAATCCGGCGACTCGTTAAGTACGATTTTCGAAACGCTGTCCCTGCCGCTCGCAACGATACCTGAACTGTTGTCGGCGGATATCTCAGATTTAAAGCTCGATAATCTTGTGCCAAAGAAGCGCTTAGAGTTTGTTGTCGATAGGTCAACAAGTCAGCTCATCGCACTGACTTATCACCATAGCCTTGTTGAACGATCAGTCTATTCTCGTATCAACAATGATGAAGAACCAAACCAGACACTGTTTCATTATGACTTCATAGAAGAGCAGGGGCAGTGGAAGCCGCGTATGTACATAGGCGAAATTGTTGGAAGTTTCTCTGTATCTGCCAATAAGCAAGGGTTGAGCTCTCGCCAAATCGCCATTATCAACCGTGTCATGGCAGAGAAAATTAACTTTGCTCGGGATTTACGACATGGCGACCGATTTGAAGTATTGGTGAATGAACAGTACCTAGGTTCGCATTCAACCGGAAACGCTGAGATACAAGGTGTACGCTTTTATTTAGCGAGGGGCGTTGTGTCGGCTTTTTTAGCTGAAGATGGACGATTTTATGATCGTGATGGCAACAGTTTAGAGCAGGCTTTTAACCGATACCCCATTGCTAAAGAATATCGCAGAATTACATCGCCTTTTAATCGCCACAGAAAACACCCAGTCACGGGAAGGATAACTCCTCACAACGGTACTGATTTTGCCACTCCGGTTGGTACGCCAATATATTCCATAGGAGATGGAAAAGTGCTGGCGTTAAAAGAGCATCCTTACGCAGGAAAATACTTAGTGATAGAACACAATAGTATCTATAAAACGCGCTATCTGCATTTAAGTCGATTTTTGGTAAAACCGGGTGAATTTGTTAAGCGAGGCCAAAAGGTCGCTTTGTCTGGTGCTTCTGGTCGTCTTACTGGCGCACATCTTCATTTTGAGGTGCTGGTGCGTAACCGCCCAGTTGATCCAATGCGTGTTGATTTGCCATTAGCACAATCGATAGCAGATAAAGAGCAAGATTCGTTCGCGATGTTGATTGCTACGTTTGATGATGTGTCTTCAGAGCATTGGTTGCGTCGTAATGAGGAGCAGGCGGATCAGCATGCTTCATAGATACGAAGATATTATGATGACAAAAAGTAGAATCATGACATTCGTATCGTTGCTGATGGCTGCGCTGTTACTGTCATCCGTTTGCTATGCTCACCCTCACTCTTGGATAAGTCATACCCTAACCATTCATGGTGAAGGAACTAAGATGGAGAGTCTTGAAATGGAGTGGGTGTTTGATCCATTCACCAGTGCCTATGCGTTGGATGGCGACTTTTCTATCTTCGAGAGTGAGGAGCGTGCATCACAAGAAGCGCGGCGTTTAATGTCGAATTTGCTCAATACTCATTATTTTACCTATTTGTACTTGAACGGAACACCGCTTAAATTTCGAATACCCACATCGTACTCCTTAACAAAACGTGGCAAGCGAATGGTACTAGTATTTTTGTTGCCGCTATCCAAATCAGTTGAACTCTCGAACCAAAGTTTGGCCATTCAGACCTATGACAATACGTATTTCATTGATATCGCGTGGAAATCAGCGCAATCGGTTAAGCTGAGTTCGGCAGTATCTTCGCAATGCCACATTGGCTTAGCACAACCCTCGCCATCGCAAGACATTCAAAATTACGCCATGTCGCTTGCAAGAGACAGCGAAGAAGACGCGGATCTGGGCCAGCATTTTAGCCAAACCGTGAGTATATATTGTGGTAAATAATCGACATCGAATTAAGCTTGGTTGCACGATAGTGCTTTTAAGCGTGTTGCTGATAGGTGGACTGTATTGGATTGCTGAGAACTGGGTTTACCTTCGTTGGAGTTTTCTATCGCTGCAACGGACGTTGTTAGAGCACCTCACTGACGCCCTTGAGGTGAATCAGCCAGAAGAAGGGGGGCAATTGTTCAGCGTAAGTGGGTGGAGCGGCTCACAATGGCTGGTGGTTCTTGCTGTTTGTGGCTACGGTTTTGTCCACTCACTGGGTCCTGGTCATGGTAAGTCGGTATTGCTTATTGCTATGCACGCCTCTAAACCGACGTTACGCCGGATAGCTGGTTTTGCTTTGGTAATCAATGTCGTACAGGGGATGAGTACTTGGCTGGTGGCATCTGCCTTGCAGTGGGTTTTAGTCTTAGGGTTTAAAGACACCATAACGTTAGTGGGCAATCTTAATCAGTGGGTTGGTGCAGGTATGCTCGCAATCGGGCTATTTGGCGTACTTAAACGAGTGGTATTTTTGTTGAGGCAAAGCGATCAAGTAAAGCAGATTGAACCGTCCATGCTATTTACTAGCAGAGCGTCCAATATTTCGTCATCCTATGGGGTAATGCTGGTTGTGGCGCTTCGGCCATGTCTAAGTACTAGCCTTATATTTCTCTATACCGCTATGTGGTTCGAACAATCCATTGCAAACCTATTGTTAATTGCCAGCTTTGTGGGCAGTTTTTTATCTTTGCTGTTGGTCTCTATTTTAGCGCTAAGTGTCCAACGCCGCTTTGTCGTTCAAAAAAAAGACAACGGGGCAGAGCCACCAGCGCATGAAAACTGGCAAAGTATAACCGTGCTAGCAATTAATCTCTTTTATATGGGGCTAGGCTGGACATTGTTAGTAAATGCAAAGGTGACAATGTCACCGATATTCTAGTGGTATGATTTTGAGGTAGTGCGTTACCTAAAGGCGCGGGTCTGTCTCGAGAGACAGGGTTGGCGAATACAAAAACGCTCTCATGAAAGAGAGCGTTTTATTGAGTGACTTTTGAGCGGATAGCGGTAATAACTAGCGCTTATTCTTCAAATAGCGCTTACGGCGTTCTTCTTTTTTCTTAATTTTCGCTTCTGTCTTACGAGCTTCTTCAATCTCGACTTCAATCAACTCTTTGGTGATCATTTCAGGCAGCTCAAGCGTAATTTGTCCAAGTGTGCCACTGCGTAGCTCATGCAACAAAATCTCAGAAGCTTTGTGAAGATTGACACGACCACCGGATTGCAGCGCACCACGCTTCTTACCAATCAACTCCATGAGTTCTAGGTCAGATTCTGGTAGCTCTTCATCAATCTGGTAGCGCTCTTTAAGTCGCTCTGCATAGTACTGCGCAAGGTATTCAACCGTATAAAAGGCCACTTCATCGTATTCAATCGCGGTATCTTTTACTGCACCGGTAGCCGCAAGGCGGAATCCACTGTGCGGGTTTTCCACTTTTGGCCACAGTACTCCTGGGGTATCAGACAGCACGACCCCATTTTGCAGGTTGATTCGTTGCTGGCGGCGAGTAACCGCAGGCTGGTTACCAGTTACGGCGATAGTGCGACCCGCCAGGCTATTGATGATGGTGGATTTACCCACGTTAGGGATACCCATGATCATGGTGCGAATGTTTTTACCAATCGCTTCGCGATTTGGAGCCAGCTTTCGACAGAGCTCAAGAATCTGCTGCACTTCGTGCTGATTACTGGTGGTAATCGCAATGGCTTTCACACCTTGCTCTTTTTCTAAGTGTGCAATCCACAACTCAGTTTTTTCTGGATCGGCTAAGTCACGTTTGTTCAACACTTTAACGACGGGCTTATCGCCACGTAGGCTCGCGATCGTTGGGTTCTCACTACTAAAAGGGATTCGAGCATCAAGGACTTCGATGATGACATCGACTTGCGGAATCACTTCCTCAATTTCTTTAAGTGCCTTGTGCATGTGGCCCGGAAACCATTGAATGGACATGAATGAAAACCTCAGTGTTAAATTTTTTGCCCATTTTAGGGGGATCTTACAGATAGTAAAGGGTTAGCGCTGTTTGATTGCCATTTTTGCCAATAAAAATGGCAATCAACGGATGGCAAGGGGTATGTAGGGAGGTTTTGCCTGTCGAAACAAAAGTGGCAGTGGGCAATAGGTATGCGTTTGTGAGGCATATCAGTCAGGGGCGTGGTCATTGAAGTTTGATAGAAGGTGTCCGTTTCCAACCTATTAAACTCTTGGTCTTAATATCAGTAATAACTGCTTAATACTACAAATAGTGAATAACACTCACCTGTAAACAGTATGGAATTTGTTTTTACAATATGGATTTGAAGGAAAGGGAGATTAACATTGAAGTGGTAACCCCTATGATGTCGAAGAAGCCTATACCCCATGTGAGATAATATAAATAATAGTGCTGATACGGGAAGAAATATCAATGACAGCAGTTGAAACCCTATAATAATGGGTAATGTATACTCTTCTACGTCATTAACCACCATTTTATACTGATATACTTGGTAGATAAGAAAATGCTGCACCAGCAATGTTATTTAGGTAGCGCGGTATAGCTTAGTTAGATAGTATTTCAATACCATGTAAGTTCAAGCCGTAAGTAGTATGACAAGTATAGTCGAGTAGTAGCATGACTTTCTTATTTTGGGCTTGAGCTGCCATAAGTACAGAAACGAACTGTTGCATGAAAGTTATGCTGGTACCATAATAATAAGTGGCTAACTGTTGTGTATTGGTGACATCACATGTTGTATTTGGCGTTTCGGTAACGTGAACTGACATACGGTGATTACCATCCCAATACCTAGCAACTTTATCGACCGTATAGGGACCATACCATTTTTGACCGGACCCTGCATTGGTGGTGGCATGTAAGTTGAGTGATACCAAGCTAGCCAGTAATAATAGTAACGTGTATTTCATTGGTTAACCTATTTAGTTATTTGTCAATTATCCAGAGGCAATAAAAACACCCACACTGCTAAGGTAATAATACCGAGTGCCTACTTATGTAAGGTGTGGTGTATAAAAGAAGCGTGACGATATCATATATATTCACCATTGCAATGGATATTTTACTATTTATGATTTCGTAGGTTCTATTTTGCGACAAATTGAATAGTTTAATAAATATTTCCATGTGCGACTCTGCAATTTTTAGTAGTGTTGCTATTTCATCCGGTCACGAATGTATATTTAACTATGATTACTCATACCAAATTTTTCATAATGTCAGGTTTGCTGGCAGCATTCCTATTGGTGGTGGTTATCAATGGGGTTGGATTGATAAATGACAGTGTTGATGCATCCGAAGTGCTTAGCGAAGAAGTGAAAGTAAAGAATATAACACTCAGTGAGCATGCTGAATATCCACCCCCCGTCATTCAATTACAACAACTCGTGATGGACCGTTTGAAAAAACACCCTGAATTATTACGTGCTACGAATATCGACAATATTAAAGTAATGCCAGAAACGATGAGCGACAGTCATAGAATAATAGCACTACGTCAGCGGTTGAATACGCTAATAATAACAAATAACGAGTCAACTAAATAATGGATGCGAAGAATAATATGCTGCGTCAGGGCGTTTTAGGTCAGTTTGCTAAGGTGGCTATCGGAGTCGTGCTAGCTCTTTTAGTCAGTCATGCTAGCGCGCAGAGCTTAGATAACGCCACCATTAGTTTAGCCGGTCAATATCGCACCAGCGGGGGGCAGGCAGGGTATACACTTCCGATAGAAGCATTACCCGGACGGGCAGGGGTTCAGCCAGAACTTGCCTTCAGTTATCGCAGCGATAGAGGGAACGGAACGCTTGGGGTGGGCTGGCAGATAAGGGGACTGTCGGCTATCTCTCGTTGTGGTCAAAACCTGTTATCGGATGATCAGTGGGGCGGTGTTAACTTCAACAACGACGACCGCTACTGCCTTGATGGCCAGCGCTTGATTGCGGTGACCGGAAATGATGGCGGACATCACACAGAATATCGAGTTAAAAAAAATGGCTACGCTAAGGTTGTCTCATATGGTTCGGTTGAGGGCGCTCCCGACTACTTTATGGTGTGGAAAAAAGATGGCAGCGTGTTCGAATATGGTAAACACAGCGGTGCGAAAGCCAAACTTCCAAGCAGTGATGTGACTTACCAATGGTTAATGAATAAGCAGAGCGATGTTACCCGTAATAACGTTCTGGATTATCGCTACACTCAGCCTAATGGCTCAACTGTACCGCTTATCGAAGAGATTGACTATGTGGGTGGGAAGCTGACTTTCACCTATGCGGCGCGTCAAGATACGCAACGTGTTTATTTAGGCGGCAAGGCGATCATTAAAAACCAACGCTTGACGGAGCTAACGGTCTATAACAGCGTTAATGCGAGAGTGGGAAGTTATCAACTTAGCTATAAAGCCATCCCAATGAGTGGCCGCTCACTGCTAGAAAAAATCCAGTATTGTGTTTCTAATCACTGTGCCACTCCCATTACTTTTGACTGGCAAAATCATGACAAAGTTGGGTTTAGTCATGCTGAGACAACGGATTATAACGCCCCTCGCTTTTATGATGTAGACGGAAACGGGAAAGATAATCTTTACGGCGTTATCAGCCAAAACCGCAGTACCGGCAAGATGGTTATCCGAGATTTAGCTGGAAATACGCACGGTAATATTAGTGCGTTAACGTTAAAGGGCAGTGTGCTATCGCCCTCATTGGGGTTGAACAATTGTAGCGTGAACGCCGCGTCCTCTTACAGTGATGGCGAAGGCAATTTAGTGACCTATTGCCGTTTTAGTAGCTGTGGCGGAGATTCATGTAAATATCCCTCTAAAGGTGTGAATGCAGGGGACTTTAATGGTGATGGAAGTGGCGAGCTTATAAACGGTTTCTTGGTCGCAGACTTTAACGGTGATGGCCGTGATGACAAACACCGTTTTGATATTCCTAATGGCGACTATCGCTATGAACTTTCTAATGGACTCTCAGGGAGTTTATCATCGCCTGGCGGAAGGGTACTTAAGAGTCTTGCTGATATTAACCGCGACGGTTATCTAGACGTGTTTACTGGGCCGGCAACTGGATCGGGTCATTTATATCTGCATCAGTTTACGGGTACGGGCTTTGCCCCTCCAATCAAACTAGAATTGCAAATAAACAGCGATGACGATGTTCGTTTGGCGGATATCACAGGGGACGGCTACCCAGAACTGGTCCATAAAGGCAAGTTTTACCGCAACCTGTACGGTGCCATTGCCACTGTACAAAGCTTGCAGCGTTTTGATGAGGGCCTAGACCCTAATGCATCAACCGACATAACGTCGGTTCAAGAGCTAGCACCGCCAATTTTAGATGTCGGCAATGACGTGTATGCTGTGCGCGATATTAACGGCGACGGATGGGCTGACATTCTGACTCGTGAAAACGATGATGCTAAGGTGAGTATTCGTTACTCGGTATCAAAAGTGCAGGATAAAATCACTCGTTTCAATGAGTTTGGCTTGGTCTACCAAGTGACTTATCGACCCGCAAGCGACAGTTTGGTGCATCAAAAGGATGATATTGCTAATAACACGCTTGATGCTTTTCCCTATAAGCAGTTGACCCCCGCCCGATATTTAGTCGCTCAGGTGCAAAAGCAACCGCAAGGCTACGATACCACCCGTTATATCTACCACTACCAAGGGGCCAGATCGCATCTACAAGGCGGCGGCTTCCTCGGCTTTGCCTCCATTACCGAAACAGAAATGGCGTCGGTTATCACAGAAACCGTGACCGAGTACAAGCAAGATGACCCCAAGCTGGCTGGCAACCCGGTTCGTACACAGGTTTTTAAAGTGGCGCTGAGCTCGCCGAGCACTAAACAGCGAATATCAGATGTTCGCTATGAATACCAACTCGAATCGTACTTAGGCTATCAGGCGAAGTACTATCAAACTTATGCTAACAAGGTCACCAAGAATTGGTACAGCCCCGGCCAAGAAGTGCTGGATAAGCAAGAGCTAACAACCCGTACTTTAGATCGTTTTGGTAACCCCACAAGCGAAGTCACTACCTTTACCAGTGGCCATAGTGGAGCCGGTTCGTATACACGTACGACTAACCTGGCCTATCTATCGACAGGATCTAACCAGACTCGCTTTGTCTATACCTTAAATCAGCAAGCTGGCAGCGTGGTGCCATCTACGTTGAGCCAGTATTCTGCGGGATTAACACGGTATTGCGCAGACAGCGGCGAGACTTACTTTAAACCTAATGATGTATTTGTATTGATAGGTAGCCCGTCCACGCCTATTTTAGCAAAACGTTATGATGAGTATTTTAAATACCGTTCGGTAAGCCTAAGTGACAATACGGATGGTGCGAGCGAATTTTCTGGTGATTTAGTCAGCGTATCAAAAGCCCAATTTGATGCTGCTAATGTCTACCAATGTGGACAAGTGAGCGTTACCCATCCTCACGGTAATCAAAGCGCCATGCTGGTCGCCAATGAGACATCGGGAGCTGAAATTGTCACCGAAAGCCCAAACCAGTTTTGGAAGTTGGCGGCAGTAGTGAAGGAAACAAGCACGCTACATGACGGTGTGTCTTCGCGTACCATTGAAAGTAATCTGCAATATCATGAAAACGGCTTGCTCGCATCTCGTACTACGAAAGGAAACACGTACGGATCCACCAGTACTAGGTTGGAAGATAATTCAAAAACGGAGAGTTACCAGTACGATCGCTACGGAAATCTGACGGCTTCTACGGCATCCGGGACAGGTTTTGGTTCTCGAACCACATCCTTTACCTATACCGATAATCTGTATCCCGCGACCACAACAAACTCCAAAGGGCATGTAAGCCAAACAGTATATGATGCTAATGGGCGCTTAACTCGTACAACCGCGGCATTAAAGGGCCGCATGACCACCTATCGATATGATGCGTTTGGGCGTACCGTAAGCGAAACGTTACCAGGAGAAGGAAATACCAACTCAACCGACTACCAACTTGGTGCCAAGTGTCCTTATACCACAGCAGAAACTGTGAGTTGTGCTATCGCAGAGTCGGCGACGGGCGGCAAGCAAGTGACTCTGTATGATTATGCTGGACGAGAAGTTCGTCGTTTGCATCAGGGTTTTAATGGACAATGGGTTAGCATTCGTACCACTTGGGATCTCAATGGGCGCAAAGTCGCAATGACTCGACCACACTTTGTACGCCAACATAACGCACCGACAGTGACCTTTCGCTATGATTTGCTTAATCGAGAAATTGAAAAGTCAGAGCCTGCCAGTAGTGGCAAGCAAGCCGTGTTTATTACGTCATACCGGGGCCTGAGTACAGATGCGCTAGACGCAAAAGGAAACAAACACACCACGATCGCCAATGTGATGGGTTATATCACCCAGAAAAGTGAATCATTAAGCGCCAGCCAAACCTATACCTACTATCCAGATGGTAAATTGCACACCAGCACGGATTCAGCGGGTAATATCACAACCATCAATTACGATAGTCTTGGCCATCGCAGTAAGCTTATTGATCCGGATATGGGGACTTGGGTATACCGTTATAACGCCCTTGGTGAATTAACGTATAAACGCGATGCCAACAATATAGCAACGACGATCGTCTACGATAGCCTAGGTCGTAAAGTCAGCCAGAAAGAAGGTTCAGTTACCTCTATATGGCAGTATGATGGCAATAGCGCTCTAGGATCGCTGACTCGTTTTAGTGGCCGTGGGCAGAGTACAGATTATACCTATACTTCCCAAGGTCTGCCGCTGGAGGTAGTGGTGACTGTCGGTGATGAGCGCTTTGCAACTCAGTACTCCTATGATGGTTATGAACGAGTGACTCAGGAGGAACGCCCAAACGGTGGTGCGGGGGCGACAAGTGAACGCTTAGCTGTACAGTATGTGTACAACCCTTATGGTTACCTGTCTGCGGTACGCAGCCCACGCAGCGCAGCAGATAGTGAGTTTAGTGCCGCTAAGTTTCGTGGCGAGATTAAACAACTACTCGACGAAGCGATCGCGTTGGCGAATAGCTATTTAGGTCGCGCAGAAAAGTATAGCCAACAAAAAACATTTTATGAGGACAAGGCCCAAACACTGCGCAGTGGTATTTTGAATGAACACCAACTTGATAAAGCGTCTATCGCAAGCCTCGCTGGCGCTCACAAATTCGCCCAGTGGTGCACCGATACTGGTGAGTGCTATCTGCGCCCAATGGGGTGGGTGCTAATAGGTCCAAGTCCTATTATCCCGGTAGAGGCCGTGATTGAAGGAAGGGCCTATCGCTTTGACACCGCTTATTACCAGACAACGTCGGGGACACGTTTACATAATGCGACACTGACGCCAATTAATCCTGCTGAATTAGACGCACAGACACTGATCAAAACCCATGACTTTGTTGTCAAAGATAGAGGCAATGGTCAGCAATCTTTATTAAGTAGTGAAGATGTGTATGTCGCGTCGCTCGACAGCGCCACTGAGCAAGAGTTGGCTTACACTAAGCACGATTTGGATGAAGCCGCCAAACTAGCCGCGAGCAAACAGAAGCACTATACCGATCTTGCAGATAGCCTCATCACTATGGCAGAACAAGTTGCGGTGCTTAGTGGTCTGTACTGTGATGATGCAAAAAAACTAGGCGGTAAACATAGCCGGATGGCGAGCTATTGGGGGGGCTGTGGTAAACCAAATGAGTTTGGTCAAGCAGACTATTTGCAGTTGGTACTTGATCAGTCGCAGCTAGAAGCGTCGGCGTTAAGTGGCGCTTACCTATACTATTGGCAACGTCAGGATACCGACGCCTACGATCACACGTTAGCAGAAGTGTTGGGGAATGGCTTAGTCAATAGTTACCAACATAATATAGCAACAGGTCGCCCAGAGCAGATTGTAACCCGCAATGGCAGCACCAATATCCGAGAGTTGCATTACCGTTATGATGAACACAATAATGTGACCTATCGTCATGACCTTAACTTAGGTATTACAGACAACTGGACCTATGACGCGCAAGACAGGGTGTATAGTAACACTATAGCGGTAGCGGATACCGCTCGACATGGTGTGAATAACCCCGACCTTAGCCGCCCGTTTGCTTTTCGCTATGACAAGTTGGGTAACATCACCTCAAAGACAGGAGTGGGGGCGTATACCTACAGCAAAATAAACGCTGGCCCACACGCGGTGACTCAGGCTAATGGGCTTAATTACCAATACGATAAAGTGGGTAATCTGCTGCGCACCTACAAAGAGGGCAGTAGTGTTAGCGAGCGCTCTTTGACTTGGACAGAGTTCAACAAACCCGCGTCGATTACCCGTAACGGCAATACGGTGGCGTTTTCTTACGACGCGAACCACAACCGTTATTTGAAGCAAAGCAGCGATGGCAGCGAAACCTTCTATTTTGGTAAAACGTACGAGCGCATTCAAACCAATGATGGCGAAACACAACATAAGCACTTTGTTTACGCGGATGGCAAGCTTATTGCGCTTAATACTCAGATACGT